>JBLWKA010000048.1:0-12210 GCA_048381555.1 Oscillochloridaceae bacterium umkhey_bin13
GGGGCTGTTGTGTTTCAAACCGGGTGTGTTTTAACAGGGCCCCCCGGGGGGGGGGGTTTGGGGGGGCGCCCCCCCCCGGGCGGTTTTTGGGGGGGGGGGGGGGGGCCCCCCCCCCCCCCCGCCCGCAAACCTTGGGCCTGCCCAATATGGTACGATGGCAACCGTGAAAAAGACCCTTTTCCCTTCATTGTCAGCAGTGCGCCCCAAACGGGCTGATCTCAGCCTACCTTGGTCATGGCTGTTCGGGCTGAGCCTGAGCGCCTTGGCGCTTACGGCGCTGCTTTTGCGGCTCTGGACGCTTGATCACGCGCTGCCGTTTGTGGATCACCCCGATGAACCAGTGCATATTGACCTGGCTGCTTCAATGCTAGTCACGGGCGATCCCAATCCGCAGTGGTTCTGGAAGCCGTCGTTCCACACCTACCTATTATTGGCGGCGTTCCAGGCCCATTATGGCTGGGGCCAAGCCGCCGGGATCTATGGGCCGCTCGATCAACTGGTACTGACGACTCATACCGTAACCACGGTCCCGGGCTTCTTTGTGATCGGGCGGCAACTCTCAGCCCTGTTTGGGGCTATGACCGTGCTCGCCGCTTATAGCCTGGGGCAACGCGGTTGGGGGCGCGGGGCCGGTTTGGCAGGAGCCATCCTCGTGGTTGTGTTACCCTGGCATCTGCGGTTCTCGCAATGGGCCACCACCGATATTCTGGCAACCCTGATGGCAACCCTGAGTCTAGGGGCGGCGCTGCTGGCGCTGCATCACGGGCGCTGGCAAGCCTATCTGGTGGCCGGGGCCTTTGCCGGGTTGGCAGCCTCGACGAAGTACAACGCCGGAATTGTGGCCGGGGCGATCACCACGGTTGCGTTGGTGCGTGCTTGGCAAGGCTTGCGCACCGGGGCGGGCTGGATCGTCCTGCGTACCGAACTGGGCCGCTTGATCCTGGCGGGGCTGGCAGCCATGGTTGGTTTTGTCGCCGGTACGCCCTATGCGCTCCTGAGTTGGCAACAGGTCAGTGGTGGGATTGGCGAGCAATGGGGCAACTATGGCGGTGGCAACGGCCACTACCGGGGCGCCTGGAATGTTGCGGGTTATGTCGAGTTTTTCTGGGGCTGGGGCTTGGGCTGGTTCGCCTGTCTGCTAGTTGGGGCGGGACTGATCGTGCTAGCGCGGCAACGGCCCACAGTCTTGGTGGTCTGGCTCGGATTTGCGTTGCCCTCGCTGCTGCTGCACCTTTCGCGCCCAACCCATTTTATGCAGAACATGTTGCCACTCCTGGTCGCCTGTAGCCTACCGATCGGGGTGGCGCTGATCGAGTTGCCGCGCCTGCTCACGCAACGCCAACCCGGCTTGCGCTCGCCACTGAGCCTTGGACTGGCGCTGGCGCTGACCCTGCCCTTGCTCATCAGTAGCCTAAACGAATTGCAACGCCAGGCCGCCGGGGATAGTCGCCAACAACTGGTGGCCTGGGTGGACGCGGAAGTGCCGCCGGGTAGCCGCATCGCCGCCGAACTGAAGCCAATCCCTGACCCGCAGGAGGCGCGCTGGAGCGAGTTTGAACGGCTCGATCTGCATGATCTGGCCTGGTACCGTGCCCAGGGCTATGCCTATCTGGTAGGCTCGTCGGCGCGTTGGCGGCAGCTAGAACCACCCGCGTCGTATGCTGAGTTGCTGGCGCAGCCGGTTATATCTTTTGGCCCGCAGCTTAATCGGGATGAGCAGACCGGACCGCGGTTGGTTGTGGTCGCCACCGGGCTGAGTGCAGCCGATGTGCCGCAACCCTTGGCGGCCCCGACCCGCGTCGGTGGCGCTCGCCTGCTCGGGGTGGCCCTCGGCGATCCTTCGGGGCCGGGCAGCCCGCCCGCGTTGCGCCCCGAGGTTCCCTTGCGGCCTGGTGGCGTGTTAGGGTTACGCACCTTCTGGCAGGTCAAGGAGCCATTGGGCGAGGATTATTTTATCTTTGTCCATCTGATCGATGCCAACGGCGGGCGACCAACCCAACGCGACACCCCACCCTGGCAGGGTCGCTTTCCAACCTCGAGTTGGCAGCCCGGCAGTCTCGTCGTAGATGTGAATGATCTCTATCTGCCCCCGGGACTCCTACCCGGCGAATACCGGCTCCTAGTGGGGATGTACCATCCCGAGACATGGGCGCGCCCACTCGTGACCACCAACGGGGTGCCGGTGCCAGACGGAGCAGTCGAAGTTGCCCGCGTGATCATCGCGCCGTAGCCCGTTCGCGCCCATAGGCCAGGATCTCGTCAAGGAAGCGCGACGGTTTGAGGATCTGGCCACGACTGCGCCCCGGTGACCACGACAGGTAGAGCCGTTCGGCGGCGCGGGTCAGGGCCACGTAACAGAGCCGACGCTCTTCTTCGATGCCCTCGGGGGTGCCCATACTGCGTTCGTGGGGCAGAGTCTTTTCTTCGAGACCGGTGACAAAGACAAAGGGCCACTCGAGTCCCTTGGCGGCGTGGATAGTTAAGAGTTGCACCTGATCGCGTTCGTCCTCTTTTTGGTCAACCGAGGTAATCAGGGCAATCTCTTGCAAAAAATCGGGCAGACTAGTGTGTTCTTCGGCGGCGACCATCAGTTCCTGGAGATGAGCGCGGGCCTCGGGCAGATCTTCGGGGCCAAAACGTTGTTCGAGCGCGGCCATATAACCACTTTGCTCAAGCACATCGGCCAGCAGATGGTCGGGCGGGGTGGTGCCTTCAGCCATCCGTCGCCAGCGGGCCAGCAGATTAGCGAGGCGACGGGTTCCTTCGGCAGCTTTGGGTGGTAGGCTGGCCTGGGCTTCGGGAAGGGCCAAAACCTGACTAAGGGGAAGCGCCCGTTCGGCGGCCAAACTACTAAGGGTAGCGAGGGATTGGGCACCCAAGCCCCGTGCTGGCACATTCGCAATCCGGTTCAGGCTCAGGCTATCGGCAGGATTGTTGACCACCCGCAAAAAGGCCAGCGCATCACGTACCACGGCGCGGTCATAGAAACCGACACTGCCACGCACACTGTAGGGAATGCGGGCGTGGCGTAACGCCTGTTCGAGCGGGCGGCTCAGGTGTTTAGTGCGATAGAGGATTGCCACTTCGCGCAGACGACGGCCCTGGCGTTGCAACTCGCCGATGCTGCGGGCAAGCTGTTCGGCCTCTTCGCGGCCAGTTTTAGCTTCACTGATCAGGACACAGCGCTCGCCGGTAAGGGCCGTACTGGCGGCACGCAGGGCCATCGGGGGCACAACCCGACTATGGCGGATCACGGCGTAGGCCGCATCGAGGATTGGCTGACGCGAGCGATAGTTGGTCTGAAGTTCGATCACGCGGGCATCAGGGAAATCGTGGCTAAAACGGGTAATAATGCTATGGTCGGCGTTGCGGAAGCCATAGATGCTTTGCATCCCATCGCCGACCACAAACAGGGAGCGCAACGGGTGCCCAGGGCCGGGTCGGGTCAGCAACTCAACCAGGGCATGCTGGCTCGGGTCAGTATCTTGATACTCGTCAACCAGGACGTGGTGCCAGCGCTGTTGACAGTGGTCGAGCACATCGGGGTGCTCGCTGAGCAATTGGTGGCTAAGCCGGATCAGATCATCAAAATCGAGGGCGTTGGCCTGTTCGAGGGCGCGTTGGTAGCGACGATAACAACCGGCCACAAAACGATCGAGCGGATCAGCGGTCAGGCGGGCCATCAAACGCGGCGTGAGCATGCGGCTCTTGGCGCGCGAAATCCGGCGCAGCAGTTCATCGGGTTCGAGCAGCATAGGCGGGCGCTCGGTGGTCTGTTCGAGGGCCGCCGCTGCGAGTTGGAGTTGCTCGTCGGCGGCATAGATCGAGAAGTTGGCGCTATAGTTGCCCAGCCGCCCGGTAATCTGTTCGCGGAGCAGTTTGGCACAAACGGCGTGGAAAGTGCCAGCAGTAAGCCCCCGTACCCCACGGCCAAGCTGTTTGCCGAGGCGGTCGCGCATCTCTTTGGCGGCTTTATTGGTAAAGGTCAGCGCCAGAATCTGGGTCGGTTTCGCGCCATGCTGTTCAATCAGATGGGCGATGCGCAGGGTCAGGACGCGAGTTTTGCCGCTACCGGCACCGGCACGCACCAGCACGGGGCCAACCGGAGCAATGACAGCGGCACGCTGTTCGGGGTTAAGTGAAGCAAGGGCTTGCATATGGCCGCTATCATAGCATAGACCGCGAGCGGGGCTTATGCCATTTTGGATTTTAGATTGGGGATTGTGGATTGCCACGCTGGGCAGCACAAAGCCAAAAAACCGGTTGGATAATGTCGCATCATCAATCGTAATTGGTATTAAACGCTAGCTACCCGCTGGGAGCGCGGGCGTCTCGCCCGCATGGGCGGTTGCGGGCGGGACGCCCGCGCTCCCAGGCGCAGCATGAACACGGGGCTTAAAACGGTGGGTCTTCGTCCACCCCAGGCGCAGTGATCTCCTCGGTAGCAGCAACGGCTTCGCTGGGCAGACCTGGGCGGGTGTCAAGGAACAGGACACTATCGGCACGGACGTAGGTGCGCGAACGGGGCTGGTTAGACGCCTTATCGGTCCAGTTATCGGTGCGCAGGTTGCCGGTAATGCGGATCCGGCTCCCTTTATGCAGATAACTGTTGCACAGTTCGGCGAGCTTGTCCCAGGCTTCGACATTGGTCCAGTCGGTCTCGTACTCACGGCGGCCCCCGGCATCCTGGCCCGAGGGGCGTTTGGTCGCAATATTAAAACGACAGACGGCGACCCCACTATTCAGAAAGCGCATCTCGGGATCATTGCCGAGCCAACCCAACAACTCAACCGTATTGACGGTTCCCTTGACCTGACCCATACTCATGATTCTCTCCTGGCATGTAACGATCAGGGGGCCGGCAGAACGAGCGGTCGCCTGATCGTGGCTGAATGGTCTCAGCAGGTATACCGTAACAAGTGCCAAAAAGATACGGGTAGGACGTATAATAGATACTTCACAGCGAAACATGCGCCGCACAGGACAGCCCCCTTATTATGGACACATTGGCTCCACGCGCTGATCACCTGGCAACCATCCTCGAATTGAGTCATCTGGTATGCTCTTCGTTGGATCTGGGTGTGGTTTATGACCGCATCCTGCATGCGCTGCGCGACCTAAGTGATGCCGACATTGTCTCGATTATGTTGATTGATGAGGGAGGGGAGCAGCTTGAGTTTGTGGCGGCGCTGGGCCTGAGCGACGAGCAACTCAATGCACCTTCGTTTCGGTTGGGCGAGGGCGTGGCTGGCTGGGTGGCGTTGCATGGCCAGGCCGTGCATACCGCCCATGCCGGCAGCGATCCACGGTTTGTGCGGCGCTACACCTCTGAGCATGTGACCCTGTTTGTCTTGCCGTTACGGGTGCGCGATCACACCGTAGGGGTGTTAAATCTGGCGCGGGTCAACCGTTGCGAACTGTTTAGCCCTCAGACGGTGCAGATGGTCGAGATCTTCGCCAGCCATGCGGCAATTGCGATTGACAATGCGGCCACGGCGACCTCGTTGCGGTATGCAACCACCCGCGAGCGTGTGGTCCAATTGGCACAACAGGCGCGGCGCCGGCCAAGTGATCGCGCTCCGATCACGGCAATGCTGACCGATCTAGTTACGACTCTGGGGCTCCACGCTGGTGATTTTTATCTGCCGGGAGCCGACTTGCGCTATACCCGTTTGGCGACCTTTCCCATCACACGGCCCCAACCGGCACTCTGGCATCCGGCGGCCCCCGACGAAGATCGTTACACACAACGCAATCCTGACGGGCAAGAATTGCAGGTACGGTGCGAGCTATGGGATGGCCGTTCGGGCTGGTTAGTGCTGATTGCGGCTCGCACGCCCTACTACTGGCCGCCCACCGAGATCCAGTTAGCTGAATTTGTAGCGGGTCAGATCGCCTTGATCTTAGCCCATGAGCGTCTGATTGTGCAGGAACAGCGCAGCAGTGCGCTCAGTCGGACGCTGAGCCAATTAGCTGCCGCCTGCAATGCGATGGTAGGCGAAGATCGGCTGCTCGATTTTATTTTGGAACAGCTTGCCAACCTGATTAACTATGATTCGAGTTGCATTTTCCTGTTTTATCATCGGTATTATGCCCGCATGGTCGCGGGGCGGGGCTTTGTGGTTGATGTCAAAGATGTGATCCTTGATATGGGCCCGGGGGCGATTTCGTGGCCAGTCTACGAGAGTCGTCAGGCTTTGTACGTTCCCGATGTGCAGCAACACCCAGCCTGGCAGCGCCCCTCGCCCGACAGCCACATGATCCGGGCCTGGATCGCCGCACCCTTGGTAGTCAATGATCAGGTGATTGGGATCTTGTTTATAGACAAATGGACGCCCTACGCCTTCAATGCCGACGATGTGCAGATCGCCCAACACTTTGCCGACCAGGTAGCGGTGGCGATCAACAATCAGCGGTTGCTGCGTGAAGCCCGTGAGCGGGCCAGCCAGTTGCAACTTTTGCACCGCATCAGTCTGCGTTTAAGCATCTTGCACGATCCAGAAACGTTGTTGGGCGAAGTTACACGGCAGATCCATACCACATTTGGCTACTATCAAGTCATGATTGGGCTGCTGGAAGACAATGTGATCGCCGTATCGGCAACCTGCGGCGCCATCAACACCCCAGCCGAGCTTGGTAGCTTGCAGCGTTATTCGATCAGTGGTGGCATTACCGGGCATGTGATCCGCACTGGGGAAAGTTTTCTGAGTAACAATGTAGCAACATGCGATTTTTATGTCGCTCATCCCCAACTGGAGCGCACCGCCGCCGAGTTGATCGTGCCGATCAAAGGGGAGAGTGGGCTACTGGGCATTATTGCAATCGAGAGTGAACGTACCGGCGCATTTAGCCAGGATGATCGCTACTTGCTTGAGGCCATCGCTAGTCAGACCGGTCTGGCGCTTGAGCATTTGCGGCGTGAGCGCGAACTACGACGCTCGGAGGAGCGCCTGGCGCAGAGTGAACGTTTACGCATTTTAGGTGAACTCACCAGTGGAATTGCACATGATTTTAACAATTTATTAGCTAGTATTTTAGGCCACACCCAATTATTGCTTGATGAACCGCTTGATGGTCAGCTTCACGAAGAGCTACGATTAATCGAGCGGGCTGCGCTTGATGGGGCGGCGAGCGTGCGGCGCTTACAGAGTTTTGCCCAGACTAGTCGTACCCTCCCCGACGAACTGGTTGATCTGAACCAGATCGTGATCGAGAGTCTTGCAATCACCCGACCGCGTTGGCGCGACAGTTCGCAGCAACGGGGGGTAGCGATGAGTGTCATCCACACTCCAGGCACAATTCCCGCCTTCGCGGGTGACGGCCCGGCCCTCCGTGATCTGGTAACGAACCTGGTGCTCAATGCGCTTGATGCGATGCCACAAGGCGGAGCGTTGCGCTTGCGAACTCAGCTCCTAAACCCCCAAAGTAGCCCCCTAGCCCGACCAACGGTCTTGCTCGAAGTCAGTGATACCGGGATTGGCATGGCACCTGAAGTGATCGAGCGTATTTTCGATCCTTTTTTTACTACCAAAGGCGCAGCCGGCACGGGAATGGGCCTGACGATGGTCTATGGGGTCGTCCAACGCCATCAGGGCCAGATACGGGTCAGTAGCGAGGCTGGGGCGGGAGCGACATTTAGCATCTATTTGCCGATTCGCCAGATCACGACTTCACGCCAGACGATTGTCGCACCGCTGACCGAAACCGGCCCCCGCCGGATCTTGATTGTCGAGGATGAGGAGGCCGTGCGCCGAGTGCTGGCGCGGATGATCATGCGCTTAGGCCACTGGGTCACCGAAGCCAAAACTGGCGAAGAGGCCATCGAGATCCTGGCCCGCGAACATTTTGATCTTCTTTGCACCGACCTGGGCATGCCCGGGATTTCAGGTTGGGAAGTGATCACCCAGGCCCGCCTGGTCGATCAGCACTTACGCACCGTCTTGATTACCGGATGGGGTGACCAGATTTTGCCCGAAGAGGCGTACCAACGTGGCGTTGATGCTGTGGTCGCTAAACCATTTGATGCAGCCCGGATTCGTCAGACCATCACCGAGTTACTGGAGCAACCGTCATGAGCGGCACGCCCGATGAACCTATGATCACGGCTGGCCCCTGGTGGGCACGGGCGGGGCGTGAAGGTAGTTGGCAACTGGCCCTGTTGGCGGGTTGGCTCGGTCTGATCGCCCTGGCCCTGCTTGGGTTGGGCATGCTGGCCGCAGCACTTCAGGCCCAACGTGACGAAGCACGCTCGACCGATCTGGCCCTAGTCATGACCGCCAGCCTCCCCGCCGAAGGGCTCGCCGAACGGGTTTTTGACCTCTATCGGCGTGGCCTGATGCCCCAAATTCTGGTGGCTGGCCCTGGCCGCGAGGGCTTGCGGGCCCAATTGATCGAACGAGGAATGCGCGAAGAGGTAATCCTCTTGGTCGCAGATGAACCTGTAACCAGCGTAGCAGCCCAGGCCGTCACACGGGCCGCCCAGGCCCAGGGTGCCCAGAGTGTGCTAATCATTACGGCCCCCGAAGCCTTGCTGGCCAGTGTAAAAATTGCCCAGGATCAGGGCTTACGAGCCTATGCGGCTCCTCTGGCGGGCCGCCCAAGCGTTGCCATCTTGCTGCAGGCGAGCCTGAACTACTGGCAATATGTGCTCGCCCTCTAGTACTCTAGTCCTTGATTGGCCCCGCGCCGTATCACAGCCGGATGACAACCATTATCAGGTTCGCAAACCCAACATCAGCCTGGCTTCAGCTTAGCTGATTGGCGTAGGCGTGCATTCCTGACAATCATGTCGCAGATGGGTTTGGCCGAGGTCTGGCACCAAAAATATTTACAGAAACATCAGATAAGCCATACCAACCTTATGGTGTTTACCTTATTCTAATCAGGTAAATCGAGTTTTTTGTGAAGTACTATTGACAGAAACGCTGGAGTATCTTAAACTGCGTTTACTTTTGTTCAGGCGTGCCGCCGGGCCCGTGCGGTCCAGGTAAGCGGATGATCCACAGCCGAGCATCACTGCCAGTTGACCAACCTGCACGTGCGATGTGCTTAAAGCTGAGTCAACAATCCGTGAACCTGAGACGAAGCTGACGCTTGCAGTGCGTGCGATCATATGGTATAGTCCTGCAATCCAGTGTCATCACCATACCAATCGCTAGACACCATGAGCGTGTCACTAGGAACCAATTTCCTGGTTGAACTGCGTCACAGGTGCCCCCAAGTGAGGTGTACTGCTCCATGATCGAGCTTAATCGCAACCAGACATCATCGCCGTTACCGAGTGACGATGTCGAACGCCTGCAGCAGCTTGCCACCCAGCGCCGCGATCGGTACAGACAGCATAGTCGTTCGTTCAGCCAATTTCGTCGGCGCGCTACCCAAACTGCTGCCTCGCCTCGTTCCTGGCTCAAGCTCCTCCCAACTCGCTTTCTCCTGCACACGATTGTGGCCCTAACGGTGCCAACAGCGCTGCTGCTGAGCCAACTCCCCAGCCGTCCTCAGCCCGTAACCCCAACCCAGACCAGTGACTTTTTGATCGAGGCTCCATTTGGCATTGGCCCGGTGGTTCTCGACAACAGTATCGTCAGCCCGGTGCCGCTGGTCGGTGACCCGCCGCTGAGTGATGATGATGCCCTGCCTGTCCCGATCTCGCTGGCTGCGCGGAGCACCTTGCTCGCTCCGTTGATCGTTCCGGCCATGATCTCGGGTGATGTGGTTAAGCTCCGCAATGGCCCTGGCCTGGCCTACGATGAGGTCGGGCGCGTCAATGGCGGTGATGGCGTCGAGGTGATTGGTCGCCACGAGGAGTGGCTCCAGGTACGCCGCGATGATGATAAGACGATCTATTGGGTCTCCGCCGAACTGGTGGATGTTCCTGAAGCCATCGTCTACAATCTGCATCAGGTACCCAGCGAGCTGATTCCCCCCCCGCCGCCGCCGAAAGTTGGGGTTGTACGCGAAGAGGGCGTCAATCTGCGTGATGGCCCTGGTACCAACTATGTCAGCATGGCCAAGATGAGCCTCGGGCAAGAGCTTACTCTGATCGAGCGCTTCGAAGGCTGGTATCTGGTTGAGTATGGCCGGAGCTACGGCTGGGTTACCACCGATTTCCTGAATATTGGCCCCGGCGTGATCGAGCGCATTCCCGTCGCTCAGACGGTGCCCGATCCCAATCCGCCTCTGGTGGGCACGATCCTAGAAAATGCGGTCAATATGCGCCGTGGTCCTGGTTCGGCCTACGAGCGGGTTGGCTCGCTGAATGCCGGCAACAATGTGCAACTGCTGGCTCGCCACAAGGACTGGTACCGTATTCAGCTCGAAAATGGTACCCGGGCTTGGGTCTTCTCGGATCTGCTACGCATTTCGCCAATGGCAGCCCGCCGTGTCCCAGTGACGAATGATATTCCGGCTCTGCCGAGCCGCACGCGGGCGACAGTCAGCGGAAGCGGTGGACGTGCCCCGGTCAATATTCCGGCCAGTGGTGATGTAGCTCGCTATGCCGTTCAGTTTGTCGGTTCACGCTATGTCTGGGGTGGAAGTAGCCCGAGCCGGGGCTTTGATTGCAGTGGCTTGACCAGCTTCGTTTACCGCCAGTTTGGGGTGGGCCTGCCCCACAGTGCTGCGGCCCAGTACAGCACCCGCCACGGGGCGATGGTTGGCAGTATGAACAATCTGGCCCCCGGTGACCTGATGTTCTTTGCGAATACCGGCGGGCGGCGCGGGATCTCGCACGTAGCTATCTACATCGGTGGCGGTCAAATGGTTCACGCGATGACCCCTCGTTATGGCGTCCAGGTCTCGGGGATCTGGAGTAGCTACTGGCAGAAGACCTACGTCGGCGCAATTCGCCCCTATCGCTAAACGAAGCTAGTTCTTCTCGTGCCGAAGGCCGGGCTATGCCCGGCCTTCGGCTTTTGGATGGCAGGAGCCGCTATTGGTGTCTATCGGCGATGTCCACATCAGGTGTATAATCGGCATTCAAACATTGATGCACACACCCGGAAAGGAATGTTGGTATGAAAGGCCTTGTGTTGAGCGGCGGCAAGGGAACCCGCCTGCGCCCAATTACGTATACGAGTGCCAAGCAGTTGGTGCCCGTTGCCAATAAACCGGTGCTCTTCCGGGTGATCGAGGCGATCCGTGATGCGGGGATTGATGAGATCGGGATTGTGATTGGGGATACTGGTGATGAGATTCGGGCCGCTGTGGGCAATGGCCGCCGCTGGGGCGTCAAGATTACCTATATTCCGCAAGAAGCACCTCTGGGTCTGGCCCACGCCGTCAAGATCAGTCAGGACTTTCTGGGTGATGAGCGTTTTGTGATGTTCCTCGGTGATAATTGCATCCAGGGGGGGATTAGCTCACTGATCGAGCAGTTTGGTCATAGTCACTACAATGCCCAGATTGTGCTGAAACAGGTCACCGACCCGCGCTCGTTTGGGGTCGCCGAATTAAGCGATGATGGCCGCATCGAACGCCTGGTAGAAAAGCCCCGTGAACCCAAGAGTGATCTCGCGCTGGTGGGAATCTATCTGTTTGATCATCATATTTTCGAGGCTGTGCATAGCATTAACCCCTCGCCCCGGGGCGAACTCGAAATTACTGATGCGATTCAATGGCTGGTGAGCGCCGGCCATGCGGTTTTTCCCTATATTCACGATGGCTGGTGGATCGATACCGGCAAAAAAGATGATATGCTCGAAGCGAATCGGCTGATTCTTGATGAACTTCAGCCTGCCGTCAATGGGTATGTTGACCGCGACTCGCAATTGATTGGCAAGGTGATTATCGAAGCCGGGGCCGAAATTATCAATTCGACGATTCGTGGCCCGGCCATTATTGGTGAGCGTACCCGGATTGTGAATGCCTATATCGGACCCTTTACGTCAATCTATCATAACTGCTTGATTGAAGAGAGCGAGATCGAGCATAGCATTGTGCTGGAACATAGTCGGATCCGTAGCCTCCCTGGACGGCTTGAGGATAGTCTGATTGGGCGTAATGCTGAAGTCGGCCGTAGTCCGCTCAAGCCCAAAGCCTATCGCATGCTGATCGGCGATAATTCGACTGTGGGTGTGTTGTAGAGACGCAGCGGCGTGGGCCGCCAGCGTCCGCCCGCCCCGCGGACCCACCCCCCTGCCACCAAACCGGGGACCCCGGGTTGCCCCGCGGCGCCCCCCGTCTACCGCTCGTCAAACCTCACCGGCGGGG
>JBLWKA010000048.1:12220-36445 GCA_048381555.1 Oscillochloridaceae bacterium umkhey_bin13
CCCCAACGCCTATCGGTTGGTGAGGGGGTATATTGCGGGTGGGGTTGTGTTTTTGAGCCGCCGCGACGGCCGCCGCATGCTGCGCAGCGGGCTGCGTCCCTACGCCGATGCAACCAAACTGATGACCAGGGTTGGCCCGGCTTCGCCCAGGGTCAACCGGTCGTCATGCCGCAGCGGCGTGGGCTGATCTACGCCGAGCCGCGCCCCATTCAGCATGGTCACCCGATCTGCGCGCAAACTGGTGACCTGCCAGCCCTCTATACTGGGTGCAATCAAACAGTGACCCTGGCGCGAGACCCAACAGTAGTCCGCAGGGGCCTCTTGGCTGGTCGTTGGCTGAGTGCAACCCCCAGTTGGACTCAGCAAGGCGAGATGGGCGAGGAGCCATGCCCGCTGGATCGTCATGCCTTCGGCGGGAATCAGGATCGCGCCACCGGTTGGCGGGCTTACCAGGCAGTAGACCTGCCGGGTGGGAAGATCGGTGCTTAACCAGATCTCGCTTCCGTTGCGAACCCCACCCATGCTGATCGGCAGATCATCGGCTAAACGACGGCCGCGGGCCGCGTCCAGCCGTAAATGGTACCCCAGACTAGCCTTGGGCATGCCACACCCGTTGAGCAGCAGCGGGATCAGTTCGTTCGGCGCACGATCATCACAAATCGCCGTGGTGCTCTGCTCGCCGGCGGGATTGCGCCAGTGTAGGGTGACCGCCAATTTCGCAACTGCTTCAGCCATGATCGGTTCCTTTAACTCGCAACCTGAATAAGTTGGGTTTCGTCTTCGTGAACCAGGATGCCGCGACCTGCTGGTTGTTCGAGGCCCCGCTGCTCGGGTAGGGGCAGGCTCACCCCCAGCAGGCGGGTTCCCGGCTCGTAACGTCCCGGCCCTAGAATAAGGCCCGCGCGGCCCCCATCGAGGGCACGCAACAGGGAATCGTCGGCATAACTGAGTCCGGCCGTTAAGACCAGATGTTCGCCCTGTTGCCCACCCAGTTGGGTTATCTCGTTCAGTAGATCAATTAAGCGGGGCTGATCCCCGTAGCTTGATAAGAGTTGCGAGCGCATCCGTTCGCGGGCCAGGTGGTAATCATCCAGCAGAATCAAGCGGCGACTAGGCGCGCCTACCGCCCGAGCGGCGACCAGCATCGCCAGCAGATCGGCGGCGGCGGCATCGTCGTTGGCGTACGCCTGGGTCGCAGCCAGGCTCCGCAGTTCGCTTAAGCCCCCGCGTGGCCCGTCAATCAGGTACAAACCGAGATCGGTGGGAGCGTAACGACGGGCGAAGATCGCCGCCAGCGTGAGCAAGGCCCGCGTTTTGCCACTGCGCCGTGGCCCGCAGATCAGAGCATGGGGTGTTTCGCGGCTCAGATGGAGCCACGCGATCCCAAGTTGGGCACTTTCGCGGCCCAGGGGCGCACAGAGCCAGTGCCCAGGCGGCTCGTTACAGGCCGTTTGATCCAGAACGACCGCCTCCAGGTGCGCCAGACTGATCCGCTCCGGCAGCAGTTCTACCGTGGCAGGAGGTTGGCAGGACGCCGTTTGACTGGCCCATTGCGCGGCAAGCGCGGCAACACTGGCCCGCAACGGATCATCGGTCAACTGGTCGAGGGGCGAGCCGGGTGCGTCTACGATTTCGGGTAACGCAACCTGAAGTTCAAGCGAGCCATCATCGCCATGCAGTACCAAGGCCCGACCGGGCAGACCTGCGGGCAGCCCCCCGGTCACCTGGGTTCCAAGCAGATCGCTGTAGTCGTGCAGTTCGGCCTGACGTAAGACCACCCGGTGTTCACACAGCCCAAGCAGGCGGTAGCTCAGATCACTGGCCCGGTCGGCACTGATCACCAGGTGCAGTCCAAGGGGTCGCCCCAGCCGCGCAAGACGGGTCAGGGCTTCTAACAAGGGCTCATCACCCGAGGGGTCGCGTAGCTCTTCGCGCAGGACGGCGAGCTTGTCCACGATCAACAAGATGGCGGGCGGCGCATCAGCGTGGCGCGCCCGATAGGCGGGCAGATCAGGCAGATCAGCGCTGCGTAACAACTCCTGGCGTTCACGGATGGCCGCATCAAGCATGCGCAGCAGGCGACGCACCCGTTCGCCTTCACGGGCCTGAAGGTGGGCACCAACCTGGGGTAAACCACTCAGACTACTAAGTCCCTGCCCACCCGCATCAAGCAAGTAGATCCAGAGTGCAGCGGGGCCATGGGTGCGGCCCAAACTGAGCGCCAGGGTCCGCAAGAGAGTCGTTTTGCCACTGCTCGGGGTGCCAATCACGGCCAGATGCCCACTCGCCAGATCGAGTAGATAGGGCCGCTGCTGACTAGACTGCGGCAGATCAAGCAGCCCAACAGGCGCACAGAGCCAGGTTGAGGGATCGGGTTGGGGTTTCAGATCCACGAGGCGCACCTGGGCGGGCAGGGGTGGTTGCCAAATCTGGTGGGGCCGCCAACCAGGGTAAACCGGATCCCGGGCCTGATCAATGCTCATCAGGGCGCGCACCAGCACATCAAGGTCGGTTGCGGTGGGACTGGCGGGATCGGGTTCGCTCACTCCCAGCACCTGTTCGTGCCCATGCTGAAGAAAGCTGACCTGTGGGCCATCGGTGCTGGTGGTGGTGGGCGAGCGATAGGGGGCCGTAACCTGGGCCACCTGGAGCAATTGCAGCTTGCCGCCAGCCCGCAAATAGGCGCGGCCTGGCAGATCAGTGGGCAAAAAGGCGGCATCAGGCGTAAGCAACATTTCGCGGCTATCATCAGCCCCGCCTAAACGCAAAGCCAGGAAGAAACTGAGTTGGCTGCGGATCTCGTCGCTGACCACCCGTGCGGGTTGTTGGGTTGCGAGCAAGAGATGGACACCCAGCGAGCGACCCTGTTTGACGACGCGGATCAGTTCGGTCACAAAAGCCGGATTACTGCGAGCCAACTCGTCAAACTCGTCCACGACAATCAGCAGATTCGGCAAGGGTGGCAAGCCAACCCGCGCCGCGAGCGTCCGATAGTCGCCAATATGCTCAACTTTAGTGGTGTGGCTGGTTGCGGTCGTCGCGAGCACCGTTTTGCGGCGGCGCAACTCGGCCTTGATCGCAATCATCGCCCGCTCGGCCATGCGCCCTTCGAGGTCGGTGACCAGGCCCGTGGTATGGGGCAGCGGCGCAAAGAGCATCAGGGCCGCGCCACCCTTAAAGTCAATCAGCAAGAGTTGGAGCCGTTCGGGGGCGTGGGTAGCAACCATGGCGGCCAACAAACTCTGAAGCAGCACACTCTTGCCGGCCCCGGTTGCACCAGCGATAATCCCGTGCGGCCCGTGCTGGCCTTCATTCAGATCGAGGCAGATTGGCGCACCGTTCAGACCGGCCCCAATCGGCACATCAGGGTGCCAGGCCCGCGTGGGTGGCTCGCGCCAACCTGGGGGCAGTTGCCAATCATGCTGTTGGCTCAGGCCAAGCAGATCAAAGAGGCGCACCCGGCGCGGAATCGCCTGTGCGCCCCCGGCTTCGGCCAGACGCAGGCCAGCCAGTCGCCGGGCCAGGCGGTCACTCTGCGCCAGATCGGCCTGGTCAGGGGTAAAGCGTTCCCGCGGCCATTGGCCTCCGGCGGCCACCCAACGGGCCCCGTACTCCTCGATACTCAGCATGGCCCCACAACTTTCGGGCAATTGCGGCCAGGAAGGGGCCAGCAGCAACGTGATCAGGCCCAGACTCGGCCCATGGCGCAGCACCTCATCGAGGGCCGGTAACCGCTGAATGAGCGCGGGATCGTCAAGGAGCAGGAGCAAACGGGGGCCAGGCCCAGCGCCTGCCGACGAGCGGGCCTGCTGCTCACGACGGCGGCTGAGTTGATCAAGCAACGTGCTTGCCAGACGACTCGCGGCGAGGGGATGGCAGGCGAGCATTCGCGCCGACGGGGCCGGGTCGTTACTAAATGGCACACTATGCGGCAACCAGCGCAACCACTCCCACTGATCGGCGTTAGCAGGAAGGCCCAGGTAGGCTAGACGCAGATCGGCAGGGGCATGGAGCGTCACAGCCTGCCAGAGCATCGCGCGGGCCAGCGCGGTGATCGCGGGCATCGGCCCGGCCAGCCCAAGCGAACCCAGGCTTGTCAGAGGCAGACTGATCGGCACCTGTTGGAGCGTGGCGTATTCGGCAGCAGTACGAAAGAGGCGTCGGTCTACGCTGCCCGAGGGGCTAGGGGCTGGCACAATCGCCCGACTGGCCGCTGGCAGACTACCAATCCCAACCCGCAGATCAAGGAAATCATCGTCGTCGGGGCGTCGTTCCCACAGCCGAGGTTCGGGTGGGACATCACCGGCAGTAGCCCCAGCAAGCAGCAAGAGCTCTGCCGGGTCGGGCCAGAGGGCATGGCGGGCACTGCGTTCCTGTTCGTGAAGGCGGCGCAAACGGCTGCGCCCGGCTTCGAACAGATCCTCGAACACCGCACAACGCTCGGCATGGCTGGCGCGGGAACGACGGGTTGCGTTGCGTTGGCCGATCAGGGCCGCCCCAAGCGAAAGCAGGGCCATACTACCGGTAGGCAGGGCGATCAGCAACGGATTGCCACCATTGAGGCTAGCCGTACCGGCGAAGATCCCGGCTCCGGCCAGGGGCACCAGCATCGGCAGCAGATCAACCCGAGGCGGGGTGGGCGGATCAGGTGGGGCAGGCAATTCAACCGCCTCGTTGAGCCAACGGGGCCTGATCCGAGGCGGGCGGTTAAGGGTTTGATCGAGCACGGCGACGACGCTCCTCTTCCTCCTGTTCGCGTTCCCACTCTTCACGTTCGCGTTCCCGGCGAGCCTGTTCCTCGCGGGCGCGTTGGTCGGCCGCCATAATGGCAGCAGCGGCAAAGCGACAGTCGGCAGCTAATTCGCGGGCCTGGCCAGCCAGATATTCACGCCGCAAATCAAAGGCGGCCCGGTGGCTCCCGAACCAGGCGGCGCGGGCCAACTGACTAACGGCTACACCATCAGCCGCAGCCTGCTCAACCTCGTACGCGGCACGATGGAGCGCCGCAGCGGCATTGGCGGCAACGCCGTGATCCCAGACCACATCGGTATAGTTTGGCATAAGCGTCTAGGGGGTTGGGGTTGGTTCCAGTTTGGCCCAACTGATCGCCGCAGCGGCAGGCGCATAGACCTGGTAGCTTGCGGGATCAACCAGGTAAGGCATCACGAGCAATTCATTGGGCAGATCGTGGTAGTTGGCGGGCTGGTCATAGCCATTATGGGCCACAGCGGGGTCGTCAATCTGCCAGTTTTCGAGCATGATCACGGTGGGGTCACCCGCATGACCGCCGCCAACATTGCGGGCCAGACTGTCATCACTATTGACGTAGTTGCGTTCCAACGCATTGGCGAAGGGGCTAGCGGGCAGCGCAACTGGTCGCCCGGGCAGGCCCTGGGGGCGCACAGCCCCAAACGTGATCACACTGCCAATCGTGATCTGCGCCTCGTTCAGGCGTTCCACGACGACCGGATCGCCCCGCAGCAAAAAGCACATCCCGCCACCCATGCTATGGCCCTGAAGATGCAGCACACTCCCGGGCGGAATCCGGGCCAGTTCGGCCAGAAAACGGGCACGCACTTCGGCATAATAGTGGTTGCCATCACGCACACCCTGGGCCGTTAGCGCGACCGCTTCGAGGTTATTGGTTGCGGCGGGCTTTTTAGTATCAAGGCCGGCAATGCTCAGCCGGAACTCGTTCGCGGCATTGAGGCGTTCGAGGCGCACCTGTTCGCGGGGGAAGTAGCTGATCCCGCTATGATCGCCGGCCATCGCATCAACCGCCGAGGGATAAAACGGGGCGAGCGGCCCATCAGCACAGGGCGCACTGAATGGAAAGGCCTGGCGGGCACTGACCTCGCGGATGGGGCCACGCGGATCACGCAGGGGTTCGAGTTGGTCATGCCGCCGAGGAGTGCCCTCGGCCCGCGCCTGCTGCTGGGCCACAAGCAGATTGAGGGCATCGAGTTCGGCCGCCAATTGGCGAAAGACCGCCGGTTCAAGGTGGCGCATGCTCTCGTACCAGAAGGTTTGGAGCACAATTTGGAGTTGATCAAACGGCTCGGTTGCGGCAAGATCAGACTGGGGCGAGCGCCCATTGGCAACGGCCAATAAGCCAACCGCACCACCATGGGCCAGCAGAATCGGCAGGATCAGGTTACGAAAAAGCGGGCTGGCGAGGACGGGATACAGACCTTGCAACCGGATCAAGACCCGTAGCGTGCGCAACGCGCCCATCAGCGCCAGGGCTTCGCGGTTCCAGCGTTCGGTCTGGGGATTCGGTTGTGCCTGACCCGGGGGCATAGGGCTCAGACACGGCCCAAAGGCGCTACACTGGTCGGCTTGGCGAAACGCCGCCATCACCTGCGCTACCTCGGTCGCCAACGTCGCCTCGTGGCTGCCATAGGTATTGAGGCGCGGCACCAAACCGTGGGCCTGGGGCACGGCATACTCGCAGCAACGCACGAAAAACGGGCTCAGCGCCGCATCAAGATGGCGGGCCTCAGCTTCGAGCCGGGCACCAGCGGCGTGACCGGCCCGCGCATAGGTTGCCAAATCCTCGGGTCGGGCTGAACTCAGCGGTTGCATAGGAAGCCTTTGTGGTGGGACGATTGATACGATGGTGGGCCCAATGATCGAGCAGGCGGCTGCGTTCCTACCCCGCCGCTGCTTTGCGGCGTTGCGATACGTGATTCGCCCTCACCCCCCGGCCCCCTCTCCCGCAGTGCAGGAGAGGGGGTGACTCCGAGGCGAGTCTGCGGCGTCCTGATCTCGTCCGAAGCGTATATCACACACCTTTCGATCCGCCCTCAAAGCGACGGTGGGCAACGAGTCGCAATGCGGCAGCCAAGGGGCCATGCCTCAGGTTTACATGTTGCCGCCGGCCTGCATAATATTCTGGTTAATCTGATGCACCTGTTGGCGCAGATCTTCCAGATTTTTCTGAATCACAAGCAGGCGCTGATGAGTTTCGGCCCAGTGGCTACGAAACTCGCCGGCCAGGCGGCCATCCCAATTGTTGGGCTGGCTAAGGATCTGGCCCTTGCTATTGAGCTGGTTGATCTGTTCGAGCAGCGGGCCATTGACGATGGCCTGGAAGGCGGTGATCGCTTCGCGGGCGGTGGCGGTGGAAAGAACGCGGTCGCTCATAGGGCCTCCTGTGCGAGTAAAGATATGCAGCTTGCATAAGCTATACCGCAGCAGAGGCCGAAAAGATACGCTGCTCGATATTAGATTTTGGATTGGAGCTAACGCAGACTCAAGAAGGCCTCGACGATGGCCGGGTCAAACTGGCGACCGCTGGCTTCACACAATTGTTGGCGGGCGACTTCGGGGGGAAGGGCGCGGCGATGAGGCCGGTCGGTAGTCATGGCGGCCCAGGCATCGGCTACGGCAAAGATGCGGGCAGCGAGGGGAATCTGGCGGCCCCGCAGCCCATAGGGATAACCGCTCCCGTCCCAGCATTCGTGGTGGTAACGCGGAATACTCGTGGCAGGACGCAGCATCGGAATAGGAGCAAGCAACTCTTCGGCGTAGACGGGATGCATGCGAATCAGCGCCCATTCACCGGCTGAAAGTGGACCGGGCTTGCGCAGCACACTATCGGGAATCTGGATCATGCCCAGGTCGTGCAACAGCGCACCCCGGCTCAGATCGGCAATCTGGGCCTCATCAAGCCCGAGTGCCCGAGCGAGGCGAGCGGCCAGACTGGCCAGACGCTGACTATAGCCCTGGGGCAGTTGGGCGCGTGCATCAAGTGCCCCGGCCCAACCCAGCAAAACCAGATCGTGGGGCGCAGGCAATCCTGGATCATGGCTCAGCGATGGTGCAGCGGGCGACGTTACCCAGCAATAGTCCATCTTCCACCCCTTAGGTTCCTTCGGGTAATAGAAGATATGATAGTTATATATTTTGAAACGTCAATAGGGAATGTGATCAGAGGCAGGCTGCGCTGGGCCAACCCTTGGGGTTGGTGTGGTACAGCCACGCCGCACCACACCCTTCAACAGAGCATTCCTAGGGATAGATGCCACGGGTTGTCACGGCATCAGCCACCCGGCGCACCGCAAGCAGATAGGCGGCAGTCCGCAGCGAAACGGATCGGGTTTCGGCTTCATGCAAGACGGACTGAAACGAACGCCGCATCACCCGTTCGAGCTGAGCATTGACTTCACGTTCGGTCCAGAAGAATTCTTGCAGGCTTTGCACCCACTCGAAGTAGCTGACGGTGACACCGCCAGCGTTAGCAACGAGGTCGGGCAGCACCGTAATACCTCGTTCGTAGAGGATCGCATCGGCTTCGGGGGTGGTTGGGCCATTGGCGGCCTCGGCGATCACGGTGGCCCGCACCCGATGGGCATTTGCGGCACTGATCACATGGCCCAAGGCAGCGGGAATAAACACATCGCAGGGCAGTTCAACCAATTCGTGATTGCTTACAGGATCGGCACCAGGGAAGCCCAGCACCGTCCCGGCTTCGGTTTTATGGCACAGCACGGCAGCCGGGTCAAGCCCGTGGGGATGGTAGATTCCACCGTGGCTATCACTTACGGCTACGATGGTCGCACCACGTTCATAGAGCATCAAGGCGATATTGGAGCCAACATTGCCAAAGCCCTGAATCGCCACCCGGGCGCGCAGCAGATCGAGGCCAAGGTGCTGGGTGGCTTCGGCCAGGGTGTAGAACATGCCATGGGCAGTCGCCTGGAGCCGTCCTTCGGATCCGCCAATGTGCAGGGGTTTGCCGGTGACAATGGCCGGCACCGTATAGCCCTGGTGCATCGAAATCGTATCCATGATCCAGGCCATGATCTGCGGATTGGTATTGATATCAGGGGCAGGAATATCGCGTTCGGGTCCAATCAGCAAACTAATCTCGCTGGCGTAACGCCGGGTCATACGCTCGATCTCATCAAGCGACAGGGTTTTGGGGTCAACCACGACCGCACCCTTGGCCCCACCGTAGGGCAGACCAGCCACGGCACACTTCCAGGTCATCCACATCGCCAGGGCCTGCACCTCATCCAGCGTCACACCTGGATGGAAGCGGATGCCACCCTTGGTCGGGCCACGCGAGAGGTTGTGCTGGACGCGGTAGCCCGTCAACATGCGGGTACTACCATCATCAAGCTTAACCGGAAAGTTAACACTTAGCGAGCGTTGGGGCACACGCAACACACCACGCAGTCCAGCGGGAAGATCGAGCAGATCAGCGGCAAGATCAAACTGACGTTGGGCAATCGCTAACGGAGTTTCGGTCGCGGGAAGTGTGGCTTCAAGCACCATTGATTAGAGCCTCCTCAACAATGAGCAGCCTGGCGACGGCTGGTCGCGACAACATCGGCGCAACCAGCGCTATTGTACCATGCAAGATAGGAACATACAGGTGCGCAACGTTACTCAGGTTTGCAAAAGCGAATCGGAGGTGCTATACTGTCAACGTTTGTGTCGGCATGGGCCACATTTGTGGCATGTCGGCCAATGGCCCACCTTCTACGAGTGTAAGTGCTGTGTCACCCGGATGGCAAGCGCTTAGGGACACTGCGATGAACCGACGCTGAGCATGCTTCCTGGTTCCAGCCTCCGCTCTGTTGCGGATGGTTGTGTTGCCGGAACAGGTCTGTGCCGGACGCTGTGGAAAAGTGGGTAGTACCCACTTTTTCTTGTTGTAGGCGAGAACGAAGGTTATGAAGAGCGATTTTTATACGGCGATCTCTCAGATTGCAGCCGAGCGGGGTATCCCCAAAGAGGCGATTATTGATGTGATGGAGAAGGCGCTCATCACCGCCTACAAGCGTACCCTGGGCAATAATCCCCCTCCGATGGAGGTTTCGGTGCGACTCGATCCCCAGACCGGGGTCGCACGGGTCTATGCCGAGAAGCAGGTGGTTGATGATGTGCTTGATGATCGCTTCGAAATCGATATAAGCGATGCCGTGAAGGTTCGCCCTGAAGTCCAACTCGGCGAGACGGTCATGGTCGAGAGTACGCCGCACGATTTTGGGCGGATCGCAGCCCAGACGGCCAAACAGGTTGTCCTGCAAGGGATCAAAGAGGTCGAGCGCGAGTATATCTATGGCGAATATATGGACCGAGAGGGTGAACTGATCACTGCCACCGTGCAACGCATGGCCAAGGGCAATGTCATCCTCGAAATGGGCAAGGCCGAGGCGATCCTGCCACCTAAAGAGCAGGTGGACAATGATCGCTACTACCACGGCCAGCGCCTCAAGGTCTATTTGATGGAGATCCGGCGCGAAGACCGCGGCCCGCGCCTCATCGCCTCGCGCACCCATAAACAGTTGATCATGCGCCTCTTCGAGATGGAGGTGCCCGAGATTTATAACGGGACGGTCGAGATCAAGTCAATCGCCCGTGAACCGGGGTTACGCACGAAGGTCGCGGTGGCCGCCCGCCAGGAAGGCATCGATCCGGTTGGGTCGTGCGTCGGTATGCGTGGCATCCGCATCCAGAATATCGTCAATGAGCTCAATGGCGAGAAGATTGACGTGGTGCAGTGGTCGAGTAACCCCAAGGATTTTATTGCCAATGCGCTCTCGCCAGCCCAGGTCGTCGAAGTTCATCTGAACGATGACGATCACGCCGCCCTGGTGATCGTCCCTGACAAGCAACTCTCGCTGGCGATTGGCAAAGAGGGCCAGAATGTGCGGCTGGCGGCTAAACTCACCGGCTGGCGGATTGATATTAAGAGTGCCACGGCCCTACTCGAAGAAGAACGGGCAGCCGCAGAGGCTCGTGGGTATGCCGAGGCCGAACAACTTCAGACTGAGGTTGAGCTGTCGAATGCCAAGGTCGAACAGCGTAAAGTCCGGCCTGATGCCACAGTGATGTACCAGAACCATCGCTATGGCCCGCTTGGCAATAACTTGATCGGCGAGAATGTGCAACTGCGCGCAACCTCGCAGAAGCTCTACATCTATGCCAATGATAAGCTGATCGCCTCGTATATTCTGGTCGAAGGCGATGGCACTGGTGATGGTGACGAATAAGCGCGTAGCGCCTGGTAATTGACGGAGCCCATGGCGGCAAAGCAGTCTCAGCCCAAACCAAAACATATTCCCCAACGTACCTGCATCGCCTGTCGGCGTCACGACGCCAAGCGGGGCCTGATCAGGGTGGTGCGGAGCGCCGATGGGAGGGTCGCGCTCGATCCTACTAGTCGGCTCGCCGGACGCGGGGCGTATCTCTGCCACGATCCTCACTGCTGGGAACAGGCCCTGAAACGCCGCGCTATCGAACGAGCCTTGCGCCTTGAGAGCCTTGACCCGATTGATCGGGCCACGCTCAGCCAATTTGCCGCCGAACTTTCCCCTTCACCGCCTCCTCATTCTGATTCCACAACGCTGCCCGAGGAGGGGGTTCCCGAACGTAGAGAGCCCGCTGATGCCCCGCCTGGCGTGCGCCGCCAGCAGGAAGGCCCACGGGTGAGAAAGGATTGAGTAATGCCAATACATTTGTCTACTCCCCCGCTGGATCGCCTTGGAGCAACCTTGCTGTTCAGTAGTCGCGGCCCCGGTGGTGGCGGCGGCGGTGGTGGTCGTCCGCCTGGTGGCGGCGGCGGTGGCGGTCGCCCACCCGGTGGTGGCGGCGGTGGCGGTGGTCGTCCGCCTGGTGGCGGCGGCGGTGGCGGTCGCCCACCCGGTGGTGGTGGCGGTGGTCGCCCACCCGGCGGCGGTGGTGGCGGCGGTGGTCGCCCACCCGGCGGCGGTGGTGGCGGCGGTAGTCGCCCACCCGGTGGTGGCGGCGGTGGCGGTGGTCGTCCCGGCGGCGGTGGCGGCGGCGGCGGCGGTCGTCCCGGTGGCGGTGGCGGCGGCGGTAGTCGCGGCCCCGGTGGTGGAGCCAGTGGACGATCAGGTGGCAATCGTGGCAGTGGCAACCGTGGCGGTCGCCCGGGGGGCTTCCCCGAGGAGCGCGAGGGTGCCCTGGCAATGCGTGGGCGTCCCGGACAACGGGGTGGCCCGGTCGTGCCCGTGCGTCCGCGTGGCCCGGTTGAACTGCCCAGCATCATGACCGTGCGCGAATTCTCTGAGGCGACCGGCATCGGGGCGTCCGAAATCCTGAAGGCCCTGCTCAAGGGTGGCGTGCTCGCCAATATCAATCAGCAGATTGATTATGAGACCGCAGCCCTGATTGCGGCTGACTTTTCGATCGAGACAATCGAAAAAGTGCCGGAGCAACTGGCCGGGATTGTTGAGAGTGTCAAAGACGTGCTCAGCGCCCAGACCGCCGATGAGTTGCGCCCGCGCCCGCCGGTGGTCACGATCATGGGTCACGTGGATCACGGCAAGACCAAACTGCTTGATGCGATTCGTTCCGCCCGCGTTGCCGAAGGCGAAGCCGGTGGGATTACCCAGCATATCGGTGCCTATCAGATCGAGATCAACCATCGTAAAATCACCTTCCTGGACACCCCTGGTCACGAGGCCTTTACGGCGATGCGTGCCCGTGGAGCCCAGGCCACCGATATTGTGGTGCTGGTTGTCGCGGCCGATGACGGGGTGATGCCCCAGACCCGCGAGGCGATTGCGCACGTCAAGGCGGCCGGGGTGCCGATGATTGTGGCGATCAATAAGATCGATCTACCTGCCGCGAACCCAGGCCGGATCAAGGAACAACTGGCCGCCGCTGATGTGATCGTCGAAGACTTTGGGGGCGATGTGCCTTCGGTTGAGGTTTCGGCCCGCTCGAAGATCAACATCGAGGGCTTGCTCGAAATGATCCTGCTGGTCGCGGATCTGCAAGATCTGAAGGCGAACCCCAATGCGCCCGCCGTCGGCACGATCATCGAAGCCGAACTCGATAAGAGCCGTGGCTCGGTCGCAACCGTGCTCATCCAAAATGGTACGCTCCGCCCCGAAGATAATGTGCTGGTTGGGGGCGTCTCGGGCAAGATCAAGTCCATGTTTAGCGATAGTGGCAAACGGCTGCGGTATGCCGAACCTTCGACCCCGGTCGAGATCCTGGGGCTGGAAGGGGTGCCGCAGGCTGGCGATATTCTGCAAGTCATGGACGACTTGACGATTGCGCGTGAGGTTGCAACCCAGCGCCAGCGCCAGACCCGCATGGAAGCGATTGCCACCACCGGCCGGGGCACCAGTCTTGAGGATCTGTTCAGCAAGGTGCAACAGGGTCAGGTCAAAGATCTGAATGTGATCCTCAAAGCCGATGTGCAGGGATCGCTCGGGGCGATTGAACACCAGTTCAAGCAGTTGAGCGAATCGCAGTCCGAGGTGCAAATCCGCATCATCCACAAGGCGACAGGGGCGATCAGCGAAGGCGACGTCAACCTTGCGGTGGCCTCGCAGGCGATCATTATTGGCTTCAATGTCCGCCCTGACCCGGCCGCCCGCCGTGCTGCCGAACAACAGGGGATTGATATTCGCTTCTACAATATCATCTACCAACTGACCGATGATATTAAGAAGGCGATGGTCGGTATGCTCGCCCCCACCTTCAAAGAGGTGGTCGAAGGCTTTGCCGATGTGCGCAATACCTTCCGCCTGCCCTCGCGTGAGGTTGTGGCCGGTCTGTATGTCACCGATGGCAAGATTACCCGCACCGGCCAGAGTGTGCGCGTGCTGCGCAATGGAGCCGTGATCCACGACGGCAAGCTCAGTAGCCTCAAACGCTTCAAGGACGATGTCCGTGAAGTGACCTCCGGCTACGAGTGTGGGCTGGTCGTCGAGAGTTTCACTGATGTGCAGGTTGGTGACAATATGGAGTTCTATCGCCAGGAGCGGGTCGAAGGGAGTTTTTGAGCCGCATACCTTGCCGATAGGCTCGCGCAAAGCCGCAAAGCTGCAAAGCTTACTGAAGGACAATGCCGAGTCTACTGCGTGCTCTGGAGCAACGTTTCCGCGATCAGATTGGGCGTACAGGACATTGTGCAACCAGGGTCAGCCCGGTTGCACAATGGAACAAGCATTATGAGTAAACAACGCCTGCAACAAGTGGCTGATACGATGCAGCAGATCCTTGGATCGGTGATCCAGAATGAACTGAAGGATCCGCAGATCGGCTTTGCGACCGTGACGCGGGTGAAGGTCACTGCGGATCTGCGCCACGCCTCGGTCTATATCTCGGTGATGGGCACTGACGAAGAGCGGGCCGCAACGATGCAGGCGCTCTTGCGGGCACGCAGTTTTATGCGCCGTCGGGTTGCCGAAGAGATGAACCATATGCGCTTTGTGCCCGAATTGCGCCTGGTTCACGACACCTCGCTCGATTATAGCCAGCATATTGATGAGGTGCTGCGCCAGGTCGAACAGGAGCGCCGTGCCAATCCGCCGCGCCTCGATCCCCAGGACGAGTAGCCGGTGGAAGCTGATCCGTATTTGAAGAAGCGGCTGGCCTACAGCCATCGTGGTCAGCAACTGGCCTTCGATGTAGGCCATACGCTCTTTTCGTCGTTCCAGGTTGATGACGGGAGCGACCTGCTACTGCGCACCCTCGAACCGGCCCAACCCCCAACCCAGATCCTCGATCTTGGCTGTGGCGTGGGGGTGCTCGGCATTACGCTGGCGAAACGCTGGCCCAGCGCCCAGGTGCTGATGGCCGATGTGAACCTGCTGGCGGTGCGCTATGCCCAGGCCAACTGTGCCCTGAACGGCGTCACCAATGCCCAGGTTCAGGGCAGCGTCGGGCTAGAACACGTCCCACCCGGCCCCTACGATCTGATCGTATCAAACATCCCCGCCAAGATTGGCGACCTGGCGATCGAACAGGAGTTTGTGCTTGGCCCGCTAACCTGCCTGGCCCCCGGCGGCGAATACTGGTTTGTGGTCGTCAGTGGCCTGAATCACCTGATCCCGCGGCTCGGCCCGCGCCACGATTTGCGCCTCAAAGAGATCAAAAAGCGGGCGGGGTATACTGTGTACCGGCTCTTACCGCGTTAGAGGTGTTTTTGGTGCCTCGGTAGCTTCGCTGACGCTCGCTACCGAGGCGGGTTTTCTGGGAGAACCATGTGCTCCCAGGCCCACTGTGTCGCTGTGGTGACCTCTCGGCAAACAGTATTCACCAAATAAAGGTATGCAATCCTATGATCTACACTGACGTCCATGCGGCGGCCCCGGCGTTTCGGGCCAAGCTTGAGCAGGCGCAGCAGATCCTGCTGCTGACCCATATCAATCCCGATGGCGATGCGATTGGCTCGGTATTGGGGGCCTATCACGCGCTCCAGGCTGCGGGCAAAAACCCGCATGTCTTGCTGGCCTCGCCCGCGCCTAGTTATACCCTGGTGCTGCCCGCCAGTGCCGCGATGCACGTCTACCAGCGCGGCGAAACCCTGCCCGCCTATGACCTGATCTGGATGCTTGATACGGCCGCGCCGCACCGGGTCGGTCTGATCGCCGAAGAACACCTGGCGGCCCTGCTGGCCGGCCCACTCATGATCACTGATCATCATGTGACCAACGATGGGGCCGGGCACCTGAACCTGATCGATCCCCAGGCCGCCTCGAATGCCGACCTGCTCTTTCGTTTGTTGCAGGCAATGGAGTGGCCGGTGCCTCCCGAGGCGGCGACCTGCCTCTATTTTGGCGTCACCACCGACACCCAGAGTTTCCAGACCAGTGCGACCCGGCCCCAGACCCTGCGCACGGCGGCGGATCTGCTCGAAGCCGGGGCCGACCATCGCATGATCATTGACGCGATCTATTTTAACCAGCCCGAGAGTACCGCCCGCCTGAGTGCGCTCGCCCTGGCTGAGGTGCAACGCGAAGGCGGGTTACTGTGGACTCGAGTGACCCAAGCGCACCTTGCGGCGGCCAACGCCGATGATGAGGCCGCCGATGATACAGTGGGACGGCTGCAACGCATCGCTGGCATGCGCGTGTGTGCGCTGTTCAAAGAGCGTGCCGACGGTACAGTCAAGGTCAGCCTGCGCTCGGTGCCGGGGATCAACGTGGCTGCCGTAGCCCAACGTTGGGGTGGCGGTGGTCATACCCAGGCCGCCGGGGCAAGCTTGCCCATGGGCCTTGACGAGGCCGAAGCGGCAGTGTTGGCGGTACTGCGGGAGTTAGTGGTATAAAGTCTCGTAAGGATAAGCCATGAAACCACAACGAGTCTACCTCGACACGTCAGTCCTTGGGGGATGTTTTGACCCTGAGTTCGCACCTTGCTATTTACTCACCGAGGGAGGTTGCACGTGACGAATCAACCGATTGACACGATTGTGCTGACTCGAAAAATTCGTGAACACCACTATGAACAATTAAAAGGAAAGACTCCCGAGGAACGACTTGTGTTCTATCGATCGCTAGCGCGTGAACTTCACCAACGGGTAGGCATCCCTACAGAGCCGCCCCCCTCAGAACATACGTTGCGGTCGCTTTCGTGATCGGTTTCCTTAATCTCAATAAACCCCAGGGCTTAACCTCGCATGATGTGGTGGCTCGGGTGCGGCGGCTGGCGGGGCGCAAGGTCAAGGTCGGCCATGCCGGCACGCTTGACCCGGCCGCGACGGGAGTCTTGCCTGTGGCACTTGGGGCCGCGACCCGCCTGATCGAGTACCTGAGCGAAGCACGCAAGGGTTACCGGGGCGTGGTGCAGTTGGGGGTGACCACCACGACTGATGATGCCGAGGGCGAGATTCTGGTTACGCGGCCTGTGCCAGGGTTTGCTGATCAGACGATAGAGACCGCCGTTGCTGCGTTGCGCGGGCCAATTATGCAGGTGCCACCGATGTACGCCGCGCTGCACCATGAAGGGCGGCGGCTTTATGAACTGGCCCGTGAAGGCCAGCAGCTTGATCTGCCCGCCCGCCCCGTGCAGATTCATGCCTTGACGTGGGCCTGGCTGGGGCCAACCCAACTCGAACTGAACGTCGTCTGTGGCAAAGGGACGTATATTCGGAGCCTGGCCCGTGACCTGGGGGCAGCACTGGGCTGCGGTGCGCACCTGGCAAGCCTGGCACGCACCTTCGTGGGGCCATTTGCGCTGACTGAGGCGCTACCCCTTGAGACCCTGATGGCTGAACCGGATCGTTTGCCCCAGCTGCTTTTGCCGCCCGAAGTCGCGCTTGCCGACTGGCCCGTGGTCCAACTGGACGAGGCTGCGGCCACGCGCATTCGTCATGGCTTGCCGATTGATCTGCCCGAACTACCAGGCGAACAGGCCCGCGCCCACGATCCCGCCGGGGCCTTGATCGCCGTATTGCAACGGCAAGGCAGCCAATGGCGGCCAGTCAAGGTGTTGGGGTAGGGTTAGTTGCCGCCCATCCAGTTGCATGCTATAATCGCGCCCAAGCTGTGCCCCAATTCACGGATGGGGGCACGATCAGATCCTCATCAAGATGGGCTGAGGGACTGGCCCGACGAAGCCCGGCAACCACCACATGGTACGATCACGGCTACCACGATGCAGCCGCGAAGCGTAATTCTGGCCCGGTGCCAATTCCAGCGGCAGTAATTGTACTGTCGAGAGATGAGTGAGTAGCTGGAGGGGCCTCTCGCTATGCGAGCGGCTTTTTTAATGAGATGAGCGACGAGTTACGCACAATCTGGTGGGAAGCCGGCGCGGTCTGCCTGATTGATCAACTGCGCCTTCCGCACGAACAGGTAACGGTACGCTGCACCGAACTGGCCCAGGTTGCCCACGCGATCAAGGCTATGGTTGTCCGGGGTGCCCCAGCAATTGGCTGTACCGCCGCCTATGGCATGGCCCTGGTGGCAACCCAGAGTAGGGCGACAACGCTGGAGGCGCTGCTGGCCGAGTTGGCCGCCGCCAAAACGGTCCTTGATGCCCAACGCCCGACGGCGGTCAATCTGGCCTGGGCCACCCAACGGGTGCTTGCCAGCGCCCAACAGGCTGCCACACAGCATCCCGCGCTCACGGTTACGGCTCTGGCCGAGCACGTCCTGCACGAAGCCAATGCGATTCTGGCCGAAGATCTGGCAATGTGTCACGCGATCGGGGATCATGGCGCGCCACTGATTCCAGCAGGCGGATGCGTTTTGACGCACTGTAACGCTGGAGGCTTAGCGACTGCTGGCTATGGGACGGCACTCGCGCCGATTCGTACCGCCTTTAGTCAGGGCCGCACGATTCATGTGTGGGTGGATGAGACCCGGCCCTTTTTACAGGGTGCCCGCCTGACCGCCTGGGAGTTGCAGCAGGCCGGGGTGCCCCTCACCCTGATCACCGATAATATGGCTGGCTTTATGATGCGGCGCGGCGCGGTAGACTGTATCATCGTCGGGGCCGACCGGATTGCCGCCAATGGTGATGTAGCCAATAAGATTGGCACCTATAGTCTCGCGGTGCTGGCCCAGGCCCACGGCATTCCGTTCTATGTGGCGGCACCCTCTTCGACGATCGATCTGGCAACGGCCCACGGTGATCTGATCCCGATTGAGGAGCGTTCAACCGAAGAAGTGACTCATCTGGGTGGTCAACCGATTGCGCCCGCCGGGGTAGTTGCCGCACACCCGGCCTTCGATGTCACACCCCATACCCTGATTACGGCAATCATTACCGAACGCGGCGTGATCAGATCGCCGTTTGCGGAAGGATTGCGTACCGTCGTACAGGAGTCAGCCTCCTGATGACAACACCAAGCCTCGTTGGCACGCAGGCCCCGCGCCGACGGCCCCTGCCGATGCCCGCCGCCTGTGCAGCGGCCCCCCGTGCTGGCGCACCGCTCCTTGCTCGTGCGGGACAGACCCATCTGGCCCTTAGTCAGCGTGATCCCCGTGACGCGGCCCTGAGCCTGGCCGCCGTTGGCTTTCCGGGCCTGAGCCTCGATGCGGAACGGGAACGGGGGAGTCTGACCAACCCTACGACCGAAACCGAACTCAGTCGGCTGGGCCTGGCGTATCTACGCGGCGAACGGGCCAGTGCCGCCCTGCCGCATGAACAGGCGACCGCCCTTGCCGAAACGCTGCGCCAGTTGCAGCGCCCGCATTGTGTGCGCGCCGAGTTGACTGGCCCGGTCAGCCTGGCGCTCCAATTGGTTGATAGCGACGAGCGCCCGTTGGCCTACGACCCGGCCCTGCGCGAAGCCCTGGTGCAACATCTAGTGCTGCGCGCCGCCTGGCTCCGCGATCAGCTTGCGCTCGCAGCGAGTGGGGTCGTGATCTGCTTTGATGAGCCGTTTTTAGATGCGCTGGGCGTCCCGCTCAGTCCGCTCAGTTGGCGCGAAGGGGCCGATATGCTGGCCCGCGTGCTCAGCGAGATTCCGGGGCCGTGTGGGTTGTGTGTGGCGGGCAATCCACCCTGGGCTGAACTCGTGGCCCTGCCCGCCGATGTGATCTTCTTTGATGCCTACGAACATAGTGCCGACCTGATCCAGGCTGCGCCTTTCGTGGTTGAACACCTGAACCGTGGCGGGAGCCTGGGTTGGGGCCTGATTCCGAATGATCCGGCAGATCTGGCCCAGGAACGCGCCGAAACCCTGGCTCATCGTTTTATTAGTAGTGTCGCTTATCTGGCTGATGCGAGCGGACTCACCCCAGTCCAGCTTAGTCGGGCGGCCCTGATCAGCACCAACGGACGGCTCGGTCATCTGGAGGCCGAAGAGGCCAGTCATGCGGCAGGCTTGTGTGCCAACGTGGCTGCCTTGCTCCAGGCCCATTATCAGCTTGCTACCTGAAGGAGTACCGATTGTGCGCATTGTCGTGACTGGTTCGCTTGCCTTCGACTATATTATGGATTTCCCCGGCTACTTCAAAGACCATATGCTGATGGAGAAGGCACATATGCTTTCGGTCAGCTTTCTGGTCGACTCGATGCGCAAGATGCGCGGCGGGGTGGCTGGCAATATCGCCTACAACCTAGCTCTGCTCGGCGAGCGGCCTTTGCTGGTGGGGGCGGCCGGTCACGATTTTGGCGAGTATCGAGCCTGGCTCGAAACCCAAGGTGTGGACACCACGGGCATCAGTCTGATCAGCCATGAGTTCACCTCGTCCTGCTTTATCAATACCGACCGCGCGAATAACCAGATTGTGGCCTTCTACGCCGGAGCCATGAGCCACGACCATCTGAGCACCCTCACCAATCGGGGCTTGACCGGCTCGGATCTGGTGCTGATCTCGCCGACCACGCCCCAGGCCATCGAACGTTATGCTATCGAGTGCCAGCAACTCGGCATTCCCTACATTTTTGATCCGGGCAAACAGGCCCCCCGGCTCGAAGCCGAGCATATCCAGACCGGCCTGCGCGGGGCGCGGGTCTTGATTGGCAATGACTACGAATTTGGCATGATGGCCCGCAAGCTCGCCATGAGCGAAGAGGAGTTGATTGCCAGCGTGCCCCTGACCGTGATCACGCGGGGCGAACAGGGTTCGTTGATCTATACCGATGGACACCTGGCCGCCACGATTCCAACCGCCCCCATCCGCGAAGTAGTTGACCCCACCGGGGCGGGTGATGCCTACCTGGCCGGACTCGCCTTCGGGATCGCCCGTGACCTGCCCCTCGGGGTCACCGGACGCGTGGCGGCCCTCGCGGCGGCCTATGCAATCGAACACCGGGGCTGCCAGGAACATTGTTATCTGCGCGCACAGTTTGCCACCCGCTACCGCGAATCCTTCGGGGCAGATTTGCCCGTGGAGTTGGCTGATATAACCCAGAGTGCCTAACCAAACGTAAGGAGTATCCCTTCAATGACCACCACACCGTACGACATTAAGGATCTGAGCCTGGCCGAGCAGGGCCGCAAGCGCATGGAGTGGGCCGAGCAGGAGATGCCGGTGCTGCGCTTGATCAAGGAGCGCTTCGAGCGCGAGCGCCCGCTAGCCGGGATTAAGGTCAGTGCATGTCTACACGTGACCACCGAAACGGGTAACCTGATGCGCACCCTCGCCTCCGCCGGGGCCGATGTCGTGCTCTGCGCTTCGAACCCGCTCAGTACTCAGGACGATGTGGCCGCCGCACTCGTCGCCTACGAAGAGATCCCGGTCTATGCGATCAAGGGCGAGAGCAACGAGGTCTATTTCCAGCATATCAAGGCTGCCCTCGATCACAATCCGCAGATCACCATGGACGATGGTGCCGACCTGGTCAGTGGCATCCTCAAGGATCGCCCCGATCTGATCAGCAGCATGCTCGGCTCGACCGAAGAGACCACCACCGGCGTGATTCGGCTCAAGGCCATGGCCGCCCAGGGTGTCTTGCCCTTCCCGGTGATCTCGGTCAATGATAGTGATACCAAGCACATGTTCGATAACCGCTACGGCACTGGCCAGAGCACGCTTGACGGCCTGATCCGGGCGACCAATATTCTGCTGGCCGGCAAGACCTTCGTGGTCGCCGGGTACGGCTGGTGCTCCCGTGGTATCGCCGAGCGCGCCCGCGGCCTGGGGGCCAATGTGGTCGTCACCGAGATTGACCCGATCAAGGCACTTGAGGCGATGATGGACGGCTTCCGGGTCATGCCGATGGAAGTTGCCGCGCCTATGGCCGACTTCATTGTCACCGCCACCGGCAACAAGCATGTGCTCGATACCAACACCTTCGAGGCCCTGAAGGACGGCGCGGTGATCGCCAATAGCGGCCACTTCAACGTCGAGATCAACATTCCGGCGCTGGAGGCCATGACCGCTGAGAAGCGCCAGCCCCGCGCCTTTGTTGATCAGTATATTCTGACCGATGGCCGCAAGATCAACCTGTTGGGCGAAGGCCGCCTGATCAACCTGGCCAGCGCCGAAGGCCACCCCTCGGCCGTGATGGACATGAGCTTCGCCAACCAGGCCCTGGCCGGCGAGTTCCTGCTCAAGAATCAGGGCAAGCTTGCGGTAGGCGTTCACGCCCTGCCCAAAGCGCTCGACAAAGAGATTGCCGCCCTCAAGCTGCGGGCCATGGGCGTGGCAATTGATGTGCTGACTGACGAGCAGGAAGCCTATCTGAACAGTTGGCAGGAAGGCACGTAGGGCTCATAGCCGATAGCCGATAGCCGATAGTACGCCAGTTGGAGGTTCGCTTTCCGTCTGCCAGTGGTTTGAGGAGAAACAGGGGTTGTCATCCCGCACGCCTGCAATGTCACCCCGCGCGCCCGCAATGCCACCCCGAACGAAGTGAGGGATCTTCCATGCAGATCAGTGCAGATTCCTCACTGCGTTCGGAATGACATGGGCGAGCATTTTGGCTCCGTGGCATAAGCCGATTTTGGATTGCTAGACCAGGCAGCCAAGACCTGACCTTACGCAAGATCATCACGTAGCTAGGGGAGAACCGGGTTCTCTCAGGAACTATGCCTGCAGAAACAAGCATGAGCGCCGTTTCTGCAGGCACTACCAAAGGATTTGCAATGAGCAATACCTTTACGAGCGCGCCGCGCTTCTATTTTACGAGCGAGAGTGTGAGCAGCGGCCATCCCGACAAGATGTGCGACCAGATCAGTGATGCGATTCTGGACGCCTTTCTTGATCACGACCCCAAGGCCCGCGTCGCCGTCGAGACCGCCACCACCACCGGGTTGATCGTGGTACTCGGCGAAGTCACCTTTGCCCAGGGTTATATTCCGATCGAAGAGATCGTGCGCCGCACGGTCAAAGAGATTGGCTATACCAGCACCGAGTTTGGCTTTGACGCCGACACTTGTGGCGTGATGGTCGCGGTGCATGGCCAGTCGCCCGACATTGCCATGGGCGTTGATCAGGCGCTCGAGGCCAAAACTGGCGAGATGGTTGACGAGGTCGAGGCGGTCGGGGCGGGCGATCAGGGCATGATGTTTGGCTTTGCCTGTGACGAAACCCCTGAACTGATGCCCGCTTCGATTGCGCTGGCCCATCGCCTGATCCGGCGGATCGAGCAGGTGCGCCGCGACGGCACCCTGAGCTACCTGCGCCCCGACGCCAAGAGCCAGGTCACGGTTGAGTACAGTTATGGCAAGCCGGTGCGGGTTGATACGGTGCTGATCAGCACCCAGCACGCCCCCGAGGCGACCCAGGCCCAGATCCGGGCCGACATGATCGAGCAGGTGATCAAGCTCGAGATCCCCGAGGGTTGGCTGGACGACCAGACCAAGATCTTCATCAATCCGACCGGGCGCTTTGTGGTGGGTGGCCCGATGGGCGATAGTGGCCTGACCGGGCGCAAGATCATTGTGGACACCTATGGTGGGGTCGCCCGCCACGGCGGTGGGGCTTTCTCGGGCAAGGATCCGAGCAAGGTTGACCGCAGCGCCGCCTATGCCACGCGCTGGGTCGCCAAAAACGTCGTGGCGGCGGGCCTGGCCAGTCGGGTCGAATTGCAGGTCAGTTATGCGATCGGCGTCGCCAAACCACTCTCGCTCAGTGTCGAGACCTTTGGCACGGGCACGGTCGCCGACGAGATGATCATCAAGGCCGTGAACGAGGTCTTCGATCTGCGTCCCGGCGCGATCATCCGTGACCTTGATCTGCGTCGCCCAATCTTCAAGCCGACCGCCCGGGGTGGGCACTTTGGGCGCACCGACCTGGATCTGCCCTGGGAGCGCACCGACCGCGCCGAAGCGCTGCGCAAGGCGGCTGGGTTGTAGGATCCCCGCGTTGGTAGCCGGGCCAGGGCGAACAAGCTTCGCTCTGACCCGGCTATTCGTCATGATTGGGGAGATCGGGGCTGAAGCCTGGGGTGAGTTCAGGCCCAATCGATACCTGCTCATACACATCGCGGAGAGTCAATGCGCCTTGGATCGAGCGAATTGGCATGATCGCATCAAGCCCGAGCGCCTCGGAGAAGACCCATTCATGTGGTTCGTGACGCGCAAAACGCTCAATATGATATTTATCTTGCGCAACTAAGAGATACTCTTGCAACGAATCAAGCGTACGATAATGTTGAAACTTCATGCCACGATCATAACGCTCAGTAGATGGTGATAAAATCTCGATAATCACCGTTGGATTGATGATAGTATCACGCTTGACTGTATCAACAAACTGCACTTGACCACATACAATCGTAAAATCAGGATAGGTGTATAAGCCCGTTTTGGCGATTTTAACCCGCATATCACTTGGATAGGCACGACAAGTGCGACCGCGCACTTGACCGTGCAATGATGCGGCAATATTAAGCGCAATCAGATTGTGTTGCTCACTGGCACCAGCCATTGCATAGACCTGACCCGCATAATACTCATGCTTGAGCGTACTTTGACGTTCAAGCTCAAGATAGGAAACTTCGGTTATGAAGGGTTTAGGTTGAGCAGTCATAGGGCTTACCTCATGTGCCGCGTTGCCAGCATTGTAGCATAGTGCATGAGTGGTTTGGGTGGGGTGTGGTGGCTTC
>JBLWKA010000049.1:0-36344 GCA_048381555.1 Oscillochloridaceae bacterium umkhey_bin13
GGGTGTGTTTGCTATTTTGTGGATGTGATTTTTTATGGTGGTGGGGTGGGGGGGCACGGCGGGCGGCCCACGGCCCCCCCAACGCAGGGTGTCAGCACCTACGGCACCTGCAACAAATCCCGCGCTTCATCAGGATCAATCAGGCTGGCCGGGCCAGCAATCCGGCCCTGCACAGTTTCGAGGCCCAGACCAAGACCCGCCACCGCCGCCACAACGACCGCTTCGTGATCACGGTGGGTGATCAAGACGACGGTTGGCCCGGTATCGGTGCTGGCGTAGACCGGGATGCCCTGGCGGCGCAGATCATCGCACATGCGGAACAGCGTGATATTCTCGGGCTCCCAGCCGATCAGTTTGTGCTCACGCGAACCCGACATCGTGACCCCGTGGAGGCGCATACTATCGAGTTCAGCTAACTGACCGATGGTGCGCCAGTCGCCGCGTCGTGCGGCCGCCAAACCCTCGATAATTTCGTCACCCCGACTGAGCATCCAGGCCTGGAAGAAACTGCTCTGCGGGGCATCGTGGTGGGCCTGTTCGGTCTTGAGGCCCACCCGCGAGTCGATCGGCACGGTGATCAGGCGCACCTGATCAAGTTGGCCTTCAGCATCAAGCCGCACCGCAAAGCTATCCTGGTGGGCCAGGCCGGGGTAACTCAGCCAGAGCGCCAGCCCGCCCGCCGCAGCCCGACAGCCCGAACCGGCCAGCAGGCGGGCCAGGGTGCTTAGGAAGCGGGTGTTGCGCACCAGTTCGGGGCCGTACAGGGCACCCACGGCAGCAGCAGCGAGCGCCGCAGCCCCGGCTGCACTGGTACCCAGCCCCTTGCCCGCCACCCGTGACTTGAGCAGATTGCGAGTGGTGACCCGTGCCGCGACCCGTACCCCACGCAACGCACGCACTGCGTCCAAGGTCTGCACGATCCGCTCCAACTCGCGCCCCTGGGCCGGTTGCCCACCCAGCGTGGCCTCATCGGTCGGCAGGGCCGGATCAAACTCGACCAGCGTAACGGTCTGAGCGGCATCGTTATTGACCGAAATACTGGGCAAGAAGGCGATCCGGGCGGTCCAATCGGCCAGACCGTGATACTTCAGCACGCCCTGCATCGGATAGGCCCGGGCGGCAGCGCAGCCCCGTAGCCGCGGATCGGGCAACTGGCGTGGATAGTCGGGTACGGGAACCCCATGCTCGGTCAGGGCAGCCAGAATCCGGGCATGGGCCACCGCCATAGCGGGCACCAGCGGCGCAAAACCCTCAGGAATGGTAGTCATGGCGTACTAACGTCCCCCGTAGTTTGGCGCTTCTTTGGTGACCATCACATCATGGGGATGACTCTCGATCTGGCCGGCCATCGTGATCCGGATCAGACGCGCATCGCGGCGCAATTCCTCGATGCTCGCCGCGCCCACATAGCCCATACCAGCCCGCAGCCCACCCACCATCTGAAAGACCGTATCTTGGAGTGAACCCTTAAACGGCACCATGCCCTCGATGCCTTCGGCGACCAGTTTGCGCGTCTCGCTCACATTGGTCTGAAAATAGCGGTCGCCCGAACCCCTGGACATGGCACTGATCGAGCCCATGCCACGATAGGTTTTGTAGGAGCGGCCCTCGTAGATGATCGTCTCGCCGGGACTCTCTTCGGTACCGGCAAAGAGCGAGCCGATCATAACACTGTTGGCCCCTGCGGCAAGCGCCTTGGTAATATCGCCGGAATACTTGATCCCACCATCAGCAATCACGGGCACGCCAAAGCGTTCGGCGGCGCGGGCGCAATCGGTGATCGCGGTAATCTGGGGCATGCCAGCCCCCGACACGACTCGAGTGGTGCAGATACTACCCGGCCCCTGGCCCGCCTTAACCGCATCGGCCCCACGTTCGATCAGGGCGATGGTGGCAGCCGCCGTACTGACATTGCCAGCAATCAATTGTACATCAGGGAAGGCTTCACGCAGACGCAGCACCGCATCGAGTACACCCTGCGAATGGCCGTGGGCGGTATCAATCGTCAACACGTCCACGCCGGCCCGCACCAGGGCAGTAGCGCGCTCGATATAATCACCGCCAGCACCAATCGCGGCCCCCACCCGTAAACGCCCGCGGTCATCCTTGGCGGCATAGGGGTGTTCGATCTGCTTCATAATATCTTTGACCGTAATCATACCGGTCAACTTGCCACGACCATTGACGACCAACACCTTCTCGATGCGGTACTCGTGCAGCTTTTCACGGGCCTGTTCGAGGGTTGTACCCTCGGGCACCGTGACCAGATTGCGGCTGGTCATCAACTGGCTGATTGGACGGGTGGGGTCATCCTCGAAGCGCAGATCGCGGTTGGTGATAATGCCCACCAGATCGCCCTCGTTGGTAACAATCGGCACCCCCGAGATCTTATATTCGGCCATCAAGGTCAATGCATCGCCCACCGTACGATCCGGCGGCAGCGTGATCGGGTCGGTAATCATGCCACTCTCGGAGCGTTTGACCCGGCGCACACTATCGGCCTGCTGCTCGATCGGCATATTCTTATGGATAAAGCCGATCCCACCCTCGCGGGCCAGCGCAATTGCCAAACGGTGCTCGGTCACGGTATCCATGGCGGCACTCACAATCGGAATATTGATCCGGATTTTGCGCGTGAGCCATGTTCCTACATCAACCTGGGCAGGTAACACCTGCGAATGGGCAGGGATGAGCAGAACATCATCAAAGGTCAAGCCTTCGCGGGCGTACTTCTCGTCCCAGTTGATCGTCACGACCGTACCTCCTTATCCAGACTTAGCCAAAGCCGAAGAATAGAGCAGCGAAAAAACCCAGTGAGTGCACCGAACCGTTGCCCTCATACCACTTACCGTTGATGATGCAGCATTGCCTAACGGAGCATAAGGCTTTATGCTGCCCTGCGGCGCAATCCAAAAGCCAAAAGCTAAAACCCAAAGCGGTATAACCCGGTGCAAAAAAGCCCCGCGCAGGCGGAACACGACGACAATGCGTGCGCCAGGGGCTGCGGGGCGAGCAACACGCGACGGGGCGTGCAAAAGGCAAACAGCGATGAGTGCTAACGCGGTCACTATACCCCGGCTTGGGCGGTGCGTCAACCATTGGCGGCTTGTTGACGGGGTTCGACGGTACGCGGGGGCGGCAGCGCACTCGCTAATTGGACCCCCGCCTCGCGGTACAATTCTTCGAGCGCGGGCATCGTCTCGGGGGTTGCCAGCACCAGCAGATGGTCATCAGCCTGCAAGACGGTACCGCCACTGGGGATCAGCACACCCTCGTCGCGTTGGATCTGTACCACCAGCACACCACGGGGCAGGCCCAATTCGAGCATGGTCTTACCCACCAGGGGCGACTCGCCCGGGATGGTCAACTCCATCATCCGACTGGTCAGACGCACATCAGGGACATACACATGGGCGGGTTGAGGTTCGGGGCGCGGTGCATTCACCTTAAGCAAACGGGAAACCCAGCCAATTGACATGCCCTGAAGGAGCACCGAGACGATCACGATGAAGAAGACAATATTAAAGACCAGGTAGGCCCCGGGCACACCCGCTAACAGCGGGAAGGTTGCCAGCACAATTGGCACCGCACCGCGCAATCCTGCCCAGGCCACCATCAAAATCTGGCGCGGCGAGCGCCGAAACCAGATCAAGGCCCCAAATACACTGAGGGGGCGGGCCACAAAGACCAGAAACAACGCCGCGAGCAGGCCGCTTAGCGCCACCGACGGCAATTGCGAAGGAAAGACTAGCAAGCCCAGGGCCAGGAACATAGCGATCTGCATTAGCCAGGCAATTCCATCATGGAAGCGCAGAATACTGCGTTTATGCACCAGATTGCGATTGCCCACGATAATCCCGGCCAGATAGACTGCCAGAAAGCCATTGCCACCTGCTAACGTCGTGGCGGCGTAGGTCAAAAGCGTCATCGCCAGGGTCAGAACGACATACAAGCCTTCTTGCTGCAGCCGCACCCGGTTGACAATCCAGACGATCAGCAGACCGAAGAGCCAGCCCCCCCCGGCCCCGAGGGCCATTTGTAACAAGAAGCTTGGCACCAGACTCAGCAACGAGGATCCGGGGGTCATGATCAGGCCGACCAGGCCTACCGTTAAGAAGACCGCAATGGGATCGTTTGAACCCGATTCGAGCTCGATCAATGGTTCGAGGTTATGCTTCAGATTGACCCCGCGCTCGCGCATCACCGAAAAGACAGCTGCGGCATCGGTTGACGAGACGATCGCCCCAAGCAACAACGCCAACTGCCAATCAAAGCCCAGGATCAGCACTGCAAAGCCGCTCATCAAGAGAGCGCTCAGCAAGACCCCCAGATTAGCGAGCACAATGCCTTGCAGCAGCACCGGTCGAATCGCCGGCCAATCCGTATCGAGACCACCCGAAAAGAGAATATAGACCAGGGCGACGACGCCAATCGCCTGAGCAAAGGCGTAATCAGCAAAAGCAATGCCACCGGGGCCGTCTGATCCGGCGAGCATGCCAATGCCAAGAAAGATCAGCAGACCCGGCACCCCCAGGCGACTAGAAGTACGGGTTGCCAGGATGCTGAGTAGCACCAGCAAGGCCCCGATAAGCATGGTGATTTCGGTCATCATAAGCAAAAGCCTGAGGAGGCATACCAATACAATAAAACAGCCCAACGCGCTGGATTGCAGCTACAGGTAAGCGGGCCGTGCCACCCCTGGGTGGACGACCAGCCGGGAAAAGAGCATCATGATCCTCAGAGGCTGCATATGCATGGTAGAGATCGGCAGGAGTCCTGTCAAGGATGGAGGATAGGGTACGTGTTCACGCTTGGGGTAAAGCATAAAGCACCACCCTGGGATCGCGGGCGTCCCGCCCGCATCCGACCAGAGCGAACGGGACGTTCGCGCTCCCAGGATGCGGCAAGCGGTGGGTTGCCAGCAGGATCGTGCAAAATCCGCCTCCGGCGGCGGGAGTATGGGCTGGCTATGCCACCCCATACCCGTGTGTTGCGTGCGTTGTGGCGGTTTCGCTGCCAAATCAGACCCAATCTACGGGCTTGCCAAAGGAAGAATCGTGAGGTTGCAAGCGTACTACGCCAATTTAGGATTCTGTTAGGCCTGAGGCTTACGGTAGCGACAGGTATTACGAAGGAGGCTTAGCCATGCACAGCGATCAGCGACCCCCGGTAATTCACCCCACCGCCAGTGTGGATAGCCGGGCAGAGATCGGGGCGGGCGTCATAATCTGGCACTGGACCCAGGTGCGCGAGAGAGTGCGCATCGGGGCCGAGAGCATCATTGGCAAAGGGTGTTACCTGGATGCGGGGGTACACATCGGGAGCCGGGTAAAACTCCAGAGCAATATTTCGGTGTTTCACGGCGTCGTGATCGAGGATGGGGTGTTTGTGGGACCGCATGTCTGCTTTACCAACGACAAAGTGCCGCGGGCGATCAACCCCGACGGAACATTGAAGGGAGGAACTGATTGGCAAGTAACCCCAACCCTGGTGGGTTATGGGGCCAGCCTGGGAGCCAACGCAACGATCATCTGCGGGGTAACGATTGGGCGCTTTGCAATGGTCGCGGCTGGCGCAGTGGTCACTCGCGATGTCCCTGATTATGGACTGGTGCGCGGCAACCCGGCGCGGCTCACTGGTTATGTCTGTGCCTGCGGCCAGCGCCTCCCTGATCACGGGCAGCCCCGGCCTGATGGGCACGAAGAGCGCACCTGCACTAGTTGTGGTCAGGTGACAAGCCTACGGCCTGGATCTCGGCCCTGATAAAGCTGAGCGAAATGAACCATTTGCAACCAGCTACTGCCTCATAGTTACTATCAATGTTGGGCGGCCTGCGGCATTCCAATCGCCAGTATCAGAAGAGACGAAGTACTTGCCACTGTGGTAGGCGCTATCGGCCGAATAGAGCACCAGGCGTAGTGGTTGATTCGCAGCATACGCTGCCGCAACTGCCCGACTGAGCTCAAACTCGCGTGGAATCCCAGGCCAGGGAGCGGTAGCCTGCAGGGGTGGCACCCAACCCGCGCCAACATTCTCGCTGGCAAGGGGCGCATTGTTCCAGGTCAGGCGCTGCTCGTCCCAATCGTGCTCGACCACATGAACCTGGATCAATGAGGGTTTGGCGTCTGACGGTTGTGCATTGCCAAAGTGGTGCAGGATGAGCCGTGCCTCCACGACGACCCGTCCTCGCGGCAAGCTGTTGAGCGGGAAGGTTACATAGTATTTCGAGAAGCAAGGCCAGTCGGCAAGATCAGACTGGTTCTGGATGTTGAAATCACCGCGCCCCGCATCGCGGCTCGAAGTTCCCCATTCAGTCCAGAAATCAAGGCCAGCGCCACAGACGGCACCACCGCACATCGGCGTAGTTACGGGTCTGGTCAACCTGGCCAAACCAGAAGATTGCCAACTCACCAAAGCGTTCACTGAGCTGCGGATTAGGGAAGTATGGAACATTGATCCGGTACCGCGACGCTGTTGGCGGGGGCGGAGCAGGCGACGTAAGCACGAGCGGCAGATAGACTCGCTGCGTAGTTGTTGCGGCGGCGATGCTCAACAAAAACACTGGCAACAGCACAAGAATCAAGATCCGCATCAGGCGCATGGGCAAGCCTTCTTCGGGATAGCCTTATCCGGGTGAGCCTTCTTCTACGTAGATGATCTTACTGCCCTGCGGTTCGAGTGCAACTGCTACTGGGCGCAACTCGGGCAACGCCGCGCAGATGCCCTGGTGGCGTTCCGGCGGGGCAAAGAGCAGCAAGAAGCCACCACCGCCCGCACCAAGAATCTTGCCGCCCTGAGCCCCGGCGGCCCGTCCGCGCTCGTACCAGGCATCAATCTGCGGGTTACTAATCCCCGAAGCTAATTCCCGCTTGAGCATCCAGCCTTCGTGCAAGATCGCGCCGAAGGCATCAAGCTGATCATGCATCAGGGCGGTGCGCAATTCATAAGTCAACTGAACCATACGCCGTAGGTTTTGGCGTTTGGCGGCATCACGTTCAGTATTGGTGCGCTGCTCATTCAAGACAGTACCAGTTTGACGGGTTGCACCGGTGTACAGCATCAGCAGGTGTTGTTGCAGGCTGGCCCGGGTGCGCACACTGCAGATCACGGGATCAACAAAGACTGTTTCATCGGGGTTGAACTGGATCAGTTCGAGACCACCATAGGCAGCAATGTATTGATCTTGCTTGCCAATCGGCGCACCACAACGTTCGATCTCGATCCGACAGGCCTCCCGAGCCAGGCGTTCGGCCCCAGCATAATGACCCCGGAAGGCATAGAGTGCATTGAGCAAACCAACCGTGTAGGTACTTGATGAGCCGAGCCCGGTGCCTTGCGAGGGAATATCTGAGATCGAGGTAATCTCGACACCACGCTCACATCCTACCATGCGCATACTCTCGCGGATCAACTCGTGCTTCAACTCATCAAGCCGGGTAACGATTTCCGTAATCGAGTAGCTCGCACGAATCTGGTCATCAAACTTTTTGTTAACCGTGATATAGATATATTTATCAATTGCCATACTCACAACCGCACCCGGTTCATGATGATAGAAAGCGGCCAGATCACTCCCTCCACCGGCAAAACTGATCCGTAAGGGCGTTCGCGAAATAATCATGATCTTCCCCCTCGTGAACCGCTGTGTCCCCCCCGGGTTAGCGGCAAATAAGCCAACCAGATAGCGTGCATAAGCACCTGCGTCCAGGCTATCCTACCAGCGTACCAGGCGTTCGAAAAGGGGGAGAGGGTTGGAGTAACAATCTTGTCAGCCCCCTTCTCGTGTGATTTATCAGCTTGTTAAACCAATTCGGTACTGTTTCGACAACCCAAACAGAACCTGGCATGATGCGCATGGACAGCGGTATCAGTGAACCGCCGATCATCAGCGTGCGCAGCATCTGGTCTGGAGGGAAGGTTGGAGGTTATTCAATGCAGGCACTCTTCCTTGATCGCGACGGTGTGATCAACGAAAATCGTCACGATTATGTAAAATCCTGGCAGGAATTGCAGCCAATCAGTGGGGTTTTCGAAGCGCTGCGGTGCCTGACCCAAGCTGGTTGGCCGATCTTTGTCGTCACCAACCAGGCCGCGATCAACCATGGACGCTTGAGCGAAGTCGAACTGGTTGAGATCCACAAACGGTTGCAGGCCCTGGCCTTACGCCACGGCGGCGTGATCAACGATTTTCGCTACTGCCCCCACCGGCCCGACGAAGGCTGTGCCTGCCGCAAACCTGGCAGTGCGATGCTCACCTGTCTGGCCCAGCAATACGGGCTCGATCTCACTCGTTCGTATCTGATTGGTGATGCCTTGACCGATATTGCGGCTGGCAAAGCGGTAGGCTGCCAGACCATCCTGGTACGCACGGGGCGAGGCAAGGAACAACTGGACTTACCTGCCTTCGCCCACTGGCGACCCGATTATGTTGCCACCGATCTGCTGGCGGCAACCGATTGGATCTTAGATCCAGCCAATCGCTCAGAACTGGCCCGGGACATAACGAGGATGCGATACGCAAGATGAGAAAGCAACTTCTTGCAAAAAGTGGGGCTTTTGTGCTTATCCTGAGCCTGGCCGGCTGTAGTGTTGGTACTCTGGTTGGCGCACCAACGCCTGAACCCTGGAGCCCACCACCGACCGCAACCATCGAGGTTGTGGCCGCAGCAAGCCCCACGACCCCGGCCAACGAACCCACCCCTGAGACGGTCGCCGTCGAGCGGGTGGTACTCCCTGATCAAGTCAGCTTGAATGGGTGGGTCGCACCAGTGCTGGAGCGCGAGCTCGCCTTTCGGCAGGATGGGGTGTTACGCAACCTGTATGCCGAAGCGGGCATACCCGTAACGGCGGGCCAGTTACTGGCCGAACTGGATCTTGGCACGCTCCGTGAGCAACTGAACCGGGCGATTCAGGTGGCCAGGCAGGATGAGATCGCCTTGAGTCAGGCGAGTAATAGCGCAAACCTGGCCGTCCGCAACGCCGAGATCGCGCTGGAGGCGGCCCAGGCCCGTTTCGATGAACTGCGTACCCCTCCACCAGCGCAAGAATTGGCGAAAGCGCACGCCGCCGTGGCCCGCGCCGAAGCAGCCCTGGCCCGTACCCGCAACGATGCCTCGGCCCTCAAGTCACGGGCCGAACGGGCGATGAAAGATGCCGTAGCAGCCCTGACCAGCATCCAACAGCGCTATGGTGAGGCAGTGGTACGGCTGGAGCGAGAGCCCAATGATGCCTTGCGCAGCCAGGTAGCCGAGCTTACCACCCAACTGCGCAGTGCCGAAAGCGCAGTAGCCCTGGCTCAGATCGATCTGGATACCGCCCGTGGCAACGAGATCGCGGCGGTACAGGCCGCCGAAGCCGATCTGCTGCTGGCACAGGCGACGCTTGGAGCGATGCTGGCCACGCCTGATCCGTTCAAACTAGCCGAAGCCGAACGTACGGTACGCCTGGCCAGCATCGCGCTCGAAGCAGCCCGCCAGCAGGCCAGTACCGATCCCAATCTCGCCAAAGTGTTGGCTAGTTCTCAATTAGCCGTAAAAGAGATCGAAAATCAGATTGAAGCACGGCGCATTTACGCCCCGTTTGATGGCATCATCACCGCAGTTGATGCCCTAACCAGTTTCCCCGTCCAGGCCGAAGTACCGATTATTCGCATCATGGATCGTTCCGGGCTTCAGGTGAGTGTGCCGGGCATCGGTGAAGCTGAGTTAGCCCGCTTGAGTGTCGGCACCGAGGTGCAACTGCGCTTTGCACGCTACCCTGAGCGCAGCGTAACTGGTACGGTACAGCGGGCAGCAGTGGGGGCTAATCCCCTAGCGAGTGGGCCAAGCCTGAATGTAGCCTATAACGCCCCCGGACTTGACCTGGTCATCGGTGATGCAGCACGGATCGAAGCCAACTTCGGCACGCGCGAAGGGGTCTTGTTGCTGCCAGCCCGGGCGATTCGTCGTGACGGCGGAACACATGTCATCGTGCAGGATGGAACCGACACCCGTCGGGTTGCGGTTGGACTGGGCCTGGTCACAGGTGATCGGATCGAGGTGCTTGGTGACCTCGGCGAAGGTGAACTTGTGCTCGTGCCATAACACGGTGGGGGTAGCGCCCCTCTCGCTAAGCCAGGGTGTGCGCTACGGCGCAGGATTGAGTTGCCTCATGCTGACTTTTCACGAGATCTGGAACTATCTACGGATACTGTTACGTTGGTGGTGGGTTCTGCTGATTGCAACGACCCTGGCAGCCGGGGTTGCCGCACTGCTCGTCGCACGCCAACCGCAATACTATATCGCCCGCACGACCTTAATGGTGGGTGATACGCTTAACTCGCCCACCCCTGACGCCCAACTGATGGGTATTAGTAGTGCGCTGACCGGTTTTTATGCCGAGATTGCCAAACGTGAGCCAATCCTTGGCCCTGTGACCGAGCGGCTCGGGCTCACCTTTCCCTGGCAGGTGATCAATACCTATATGCTTACGACCAGTGTCAACCGCCAGGCCAGTCTGATTGAACTGACGATCACGGATACAAACCCCGAGCGGGCTGCCGCAATCGTAACGGCGATTGCCGAAGAGTTGGTGCGTTACAGTCCGAATTCGCCCGAGAAGGTCGCTGAGCAACGTCTCCTGATTAACGAGCAACTCACCCAGGCTCAAACCAGTCTCGAAAGTATCGAACGCAGCATTGACGAGACCCGAGCCCTGCAGAGCCAGGTGGTTGGGGCCGCCGATCTGCGTGAAGTACGGAGTCGGCTTGAGGAACTCGAACGCACTCGCCAGAGTACGCAGGACACCTACAACCAGCTGGTCCGGCTGCAGAACAGCAGTGTGGTCAATAGTCTGAATGTGGTTGAGCCAGCCCGCATCCCTACGAGTCCCCTGCCATCGAAGGGTCGCCTCACGATTGCCCTGGCCGCAGGCGGCGGTCTCTTGCTGGCAATGATCGCCGTCTTTGTGCTGGAACTGGTTGATGATCGCTGGCGCAGTGCGAGTGACCTGCGCAGCCGTCTTGGGTTGACAACCCTGGGATTAGTGCCGGGACGCAAACCGCTGTATCAATTGCCGAACGAGAGCGCCCGGCTGCGCGAACTGGCGGTGCGCGAGGCCCATGCCCAGATTGTGCTGGCTGGCTCCACCCAGAATAAACAGACTATTCTGGTAACGAGTGTCCATTCATCAAAAGCCCGCAGTGCCCTGGCCGTGGATCTGGCCCAACTCTTCACCCGCTCGGGCTACCGGGTACTGTTAGTTGACGCTGATACCGAAGTCTCACACCTGACCGAACTGATTGGCACAACGGGCGAGGCCCCCAAACCTGTGGTGATGATCAACGGGGTGGCCGAGATCTGGTCAAACTTGCAGGCGACTCCGCTGAAGCATGTGATGCTGCTGGCCCACAACCAGGGGTCAGATGGACGACCGCTACCGCCATCATTGCCCTGGCCAGCGCTGGTCGAAAGCCTGAGCCGGGCGGCCGACATTATCATTTTTGATGGCCCCTCGGCCCTGAGCGGCATTGATGCGGCCCTGCTCGCCCCACTGGTTGACGGAGTCATTCTGACGGTTGATCCACAGCAGGATCGCCGTAACGATGTCGCCCAGAGTAGCTATCGGCTGAGCCGTACGGGTGGAGAGCGACTGCTTGGTGCGGTGATGCTCATAGAGGAGATCACGACCAAACCTAGCTCGCAGCAGCCCTGGCTGCCGCTCCCACTGCGCCAGGCCCTGCTTGGCAGTGCCAATGGCAAGCATGCCGATGATGACATGCTCGAATTGCCCAAAACACAAGCCAACCGGGTAATTGTGACCCCAACCACACCTTCACTCAATCCGGCAGAAAGCACGGCTGAGCCAGGAGCAACCGATGGAACCGTGATGGTGCTTGATCAGGCCGATGCTGATTATCACGACGCTCAGGAAAATGCTGAAGCTGGCTCGATCAGCGAAGGGCAACCGGTACGAGGTGAACCTCAGTGAAGCGGCGGATGAGTCGGCGTACCTTTCTGGGAGCCGCTGGCGTATTAGGGCTAGGTGGTCTGGCCTACGGAGCCGAGCAGTGGGTTGCGGCACCACCCTTGCCAGCAGCCCAGAGCTTCGCCTCGGCCCTGCCTGATACCCCACCCGTGCCGGAGGTTCCTGTGGTGCTCCTGACAAATCGTTATGCCCAACCCGACTTTAGTGCCTATCTGGCCGAGATCCTGCGTGCGGAAGGGCTTTTGGGTTGGCAGAGTGCGCCGTTCGGTCGGCTAAATGCCACTGATCTGAGTGTGTATAGCCTGGTTATGCTTGCCCCCGGGCCACTGACCCAGGGGCAAATCAGTGCCCTCCATGATTATGTGGCGGCAGGGGGCAATCTGCTTGCGCTGCGCCCCGACCCTCAACTTGCCACCGTGCTGGGCGTGCGGTTTCTGGGTACAACCCGGGCCGGTGATGAGTTGCGACTTGATCCGAGATTGATCAACGCACGTGGTTACGATCCCGGGGCGTTGCAACTGCACGGATGGTATGATCGGCTCGATCCCGCAGGTGCCACTGTCCTTGCTCGTAGTGCCACTGGTGATCCATTGATTACCTACCAGCGTTTTGGTCTGGGTCAGGCCTGCCTCTGGGCTTTTGATCTGGCCCACTGCATTGCCCTCTTGCGGCAGGGCAATCCGGTCTGGATCAACCAGGAACGCGATGGCATGGAGGGCGTGCGTTCAAGTGATCTGTTTGTGGATTGGATTGACCTGGATCGCATCGCCGTCCCGCAAGCCGATGAGCATCAGCGCTTGTTTAGTGCGATGATCGAGCAGTTGGCGGCCCCCCCGCTGCCCCGGCTCTGGTATTTTCCTGAACAGGCCCCGGCCACCCTGGTCATGACTGGCGACGCCCATGGCAGCCCGGTCGGCCCAATCGAGGAACTGCTGGCGATTGTCGAGCGCCATGGGGGCAGTGCTTCGATCTACTACACCCCGCCACCAGCCAGTACCGCCGGGCGAATGGCCCGCAAAGCACGCCGGGTCGCCAGCCGTTTGCCCCTGATGGGCGACAGCCTGCGCCGTGATAATCCGCTGCCAGAACCGGATCATGTCGCCGCCTGGCGCGATCGCGGCCACGAGTTTGGCATGCATCCCTATGTCGAAGCGGGTCTGGCCCAGGGATATCAATACCACTGGGACGAGTTTCTGAAGTATGGGTATGGGCCATTGCCGCCCACCGTGCGCACCCACCGGGTGCTCTGGTTTGGCTGGGTCGAGAACGCCCGCGTCCAGGCGCGGTACGGCCTGCGTATGAATCTTGACCATTACCATTCTGGGGGGGCAGTGCGGCGGGCCGATGCAAGTTGGGCGGCGGGCTACCTTGGTGGCACGGGCCTACCAATGCGTTTTGTGGCCGAAGATGGCACCCTGCTGAGTGTCTACCAGCAGCCGACCCACCTGGTAGACGAGCACCTGATCAACGTGTTTGATACCGGCCACGACATGGGCCTTGATGGCACAGCGGCAGCAGCGATCACGCTTGCCCAACTTGCCGATAGTATCCAGCGTTACCCGGCAGCACTGGGCCTGCAATGTCACGTCGATCCCTTCTTATTTGGAGGGATGAAGGCGGCCCAGGTCAGCGCGTGGCTAGACAGCACCCTGGCCTATGCACAAGCTCACAACCTGCCGATTATGTCGGCGGAGCGCTGGTTGGCCTTTACCGAGGCCCGTGCTGCAACTCGGATCACCCAACTGCAGTGGGATGCGACACAACGCCGTCTTGAGGGCCTGCTTGAGGTGCCATCTGGGGTACCCGCTGGCCAGACCTTGCTTTTGCCCACCCACCATGCCGGGGCCGACTTGCGCACATGTACGCTCGGTGGCGTAGCGCAATCTGGGCAACTCCAGATCCTGGCGGGGCGCAGCTATACCGCATTTACGCTTAAGCCAGGATCGCAACAGTTGACCGTCAGTTATGGTTTGTGACCCATCAGATTGAAGCGTTGGAAAGGATGATGAGGAGCATGCACGCTTTGTTACCGCGCCTAAGCAAATATCTTGGTCTGGCCCTGGTGTCAGGCAGTATTTTGGCCTTGCAGATCACCTTCACGCGCATCTTCTCACTGATGATCTGGCACCATTTTACCTACCTGGTGATTGGGGTGGCCATGCTTGGGGGTGGTGCAGCGGGCACTTTCCTGGCCGTCCGCCAATGGGATCAGGCCGCGTTGGCCCGGCGGGTGGGCAAACTCGCCGTCATCTTTGGTCTGGTCACCCTGCTCAATCTGGTGGCAATCAGCCTGGTGGCGATTGACCCGCTGCGGGCGGCCCAACTGGCCTGGTCGATCATTGGGTTGGGGATCTATTTTGGCTGTCTGTTTGCGACATTCTTCACCGGTGGTTTAGTGATTGCCGCGATCTTTAGCCACTGGGTAGCCCAGGCCCATCGGCTCTATTTTGCCGATATGCTTGGCGCGGGCATTGCGACCGTGGGTGTTCTGGTCGTGCTCGAACAGTTCAGCGGCCCCGGTACTATCGCCCTGGTAGCGGCAAGCGCTACGATTGCCGGCATGCTGCTCAGCACCGAGCACAGCAAGCGCCCGCGCTGGGCTTTGACGAGTCTGGCCGTGGCCCAGCTGGCGCTAGCGCTGGCCTTAATGCTTAGGCCGCTGCCCCTGGCTGTGCCCGGTTCGAAGGAGTTAGGCTGGGCGACACGGGCCCAGGGGGTTGGCCCTGAGTATACGCGCTGGGATCCGGTTGGGCGGGTGGACGTGATGCCGGAGATTGTTGTCACCGAGCCCATGATCGTCGGCGCAGTCAGTTCGGCCTATGCTGTCGAAGGACGGCCTGAACTCCCCTTGCGCCTGGTCACGATTGATGGCACCTCGATGACCGGGATGTACCAGTTTGATGGCAGCGCTGAAGATCTGGAGCGCTTCCGCTTCCTTGATCATGCGGTGATCAGCGCGGTCTACCAACTTGGGCTTGAAAACCCGCATGCGCTGAAGATTGGCGTTGGCGGTGGTCTCGATATCCTGCTGGCTCGTTTGCACGACGCCGAGCGCATCACCGCGATTGAGCTGAATCCGAGCATTGTTGGCCTGCTGACTGGCCCGTACGCCAACTATACCGGACGCATCGCCGAACATCCGAGTACCGAATTGATTGTGGCTGAGGGACGCAGTTTTCTGACCCGCACTGATCAGCAGTACGACATTATTCAGGGCATTGGCCTCGACAATCTGGCCGCCCTCTCAGGGGGGGCGTATGTGCTGGCCGAGTCGTACATCTATACGGTTGACTCGCTCGAACAATCCTTGAACGCCCTCAGCCCCAATGGGGTCTTCTCGTGGACGCGTGACGTGAATGCGCCGCCCCGCGAAATGCTGCGCCTGACTGGTCTGGCCGCCGAGGCGTTGCGCCGTATGGGCATTGCCGAGCCGGGGGCGCATATTGCGCTGGTTGCCAACGAGAGTGGCATCAACGCCACGTTACTGGTCTCGCGGGCACCGTTTACTGTGACCCAAATGGAGCAGTTGCGCAACTGGGCGACGGCGAATAATTTTATGCTGTTGCAGGATCCGCTGGTCCGCCTGGATACAACGTTTGCCGACTATCTGTATGCTGCCGATCCGCGGGCCTTCGAGGCGAACTATCCGTTTCATATCTTCCCGGTTAGCGACGACAACCCCTTCTTCTACAACTATTTCAAGTGGGAAAACCTGCACTTTAACAGTGCCTACGAAGGTCGCCTGAACCGCTTCCCGATTGGCAACCTGATTCTGCTGACGATGTTCACGATGGCACTGGGCACGGCGGGCCTGTTTATTGTGCTCCCGCTGGCCCGTTACAAGCGTGACGGGCTGCGTTCGGCCGCCGCCCTGCCCACCCTGAGCTACTTCAGTCTGCTCGGCGCTGGGTATATCTTTGTGCAGATCGTGCTGATCCAACGCTTCACGCTGTTTATCGGCTACCCGATCCATGCCGTGACCACCACGATTGCGAGCATGCTCGCCTTCTCGGCCCTGGGCAGTCTGATCAGCCGCCATTGGCTGCAGCGGGCTGATCAGCTTCGAATGGTCTTGCTGGTCGTCACCGCGCTGATCATCGGCTACATCGTGGCGCTACCGCCGATCTTCAATGCCCTGTTGCGCCTGCCCGATCCGGCCCGGATTGCGGCGAGTGTGCTGCTGCTGGCGCCGCTCTCGACGGTGATGGGCATGCCCTTCCCAACCGGATTACGGCAACTGGGTCTGTGCGCCCCTGGCCTGGTGCCCTGGGCCTGGGGCATGAACGGGGTCTTTTCGGTATTAGGGTCGGTGCTGGTGATTCTGATCAGTATGTTGAGCAGTTTCACGGTCGCCTTGCTGGCTGGAGCCGTCTGTTATCTGGCGGCTGCCGCCGTAGCTCCTGCCCTCTGGCGGGTCAGGATGCACACCGTGTCAGAGTCTGGCGCAGCGGAGCTCACGACGGCTCAGGCAAGCGGACGTGTGACATCGAATTGAGGCTTGCACGGGTGCAGCTACGGCGCGGTCGCGACTGCACCCCAGGCTACTTAGTAGCTTAGGAGCACCCCATGGCTACCCAGGTAACTCGCATCAATGATACCATTGCCACACCACGGGCAGAGGCCGTCAGTGCAAGCCGGATTGTGGCGATTGATGCGCTGCGTGGGATAGCCCTGCTGCTGATGGCGCTTGATCACGCCAGCTTTTTTGTGGGAGCTGGTTTGCAGGCCGAATCGTACGGCGGCCAAGCGGTGAGTTTGCAGAGCGCCGCCTACTGGCTGAGTGGGTTACTGACCAACCTGGCCTCGCCGATCTTTTTCCTGCTCGGTGGCTACAGCTTGGCGCTCTATGCAGCCGGCCAGCAACGCAAAGGGCAGCGTGAGTGGGTGACGACCCGTTATATGCTGGTACGCGCCGCGATCATCCTGGTGCTTGATCTGACGATCTGTAGCTTCTTCTGGCGTGGCGACGCGCCCTACGCTCATGTGCTGACGGCGCTGGCCGCTGCGATGGCACTGCTGAGCATCTTTCGCTTGCTGCCGCCAATGATGTTGGCCGGGCTGGCGCTTTTTGCCCTGTTGGCACACCAGACCGTGCTGGTCATTCTGGCCGACGCGTTGGCCGCAGGAACAGCACAACCCTTCTGGCAGGCCTTCTGGATCACCTACAGCTACGAGACTGTGCCGCCAGCGCATTTCGCCGTGCTTGGTTGGGGGCCGCTGATGTGGCTCGGTTACGCTTTGGGGCAGCAGCAAGCCAAGCCGACGATGCGCCAACCACGCACCTGGCTGATGGTTGGCCTGGGGCTGCTGGGTCTCTGGCTGGGCTTACGGCTGGTAGGCGGGTTTGGCGATCTGGGGCCATTTGGGCAGGTCGGCAGCAGCCCGGCCCACTTTTTGGTGATGAGCAAAGCGCCGCCGAGCCTGAGCTACTTTGCGTTCAACCTGGGGTTGGCCGCCCTGGTATTGGCGGGACTTTACGCCTGGCCGCAGTTCAACCAGACGAGGCCAATGCGGGGGCTCGTCCTGATCGGCCAGGTTTCGCTTTTTGTCTACGTCACCCACCTGATCGTCTACAACCCGGTAGCCCAACTCTTCAGCCTGATCAGCCTGCCAGGACCACGGATCGTCTGGGGCTACACCGCCTGGCTGGTAGGACTGGCCGTGCTGGTACCGCTGGCGGGATGGTACCGCGGGATGCGCAAGCGCTACCCAAAGGTGTTGAGTTATTTGTAGGTAAATATTCGGCTGGAAATGCAAATCCAAGGACAGGTAGAAAAATCGCATATAAAACGACGTGATCTAGCAGAAATCATTCTGCGCAATACGCTGGTGATGACCATCGCCGGCTGGGCGCTGAAAGTAGCCAATTTTGGCTACATGATCGTGGTGATCCGCATGCTCGGCGACCGGGGCTTCGGGCAGTATGCAACGGTATTGACCTTCGAACGCCATGCCGTTCTTGACCCACAATGCGACCATGGATCGGATCGAACAGCTCTATCAAAAACTGAGCGGCACTACGAAACTGTCATCTTAACCTCTTCAGAGATTTAGTGCCGTGTTATTCCGATCAGGCACAGTAGAGGGGCAGTCGCAGACGAACGTGATGAGGGATTCACCTGTGCGCAAGGAAGCGCCGGATGCTTCGCTCTGCCCGCGAAGTTATGGCAGCGCTACCATATGCAACAACTCTCGAAAACCATTCTGCGCAATTCGGCCTTCGGGCTGGCGGCGCAAATCGCGATCAAGCTGCTCTCGTTTGGCTTTACGGTGCTGATCATCCGTAACCTGGGAGCAAATGATTTTGGCCAGTATGCAGCCGTGATCGGCTTTGGCACGGTTTTTCTGTTTATTGCCGACCTGGGGTTGGCCCCTTATACGGTGCGCGAGGTGGCCCGGTTGCGGGATCAGCCTGATGGTGCCCAGGCGATCCAGGCGCTCTATGGCAATATGCTGACGCTGCGCATGCTGCTTGGGTTGCTCTCGGGTCTGCTGGTGATCAGTGCGGCGCTCTTCACAGGCCGACCCGCCGTAATGGTAGGGGCAATTGCGCTCAATGCGCTTAATGTCCTGTTCTATGCGCTTCAGGGCAGCAGCGAAGCTGTGTTGGCGGGTCACGAACGCCTGGATCTGACGTCGGGTGTAAAAGTCCTAAACCAGCTGGTATTTGTCTTGGTCGGGGCAGCGGCGCTGGCGCTCGGCTTTGGTTACTACGGGTTGATCGTGGCCGCCCTGGCTGGCATTGTGGTCATGACCTGGTTTACCTGGCGTGCCGTGGTGGGGCTTGGGTTGCAGCCAGGCTTGCCCCAGGCTACAACCTGGCTGCCCCTGTTGCGGGCGGCCTTCCCTTTTGGCGTGATCGGTCTGACCCTCGGCATTTCGTACCGCTTCGATACCGTGCTGCTCAATATCTTTAGTGGCGATGCGGCCACCGGTCATTACAACGCCGCCTACAATCTGATCTTCGCCCTGGTGACGCTTTCGAACGTGCTGAATACGGCCCTCTACCCTTCGCTCTCACGCCAGGCGGTGCGCGATCCGGCCAGTCTGCCGTTGATCTACGAGCGCATTCTGCGCTATTTGCTGCTGGTGGCGCTACCGATTACGGTAGGGGGGTTTCTGCTGGCCGAGCCACTTGTAGCGCTACTGTTTGGGGTCGAGTACGGCCCGACCGCGCCGTTGCTGGCCATCCTGATCTGGGTCATTCCCCTGATGTTCTTGACCGAGTTCTTGGGTTACGTGGTGGTGATTGCCGGGCGCGAAGCGCGGGTGGCGCGGGCGATCATTGTGAGCAGTAGCATCAATATTGCGGCGAACCTGTTGCTGATTCCGCAGTATGGCGTGCTAGCAGCCGCGATCATTACCGTCGTCACTGAACTGGTGCTCTTAAACCAGTATCTATGGATGCTACGTGATATGCTCGGCCAGTTGGACTGGAGCGCGCTGGTTCGTACCCTGGCAGCAGTCGCCGCGATGGCGGTGCTGGTCTACCTGGCCCGCGCGTTGCCGGTGCTTGCGACGGTGGCCCTGGGTGGCGCACTCTATGGAGGATTGCTGCTTGCGCTACGGGTGGTTGGTCCGGCCGAAGCCCAGTTTGTGCGCGGCTTGTTGGCGGCGCGACGCTCAGTTCCCGAAGGATCGCTATGAAGCTTCTGCTGGCGGTGCATCACTTTCCACCGCGCTACAGCGCCGGGGCCGAGCTCTATACGTTTCGGCTGGCCCGCTGGCTGATCGCACACGGCCACCAGGCCGAGGTGGTCTGTATCGAGACGCTTGATGAGGGGCGGGCAGCGGGCGTAACTGCCGAGCCGGATCAGTACGAGGGTGTGCCGGTCTGGCGCTTGCACCTGGGCTTGCGGAATGCCCCAGCGAACTGGAGCTATGCGAACCCGATGGTAGCTGACTGGCTGGCAGAGCGGATGCGGGCAGCGCGACCAGATCTGCTGCACTTGCAGAGTGGCTACCTGATCGGTGCCGGGGTGATTGAAGCGGCCCATGCCCAGGCCATTCCTAGCGTCGTAACCCTGCATGACTACTGGTTTCTCTGCCCACGGATCACCTTATTGCGGGGCGACGGGCGGGTGTGTACGGACATTCCCAGCGACCCGGCGGGCTGCGCCTGGTGCCTCCAGCTTGACCAGCGCCGCCATCGTTTGCCGGAGCAGATCAGTGGTGGGGCGATGGGCCGGGCCTGGATGGCCCTGGCTGGAGAGACGGGCCGTGAACAGCAGGCGATGCGACGCGCCTATTTGCAGCGGGTGTTGGGCATGGCAGACCTGGCGATTGCCCCGTCGCAATTCCTGGCCGGGCGCTTTAAGGCACTGCTACAACCAGAACGTTTGCAGACGATCCGGCTCGGCATTGATTCTAGCGACCTTCAGGAGACACCCCAACCTAGCGCTAATCCCGAAACACTCCGCCTGGCCTACCTCGGCCAGATCGCGCCGCACAAAGGGGTGCATCTGATCATTCAGGCTATGAAACTGCTATCGGCCCACGGCAAGCCGGTTGAACTGGCGATCTATGGCAACCCAGAGCAGAATCCCGCCTATACGCGCCAATTGCGCAGTTTGATTGGCACCGACCCGTGCATCACGCTCGCGGGACGTTTCGCCCACAGCCAACTCAGGAGCATCCTGGCTCATTGTGACTGCACAATCGTTCCGTCAATCTGGTATGAGAACAGTCCCCTGACGATCATGGAAGCCCATGCGGCCGGACGGCCGGTGATCACCTCGCGGCTCGGGGGCATGGCCGAACTGGTACGGGACGGGGTGGATGGGCTGCACTTTGCGCCGGGTGATGCTGCTGATCTGGCCCGCCAGATCCAACGTCTGCGCGACGAACCAACCTTGCTTGGGCAACTCCAGGCCGGGGTACAGGTGCCAGCGAGTATTGAGCGCGAGCTGATTGAATTATTGGCGGCCTATCAAGCGGTGATCACGCGTCGCGAGCTTAGCCCACTACCGGAGGCTGCCTGATGTCAAAGCGCGTTGCCATCATCGTGCTCTGCTACAACGGGATTGCCGATACGCTGGCATGCCTGGCTTCGCTGCGGCAGCTTGACTATCCGCGTGAACAGTCCCAGGTAATCGTGCTCGACAACGCCTCGCAGGATAGTACGCCTGAACGGGTACGGGCTGCCTTTCCCGAAGTGGTAGTGATCGAGAATGGGGCCAATCTGGGCTTTGCAGCGGGCAATAATGTCGGGTTGCGGTATGCGCTTGCCCATGGCTACGACTACGCGTTGCTGCTCAATAACGACACCGAAGTCGCATCTGACTTTTTGAGCCTGCTGGTCGCTGCGGCGGAGGCGAGCCCACGCACCGGGGTGGTAGGGCCGACGATCTACTACCACGCTGACCCGGATCTGATCTGGTCGGCGGGCGGGCGGATTGACTGGCAACGGGGCATTGGTCTGATGGAGGGCACGGGCACCCGCGATGTAGGCCAGGATCAAGGGCGGTTGCACCCGGTGGACTTTGTGACTGGCTGCGCCATGTTGGTAAAACGCGAGGTGCTTGAGCAGGCCGGATTACTCGACGAGCGCTTCTTCATGTATTACGAAGAGACCGAATGGGCGGTGCGGATCGCACGGGCGGGTTACGGCATTGTGCATGTGCCTGCGGCCAAGGTCTGGCATAAGATCCCGCTTGACGCGCGCTTCGACCAGGAGTACCTGGCCTACTACATGACCCGCAACCGCTTGCTCTTTCTGCAGGCGGTGGGCGCGAGACCGGGCACATGGCTCCATGCCCTGGTCTTCCAGGATCTGCGCACCTATGCGAGCCTCTGGTTGCGCCCAAAGTGGCGTACGCGGCGCGGACGGGTAGGCATGGGCCTGGGTTGGCTCGACTTCTGGCGCGGGCGTTTTGGGCGGCTTGAGCTAGCGATCTAGGGCGAGAGGAGACCCATGCGCATCGGGATTGACATCCGCTACCTTTGCCACGGTCTGGTGGGCGGCGTTCACTATTATGTCAAACACCTTGTACCGGCGCTGCTTGCGGCGGGCAGCGAGCATGAGTTCGTACTCTATGCCGATCGCAAAGCACCGCTCGAACTGGCGGCCCTGCCAGACCATGCGACGGTGCGCTACCTGCCCTATCGCAATGCGCTTTCGAGTGTTGCCAATGATCTGCTGCTGCTGCGGCGAGCCATGGCCGCTGATCGGCTTGATGTGGCTCACTTCCCAGCCAACTATGGCTTTGGACCGCAGGGGGTAGCGACGGTGATCACGTTGCACGATGCGATCAATATTATGCCGCTGCCCCAAATTATCGCCGGCCATCCCAAGGATGCCCGTACGATCACGATGATGAGTTACCTGCACCTGATGAGCAAGGCAGCGTTACGCCAGGCCGCCGGGGTGCTGACCGTCTCGCAGCATGCTCGGCGCGAGATTCTGCATTATAGTCACCTAGATCCGGAACGAATTGTTGCTACGTATCACGCGCCGACCCCCGACTTGCGGCGGGTCAATGATCCGGCGGTTCATGCCGACCTGCATACGCGTTACGGCATCACCCGCCCGTACCTGCTGGCCGATGGCTTAAAGAACCCGGGTGTGCTGGTGCGAGCCTGGGCTCAACTCCCAGAGGTGCTGCGCCAAAGCTATGAACTGATCTTTTTTGCGCGCCGTCAACCCTTGCCGATTGTCGAGGCAGCCGTAACGGCGGGATGGGCACGCCTGTTGCTCTGTCCGCCGCGTGCGGATCTGATCACCCTGTTTAGCGGGGCCGAAGCGTTTCTCTTTCCCTCGTGGATCGAGGGCTTCGGCATTCCCATTCTGGAAGCCATGAGCTGTGGCGCGCCGGTGATCGCCTCTGACCGGGGCTCGATTCCCGAAGTGGCCGGCGGTGCCGCCCGTTTAGCCGACGCCGAAGATGCGCTCGCCTTCGCTCACCACATCCAGGCGGTGCTGAGTGATCCTGGCGAGGCGAAGCGGCTACAGACCCTCGGTTACGCTCGTGCGGCCCAGTTTTCCTGGGCGCATAGCGCTGCCCGCACCCTGGCCTGTTATGAACAGTTTCGGGTTAATCCAACGTTGACGGCCCTGAGTAACGATCCGGCACAAATTGTCTAGCTAAAACCCTATGCGCATCCTCGTCCTTTCAACCTGGTGGCCCGAACCAGCCGATAATGGTTCACGCTTGCGCAGTATGCAGCTTTTGCGTGCGTTAAGCACGCGCCACGAGGTGCATCTGGTGGCCTTCAGTCAGGGGCCGGTAGCCCAGTTGCAGCGCACTGAACTGGACCAGATCTGTGCGTCGGCGGTGGCGATTGAGCGCCCGGGACGCCCGTTGCGTTTTAGGGATCGCCTGCAAAGCCTGATGGTCGCCGAGCCGGCCTCGGTGCGGGCAACCTGGAGCGCTGAGTTTGCCGCGACGGTGCAGGCAAGCACCGAACGGCTGAACCCCACGGTGGTGCTGGCACTTGAGATTGACGTTGCCCCCTATGCACGCCAACTCACATCTGCGATCAGGATCCTCGAAGATTTGGAACTGGCCTATCTGTTTGAGCACTATCAACAGTACCGCGAGCCACACTTGCGCCTCCGCTATTGGCTGACCGCGCTCCAGCATCGGCGCTATGTCGCCGCCTTGCTACGCGACTTCGCCGCGGTCACGGTGGTCTCGGCGCGTGAAGCGGCCCTGGTGCGCGACCTGGTCGGCCAGCAGTCCCTGGAACTGGCCGTGATTCCGAATGGGGCTGATGTGGCTGCGAGTGCTGGGTATCGTTACCAACCCGACCTCGACACCCTGATCTATCCGGGTGCCCTCTCGTATGCTGCGAACCTCGATGCGATGCGCTACTTTGTGGCCGAGATCCTGCCGCTGATTCGCCGTGAGCGCCCTCAGACCCGGTTGCGGATCACTGGGCGCACAACACCCGAGCAACGCGCTGCCCTGTCAAACCTTGAGGGCGTCGAGTTTACGGGTTACGTCGAGGATGTGCGTGCCCTGATCGCCCGCAGTACGGTCGAAGTCGTACCATTGCGGCAGGGTGGCGGCACGCGCCTGAAGATCCTCGAAGCGCTGGCCCTTGGCACGCCGGTCGTCAGTACCAGCAAGGGAGTTGAAGGGCTAGAGCTACAGGCAGGCCAGGAACTCCTGGTGGCTGATCAGCCAGCGGCATTTGCGGCGGCAACCCTGCACTTGCTCAATGATAGCGACGTGCGAACCCAACTAAGTGAGGCTGGTCGCCAGGCGGTTGGGGCGCGTTACGATTGGGCCGTGCTTACGCCGCGCCTGCTTGAACTACTTGAAACCGTCGTTGAAATGAGAACACCCGCTTATGTCGCAGCCTGATCTGGCGATTATTCTGGTAAGCTGGAATACCCGCGAACTCTTGTTGGCCTGTCTCGCTTCCCTGCACGCTTCGGTGGGGAGCCTCAGCTACGAGACCATCGTGGTTGACAATGGCTCGCACGATGGGAGCGTGGAGGCAGTGCGCACCCAGTTTCCCCACACCCGGTTGATCGTGAATGCGCATAATCCAGGCTTTGCCGGAGCCAACAACCAGGGCATCCAGGCTAGCCGAGGGCGTTATGTACTATTGCTGAATAGTGATACCATCGCGCCCCCCGGCTCGATCGAGCGCCTGGTACGGTTTGCCGACAGCCAACCGCAGGCCGGCCTGGTCGGTGGCTTGCTGCTCAACCCTGATAGCTCGTTCCAGTACTCATTCACGGCTTTCCCTACACTGGGCAGCGAACTGCTTAGTGCCAGTGGGTTGGGCGAGCGGCTGTTCCATCACGGCTTTCCCAGCTACCCGGCAAGCCAGAGTCGGCAAACCCGACAGGTTGAGGTCATTCCAGGGGCTTGTATGTTGGCCCGCCGGAGCGCCGTTGAACAGGTAGGCCTGATGGACGAAGCCTATTTTATGTACAGCGAGGAGACGGACTGGTGTTGGCGGATGCGGCGGGCCGGTTGGGAGGTCTGGTATGTGCCTGCTGCGCCGATCATCCATTATGGCGGCCAGAGCACCAGCCAGGTGCGCAACCCGATGGTTCTAGCCCTGTATCGCAGCAAAGTGCGCTTTTTTCGCTTGCACTACGGGCTGGTACAGGCAGTGCTGCTGTGTTGTGCGCTGGTCTTGATCTTGCAACTGCGCTGGCTGGTACGCGGCAAGATTCTGGGTCAGGATGTCGGATCGATCCCAGGTTGGCAGCAACTCTGGGATGCCCCAGCCACCCAAACGGTACGGGTGCAACCTCGTAGTCTGTAAGCCTATTTTGCTCCCTTCACGTTTATGCTCTCAAGCCAACCACAACCGCTCACTCATCTGCTCCAGCGCCTCCCTAACTGGTTACGCCTCGGGATCATCCTGGCAGGACTCGGCTTGGTGAGTATGTTGATTGGGATTGCTGCCGCCCGTCAGAGCACGCTTGGCCTGCTGGTATTGGTTGGGGGGCCGGTCGCCATCGCTGGAGCGCTGCTTGCCAACCGTTACTTTGCCACCCTGGTGTTGCTTTTGCCCTTAACGGCCCTGGCGATGCGTCCGCTGGCTTTGCCGGTTGGCAATGGCAGCGAGATGCCGATCAGCATGATCTTAAGCCTGGGCTTAATCGGCCTGTGGCTTGCGGCGATGCTAACCCGCCGTCGCTGGGAACTGCTGCCCACGCCCTTTAACCGCCCCCTGCTGGCATTTATGGTTGTATGCATCATCTCGTTGCCATGGGGCATTGTCTGGGCCGACCCGGTGCTGAACTGGTGGATCATGGGCAACTTCCGAGTCACCCAAACCGCCTCGCTGCTGATGCTGCTGGCCTTGATGGGCTTGCCGTTCCTGATCGCCCGCTTCATCACCAGGCCCTGGCAGATCTGGGTGTACGTGTGGAGTTTTATCGGCTGTGGCGTATTGATGACCGCGACCCAGTTCTTTGGGATTGAGCAGAACCTCTTCTCCGACCAGGGACTCTGGGGGCTTTGGTTTGTCTTGCCTTTAACTGGCCTGGTGGTGGCTCACCCTGGAGTAGCGCGGCGCTGGCGTTGGCTGGGGACTGGCCTGGTGATCTGGCATCTTTACCTGGTCGTGATCAGAAATTCGCTCTGGCTTTCGGGTTGGTTGCCAACGATTATTGGCTTGCTGGCGCTGATCTTCTTGCACTCTCGCAAGGCTTTTGCCGTCGTGATGATCCTGGTTGTCTTGGCTGCCGCCGTCGGCCCTGGACGGCACTACCTTGAGCAGGTAACCGCCGACAATATCGAAGAAGGTGGGCTAGGACGGCTTGAAATCTGGGAACGCAATCTTTCGATTGTGGGCCAACATTGGCTATTGGGTATGGGGCCAGCAGGCTATGCGCCGTACAATATGACCTATTTCCGCGAAGATGCCCGCTCGACCCATAACAACTACTTCGATATCGTCGCCCAATTCGGCGTGATCGGGCTGGGCCTCTGGCTCTGGTTTGCCACTGCCGTGCTCTGGTATGGCTGGCGAACGGTGCAACGGGCCAGACCGGGGCTTGTCCGTACCACCGCGATTGTCGCCACGGCCGGCTGGGTCGCCTCGCTCGCAGCTATGATGCTCGGCGACTGGATTCTGCCCTTCGTCTACAACCAAAGCATCACTGGCTTTCGCTATGCAGCCTATAGCTGGATCTTTTTGGGCTTGCTGATCAGTGCGAACCGGCTGGAGCCGCAGCAACCACAGGCGGTGGCCCGATGAGACGGCTGATCATGCTGGTGATGCTGCTGACCTGGCTGGTAGCTCCGACCATCACGCTGGCCCAGCGCAGTGGCTGGAGTACACCCTTCGAACTGTCACCGCCGCAGACGCCAACCAGCCCGGATGGCACTGCCGAACGAGTCTATGGCTCGTCGTGGTTTCCTGACCTGACTGCCGCGCCTGATGGTACGCTGTTCGCCAGTTGGTACAGCGGCAAACGGCTTGATGCGCGCGAAGGCGGCAGTCTTGATCTGTTGATGCTGCGGGCGATGCGGGCGGGTAGTTGGGGGCCAATCGGCGAAGTGCTGGCACCGGCCACCGGTGGTTTAACTGTGCGCAATGCGATCGTGGTGGCCCGTGATGGTCGGTTACATGCGGTCTATCGCAGCAATACCAGCATTGTCCATGCCAGTGCGCCCTTCGACCAGGCTGATGATCCCGCCAGTTGGAGCCAGCCGACCCGGCTGAGTGGCTTTGGGGCGGCCTATTATGTGGCGCTGGAAGCCGATAGTCGCGGTAGCTTGCACGCGTTCTTCTCAGAATCGATGCCTGATGATCCAGCGATACCCAATCAGATCTGCCCCGGCTGTAGTGATCTGTTTTACCGGCGTTCCACTGATGGCGGGCGCACCTGGTCAGTCCCATTGAATCTTTCCACAACGCTCGAAGGTGAAAACCGGCCCCAGGTGCAGGTCGATCAGTTTGATCGCATCCACGTGGTCTGGGACGAAGGCATTGATTGGTACGCTGGCCGGGGCGAGCCACGGGCCGGGGTGTACCGACGCTCTGATGATGGTGGACTGACTTGGAGCGAACCGGTGCGCTTTCAGTTGCCCGAACGGGCCGTCGCCCAGTTGCGCCGCAGTCGCGAGCAAGGCCCTGGCAGTGCACCACCACGTCACCTTGATGCGGTGGTCCAAACCACCCTGGGCCTGGACGGTCAGGGCAACCCGCTGGTCGTCTTCCGTGGTGCCTATTGGGATCGCATCTACTCGACCATCTCGCGTGATGGTGGCACAACCTGGGAACAACCAGTCGAACTGGCTGGCCTGATTGCCCGCCAGTCTGATCTTGATAGTTACAGTATGGCCACCGACGGGTCGGGCATGGTGCATTTGCTGGTCGCCGCTTATCAGCCCGCAGGCTATACCGGTGATCCCTTTGCGCCGATTGGGCTCTGGCATCTGACCTGGAATGGACGCAGTTGGGTCGGGCGCGAATCGGTTATGAACAACGAACTCTATCCCGAATGGCCACGTTTGATCGTGAACGGTGGCAACCAGTTGCATGCGGTCTGGTTCACTCGTAGCCGTGACGATCTGTTCCAGAGTGAACGAGCCCGCTATCGGGTCTGGTATAGCAACCGTAGCACCAATGCGCCTGCGGTAGTACCCCTGCCGCTCTTTACCCCGACCCCCTTACCCGTTGTAGCTCCGACGGCCCCTCCTCAGGCGGTAGAACTCCCAATCCCAACCGCCCTGCCCGAGGTGATCGTAACCGCACCACCCATGCTGGCCCGCCCGGCCTGGGAAGCCCCGGGATTACTGCTGGTGGGCCTGGCCCTGGCACCGGTGGTTCTGCTGCTCGGTGGCATACTCCTGTTTCGCGCCCTGCGGGGCCGTCGTTGATAAGGGAACCAGGCTATGACAATCAATGATCCTTCGCTTGCCCCGCCTAGTCCGCTGAGCGTCCCCCAGACCGCAGTACGCTCCAGCGAGTGGTCCTTTGCGGCCCTGGTCATCGCTCTGGTGCTGGTGATCACGGCGCTGCCGCCCCTGTTTGCCTATCTGACGGCACCGAGTGATCGCGTCTTTACCGGGGTAATCTTCAATATTCCTGACCATAATCAGTATTTTGCCTGGATGCGCGATCTGTCCAGCGCCAATCTGGCCCCTAACCGGCTCACGGCAGAACCAAACGAGCCGGCCCTCTTTCATCTGCTCTGGTGGACGGCGGGCCGCGTCGGGGCCTGGTTCGGGTTGAGTGTGGGAGCGATCTTCGGAATCTTGCGGGTCCTCGGCGCAGCCGTGCTGCTGGTTACCGCCTATGCGTTTTTGCGTGTAACCGTCGCTGATCTGGCCCAGCGCCGCCTGGCCTTCGTGATCTTTGCCTTCGGCGGGGGCCTCGGGATCGTCTGGGTGGTGGTCAAGTATCTTCTAGGCTTGCCCGATGCCCCCTTTCCCTTCGATATCTACACCTCAGAGCCGAACAGCTTCTTTCTGGCCCTGGCCTTTCCCCATTTTGCGATCGCTCTGGCTCTGGTGATTGCGATGATCGGGTTGACGTTCGTTGCCCACCAGCGCCAACAGTTGCGCTATGCCGTCGCTGCTGGCCTGATCGGCACGCTGATCGGGCTGCAACACGCCTATGATCTGCTTACGGTTGCGACCATCCTGAGTGGCTTCACGCTGCTGATCTGGTGGCGCGACCGGCGTTTTCCGGTCTTTCTGTTGAAGGCCGGGATGCTTATTGCGATCTTTACCATCCCACCGGGAGCCTACCTTTCGTATCTGGTACTGACCGATGCGACCTGGGGTGGCAAACTGGCCCAGTTCGACAATGCCGGAGCCTGGACGCCCGGCCCGCTCCATTTACCAATCCTGCTCGGGGTGCCGTTCTTGCTGGCCATCCTGGCCTTTCGCCCACGGATGCTGCAGAGTCGCAGCGATGCCGAGATCCTGATCGCGGTCTGGTTTCTGAGCCACTTTGGCCTGGTCTATTTGCCCCTGAAGTTCCAGATCCATCTGCTGCTCGGTTGGCAGGTACCAATCGCCATCCTGGCCGCCGCCGCCCTGCTCAAGCTGGTTGGCCCGTGGACACGAACACGCTGGGGACGCCGGAGTGAACAGTTTGTCCTGGCCGGCTTGCTAGGTCTGGCAATCATCACGAATGGCTACCTGGTGGCCTGGCGGATCATTGACTTAGGTCGTTATGCGGCCCCATACTATCTGAGCAAGAATGAGGCTGCGGCGCTGACCTGGTTGGAGCAGCATACGACCCGCGCCGATGTCGTGCTTGGTGAGCTCGAGATCAATCAGCACGTGCCGGCCTGGACTGATGCACGGGCTTTTCTGGCCCACTGGGCCGGCACGCTTGACTATTTTGCGAAGCTCGATGCGGTGCAATTGGTGCTCGACCCGGCCATACCCGAAGCCGAGCGCCAGGCGGTGCTTGATCAGTTTGGCGTGACCTATCTGATCGTCCGCGAACAAGATGTTGCCCTGGACGCCCTTGCTGTTGCCGCCCCAAGCCTGCGCCCGGTATTTAGTCAGGGTGAGGTGACGATCTTTCGCTATCGTTAGCGCGATCATCACGTTACCCTGCACGAAAGCGAGGCCCTGTGGTTGTTATGACCGGTGTTCAACGCGGGCTGAGTCTGTTGCTGACCGGCATGCTCCTGCTTATCCTGGTTCCGGTCGCCCCTGGCCAGACCGCCCTCGATAATCTGCTGATCAATGGCGATTTTGAAGCAGCAACCACCGAACCATGGCAAGGCATTGGCCCGGCTCAACTCACGACCAGCCAGGCCCGTTCGGGCCATGCCAGTGTGCGCATTACCAGCCAGGAGGCACGCCAGGGGCCGATCACGGTGGTACCCGGCCAGACCTATGTGCTGACCGCCTGGGTCTACTGGAGCCAGTTTGCCGGTGAGCAGTGGGGTTATAGCCATGTGACGGTGCAGGATGCGGCCTTTCAGACCCTGGCGATGATCAGGGATCTGGAACAGCAGTATGAACGCAATCGTTGGCAAAAGGTGGCCCTGAGTTTTACGGCGACTACGCACCAGGTGCGGGTCAGTTTTGGTCTGTTTGGGCCGCAGGATCTGGTCGAGATCTACTTCGATGATCTGAACCTCTTCCGGCGCGAGGGCAATCTGCCGCCGACCTTGAACCCAACCGCGAGTATCAGCAGCGGGCAGGCCCCGCTGACGGTGAATTTCCAGGCTCAGGCCGATGATCCCGATGGGGCGATTGCGAGTTATCAGTGGCGCTTTGGCGATGGTAGCGAAAGCCGTACCCCCAACCCGAGCCACGTCTTTCGTAGTCGGGGCGCGTACAGCGTAACGCTCCGGGTTTGGGATCAGGACGGGGCCATGACCAGTCAAAGCCTGCTGGTGAGCGTCAGTGATCCGACAAGTCCCCAGATCACGATCACGGCTCCGTCCAGCAGCGGCAGCTATGCCACCACCCAAACGAGCCTGAGCCTTAGCGGACAGGCCAGCACGCCGCAGGGGACGCTGGCGGCGATCAGTTGGGATAACCTGCGCACAGGCGAGACTGGCAGTTTGCCGGTGCCGTCAACTGGGGCAGTGGCTTGGAGCAGCCCGGCGTTACGCCTGGATCCCGGCCAGAACGAGATTCTGCTCAGTGTGATCGACTCGCGGGGGTTGGCCCATAGCACCCGCATCCTGGTGACCCGTCAGGTTGCTGGCCCGCGCATCTACGATCTGGCTGTCGCCACGCCAACAGTACGGGTCTACGAGCGCTACGAACTGAATTTTCAACTCGATACGGTCGCTCGCTTCCCACTTTTTAGGTACGACGAGCAGCCTCCGCCCGGCGTGGAACCCGGCAGTGGCGTGACTGTCGAAGGGTTGATTACCACCCCGTCGGGGCAAACCGTGCGCCAACCGGCTTTTTATCGTACAGCGGTAAACCGGACGGGTTCTGGCTCGGATACTCGTTATGCCCTGGAGTCGCAGAGTGGCTGGAGCCTGCGCTATGCGCCGCTTGAACCCGGCCTGCACCATGTCCGGCTTCTGGTACGGGATGCGAGTGGCCCAAGCGAACTGGATGCCGGGAGTTTCACGGCGACGTCGGCGCAGCGAGCGGGTTTTATTGAGGTGAGCCAGGCCGATTCCCGTTATTTCCGGTTCAGCAATGGCAGCCTGTTCTGGCCGATTGGCCCGGCCTGGGCCGCCGCCTACCAGGGCAATACAGGCTTTAATTATGACCGCTTCTGGCTAGGCGGGCTGGGCATCTATACCACCAACTGGGCCCGTTGGAAATCAACTGGCGAAGTGCTTGGCAACGAAGGCTTCAGTTCACGGCTCAGTTATCTTGACGCCTACCCCGGCCACGAACTGGCCCAGGCCCTCGCCTACCCCGAGGCCTACCGCATGTGGGTGGGTTGTTTCGGCGATGAGCGCTTCTGTGGGCGACTCAAGCCCGATACTGACTATCAGGTCAAACTACGGGTCAAGGTGCTCGACCTGGCTGGCCCGCGTGATCCTGGTCAACCCTATGGCCTGGTTGCCAAACTGCATGGCTGGCCGGAAGAGCCGGGTTTCGACGCAGCGCACCGGGCCTATCGTTCGCTCTTTCCGGTGATCAGTACTGACCGCGACTGGCATACCGTGGTGGCCACCTACCGCACTGGCGCCGATGAGGGCGACGGTCAGCCCCGGGGCGACCTGAGCATCTATCTTGAGAATGTGACTGCCGGGCGGGCCTATGTGGACGAATTCTCACTGCGTGAGCAACGCTCGGATGGCTCGCTCGGGCCTGAATTGATCCGCAACCCACGCGCCGATCTGCACACCTATGTTGAGCAGCGCCCGGCGGCATTTGTTGATGATCAACTGGCCCAGGCCGAGGCCAACGGGATCTTCTTTACCTATGTGGTGCACGATAAGAACGACTGGATCCAGAACCGGTTGTTGCCCAACGGGATCTTTGCCGAAGCGGGAGCAGGGTATTATCAGGCGAAAGACACCCGTGCCCGCTGGCTGCTCGAACAGTGGTGGCGCTATCTGCTGGCCCGTTGGGGCTATTCCAGCGCCGTCATGGCCTGGGAACTGAACAACGAAGGGCCACCCGATGATGGCAGTGGCATGCATGCCCAGATGGCGCAGGACTTCGCCCACTTTATGCGCCACAATGATGCCCACCCGCACCTGGCAACCACTTCGTTCTGGTGCTGCTGGCGACCAACCTTCTGGGGCGATCACGTGCGCTTCCCCGATCTTGGTTATGCCGATCTGCACGAGTACCCAACCCTTGATGAGCAGTTTGCCGATGGTACGCCAGTGGTCTACGATCTGGCGCGCTTCCAGGCCGAGAGCAGCATGCGTTATGCGGCTGATCAGATCGGGCGTCCGATCATCCGAGGCGAAGTGGGTCTGGCTGGCGAGCCGGTCTTCAGTCAACTGCAAACATCCAACCCGGGCATCTGGTTCCATAATCTGCTCTGGGCTCAACTGAACTCCGGGGCGGTTTTTGACCCTGGTTACTGGTACAGCGAGCACTTCGCCGCCATCGATCCAATAGCCCATGCCCGTCCGTTTGCCGCCTTCGTCAACCGGCTGGATCTGCAACAGGGTGGCTATGTGGATATGGCAGCGCAGGTCAGCAACTCCGAACTGCGCGTTTACGGCCAGCGCAATTTGGCGACTGGCAAAGCCCATTTCTGGGTGCAGAACCGGCGGCATACCTGGCGCAATCGGATGGATGGTACCGGCAGTCTCCCGATCACCCCCCAATCTGGCCTGATCACCCTGACCCTTCAGCCCAATCAGAATTATCTGGTGGATTGGTGGGATACCTACCGGGGTGAAGTGATGCGCCAGGAGTTGCGATCGAGCAATGGGCAAGGCCAGTTAACCCTATCGCTCAACGAACTCACTAGCGACCTGGCGGTGATCATCCGTCCTGAAACCGAACCTGAGCCCACCCCCTCACCCGGGCCATCGCCCTCACCCGGGCCATCGCCCTCGCCCGGGCCATCGCCCTCACCCGGGCCGTCGCCCTCACCCGGGCCGGAACCCGCTGAACGGAACCCGGTCTATCTGCCACTGGTGCGCCGTTGAGTGGCAAGCTTCTGTGATCGCCCACGCCTGGCAGGGATGCCCACGACGCCAGCGTGCGTGGACGGTATTGCGGACGGCATCGCGGGCGCAGCACGCTGCGTCCCTACGCCACGGATGCGCATTTACGAAGACGAGAACAACATGATCTCTAACCTCGATCTACGCTGGTTCGGCCTGATCTTGCTCTGCTGGGTGGCGGGCTGTAGTCCGTCCCAGCGGGTCGAAGCCCCGGTGCTGGTCAATGCGGTCGAGGTCGCGCCCACGCCGCAACTCGACGCCCTGGCGAGTGAACGGCGCGAACTGCGTTTTGCGGCCGAGGATGGGGTCGTGCTAGCGGGCGAGTTGACAATGCCCCGCGGTGTGGCGCGCCCGCCACTGGTTGTAATCATTCACCACTCGGGGCCGGTTACCCGCGATGCGTATGGCTACATGGCTGAACTGCTGGTGGCCGATGGGTTCGCGGTCTTTCGATTTGATAAGCGTGGTACCGGAGCCAGTGGCGGTCGCTATGGATGCTGCGAGGCCGCCGATGCCCTGGCAGCCTACCGGGCTGCGGTTGCTGAAGTGGGGATCAATCGCTGTGCAACGCTCCTGGTGGCCCAGAGTCTGGGCACCCAACTGGTTGCCGAACGCTTTAACGACTACCTGGCCACGACCCCGCCGCTTGGTATTGCCCTGCTCTCAAACCTGCTTGGGCCCCAGGAGATCGCTACACTCAGTGTGCCAATTCAGATCATTATCGCAGCTAACGAAACTGATCGGGATCGGATCGGGCCGCAAGCACTGGCAGCGCACCAGGCTCATCAGTCCGCCGGGGCGAGCCTGTACCTGGCCGAAGGGGCCGAGCATAGCCTGTTTGATGTGCGTGATGGTCCTATCGATTGGATGGATCCGGCCTGGGTCACGCGGTATCACCGGGGGGCCATGGACAGTTTGCGCGCCTGGCTCCGTGAACGAGTTGCAACCGCTGGCGCGTGTGGTGCGGCTTAGATTACCCTGATCTCGGTAAGCGGTGGTTCAGTTCAAGCCAACTTGACAGTGTGAGGTGTGAGGTGTGAGGTGGGGAACTATGGAGGTGAAGTATGCGTTTGAAGTCACCAGGCATACGCTTGCTACTGGCGCTGATCATTATGAGTGGGATTGTGCTGGCCGGTCTAGGCTTAGCAGGCCCACGCCGCGCTATCGCCGAACCCGAGGCGAGTCAACCACCAACGAGTGGTGCCACCGAGGTAACGCAACCACCAACGAGTGGTGCCACCGCTCATCAGGCCTTTTTGCCAACGATTACGAATGGGACAAGCAGCACCACCAGTAGTGGCTGGCACCAGTTGGGGGGCAATCCGCAACGCACCCATTACGCTGATGCAACCTTGCCTGCCCGTAGCGGGGATCTCAACACCGACTGGCGCATGCTCTGGATCTGGAATGGCCCGACCGGACTCGATAGTGGCCCGGCAGCCAACCACCTGAGCCTGCCTGACTCGGTGGTACCGATTGCCGGGGGCGGGAGACTCTACCTGGGCCATACTGACGGCAATGTCCGGGCGATCAGTGCAGCTACGGGCACGCAGCTCTGGTCAACGGCAATCGGGGGCGAAATTCTTAACGCCGGGGCTTTTGATGCGGCGAGCAGTACGGTCTACTTCGCGTCCACCAATGGTCTGCTCGCCAAATTACGGGCCAGCGACGGAGCGCTGCTCGGCAGTTTTGATGCCGGGTCGGCAATCGAACAGGCCGTGCTGCTCGTTGGCGATACCGTCTATGTTGGCACGCGTGGTGGCAATTTCTACGCGGTCAATCCTACTACGATGGAGCAGCGTTGGGTCTACAATGCCGGCGCCCCAATCACGGCTTCGGCCGCTTACGCCAGTCGTAGCGGCGGGCTGATCATCTTCCCCAGCGAGGACGGCCAGGTGCATGCCGTACGCACTGCAGGCACACAGGCATGGGAGCAGACGGTGAATGTTTTTGAACGCCCGGTGCGACCTACTCGTCCAGCCCGCACATTTCCTGATGTCTATGCGGTAGTCGCCGAGGCTGCGGACGTGGTGATTATTCGTTCCTACTATGACTGGGAGTTGACCTGGGCCGATGCGGCGGGGGCACCAAGTGACCAGGCTGTTACTCGCAGTTTCATCCAGAATAACCCGACCCAGGAATCATTCTTTGTGCTCAACCTTGAGGATGGAAGTCGGCGGTTTATCGCGCCCGTACTTGGGGGAGCCATGGGGAACGGCAACTACTACTATTCCTCACCGCCCCAGGTTGTGATCCGGCGCTTGAGTGATGGCAACGAGGTTGCCTATCTGCTCTGGCGCAACCGGCAGGCCTGCCGCCTTGATCCAGCCGCGTGTGATGGGCGTGAGGATACGACTTTTGGCGAGATGGATCTGAGCACGGGCACGATCCGTTTTGTGCAGGATTATAAGAACGAAGGCACCATTCGCTTTCCAACCGATGAACAGGGTCCGCTCACGATGGTAGGCAATGTGCTCTTCCACGGCCATTGGATGTCGCTCGGTGCGATTCGCATTGCCAACCGTACGCTTGGGGGGACGAGTGCCGCCAATCCCATTCCGTCCGAGGAATACCTCTCCGTGACAAATACGCTTGGCCAGGGCCAGTGTGCTCAGCGCCTCAGTGCCGAACGCTTCTGCCCCGTCGGTCACACCCCACCCGGGGATGGCTACCAACTCGATCCTGGCTTTTACATCTACTATCATTCTAGCAATGTCTATGACGAATACTGGCACCCACCCGTGCGTGGGCCGATCTACGATAGTGGGGTGGTCTATTGGCGTAGCAGCGATGGCGCGATTGTGGCCCTGGCTCCGGCGGGGGTAACGCCCCCACCGACAGCCAGTCCCGAGCCCGACCCCAGCCCCTCGGCCAGTCCCGAGCC
>JBLWKA010000050.1:0-36322 GCA_048381555.1 Oscillochloridaceae bacterium umkhey_bin13
CGGGGTGAGCGAACGCAACGGGCGGAGATACGACGACGGAACTGGCATTCGCAGGTCACGCGGGAAGGGAGCGGAAACCGGCAAGTTTAGTTGTCATGAGGCGGCAGATCTAGTTGACATTTAACACGGGTCTTCAACCATGTCTTCCAGCCGCTCGTGGCCCGCCTTGGCTATGCACGGGTCGAGAGCGGTGGAATGGTGCGCACCAATCAGGGCGATGAGGACGGCGGAGCCTGTTTGGTCGCGTCCGATGGTACCCGGCTGCGCGTCTGGACCACCGAGCTTGAGGCCGATCTTGATGCGCCCGGTCGCCGAGGGGCCGCCTCGCGTTACAGTCCGCTACGGATCGCGCTGCGGGTCTTGCTGGCGAGCCGCGAACGGGTTGGCTTGCTGAGCAATGGAGTCGAACTGCGCCTGCTGATCTCGGAACCCGCTCGCACCGACTCCCAGGTGATCATTCCACTGGAAAGCTTGTGGCGTAAGCGGCGCAGCGTTCCCGATTCCTATCGCCTGCTGCTCGCCCTGGCCGCCCCGGCTGGCCTGCGCCACCTGCCCGAGTTGATCGATCAGGCGCGCCAACAGCAAACTCGCGTCACCAATGACCTGCGCCGCCAGTCCCGTGAAGCCATCGAGGGGTTTATTCAGGCGATTTTGCAGGGCCCTGGGATGAGGGATCAGGGGTCAGGGATCGGGGATCAGGGTTCGGCCCTGAATCCTGATCCCCAGCCCCTAACCCCTGAGTCACTCTGGCGCGAGGGGCTGGTGATCGTGTATCGGCTGCTGGTCATCCTGAAACTCGCCGCAAGCGATGATCCGGCCCGCCGCTTCAGTTTTGCCGACTCGGCGATTTGGCGGCGCACCTATGCCCCTGGTACCGCGCTCGCCCCAATCGCCCGCGCAGTCCTCGATGAGGGCGTAGAAACGGGACAGTTGCTCGAAGAGGGTCTGCGCCAACTCTTTCGCCTCTTCGCCGAGGGCGTCGAGAGCCAGGAGCTTACCGTGAAGCCGTTGGCCGGTGGCCTCTTCGATCCCGCTGCGACGCCGACGCTCAATCGGTTGCATTGGGGCGAACGTGCCGTGGCCCTGCTGCTCGACCGCCTGCTCTGGACGCCGCGCGGCAAGGGCAGCAGCGCCCGTGAACGGGTCTCGTATGCGGCCCTCGATGTCGAAGACCTCGGACGGGTCTACGAAGCCCTGCTCGAACTCGAACCCGGCATCGCCACTGAACCCATGTGCCGCCTGCGTCGCCAGAAACTCGAAGTCGTCGTTCCGTTAGCCCAGGGCGAAAAGTACCGCGCCGGTACGCCCGTAGGGGCGCAGCGTGCTGCGCCCCCTCCCGACGGCTCGCCCCCTCCCGACGGCACGCCCCCTCCCGATGCTGCGTCCACTGACGACGAGGCCGCTGACGACGACGAGACCCCCGCCCGTGGCAAGAAGACCAACGTCGAATGGATCGAGGAGATTCACCCCGGTCGCTTCTACCTGCGCGTGGGGTTGGGTCGCAAGGCCACTGGCTCCTATTACACCCCGCGCTCGTTTGTGCGCTTTCTGGTGCAAGAAACCGTTGGCCCGCAGTGTGATCAGCGTAGTCCCCATGACGATCCGCAGCCGGAGCGCCTCCTGGCCCTGCGGCTGCTCGACCCGGCGATGGGCAGCGGTCACTTCCTGGTCGAAGCCTGCCGCTTCCTGGGGGATCGGCTCTACGAGGCCTGCCGCCGCTGCGACGAACTGGCGAGCGAGGCTGAAGCCCTGGCGATGAAACTCCAGGAGCGCGACCCCGCCGAGGCCCTGCGTCTCGTGGCTCGCGCCGAAGCCATGCGCCAGCGCGTCGAGGCACTGCCCGATCCCGAGCATGCCCTGCTGGCTTATCTGCCCAGTCGCGCCCGCGAAGGCGACCAGCCTGGTCTCTCCGAACAAAAGGCCCGCGCACTCTGTCGCCGCCTCGCTGCCGTGCATTGTCTGTATGGCGTGGATAAGAATCCGCTCGCGGTGGCCCTCGCCCGGGTCGCCATCTGGATCGAAGCTCACGCCGAGGGGTTGCCGCTCACCTTCCTCGACCATCGGCTCGTGGTGGGCGATTCGCTCACCGGTCCCTTTGTCGAACAGCTTTATCGCCTCCCCAAGAGCCAGGATCCCCTCGACGATCTCTTCAACCAGAGTTTGCAGGCCCAACTCCAGCAGCGCCTCGCCGCCGCGCTGAGTCACGTCGCCGCGCTTGAAGAAAGCGTCGGGATTGACGTGGCTGACCTGGAACGCAAGCGTGCCGCCAAGACGGCCCTCGACGCCGCCCTCGCCCCCTTCCGCCTGCTCGCCGCCGCCTGGGCCGGTGGGGTCATGCTCGGCAAGGGCTGCGATGATGACGCCTATGCGGCTTTGGCGCGTCAGGTTTCAGGGGTCAGGTTTCAGGGGTCAGGCGAGGGCGATGCAGGCCTGCCCCATGACTGGAACCTGACCCCTACGCTGCGAAGGATGCTTGCGCGGGGACTGGGGCTACGCGCGTTGCCGGAGGCAATCAAGAGCTATAAGGAGGCCCTTGCGCTCATCCTGAGCCCTGAAACCTGGAACCTGATCCCTGCGCTGCCCTACGACCTCACCTTCCCCGAGGTCTTCTATCCAGGGACTGGGGAGCAGGTTTCGGGAATCGGGAATCGGGAATCGGCCCTGACACCTGACCCCTTGCACCAAATACCTAAAATGACGCGCCACGGCTTCGATGTGGTGGTGGGCAATCCTCCGTGGGACAAAGTACGGCCCAAGGCGAAGGAGTTCTTTGCGTCATTCGACTTTACCATTTTAGATGCGCCCACCAAGCGTGAACGCGAAGAGACAGAACGTAGATTGAAACTCGACCCGATCATCAGTACCCTCCACACTCAGTATGAAGCTGAGTTTACTGAGCAACACCTCATTCATGATCGGCTTTATCACTATCAAGTTGTAACTGTTAATGGACAGAAGACCGGGGGTGATCCCGATCTAGCCAAGCTCTTCGCTGAGCGCAATGCCCAGATGTTGGGTCCAACGGGCCTAACCGGTGTCGTTGTGCCCTCGGCTTTCCACGCCAACGAAGGGGCCACTGGCATTCGCCGTCTCTACTTCGAGCAGATGGCAACCCGCTGTTGCTACTCGTTCGAGAACCGCAACAAGCTGTTTGAAATTGATTCGCGCTTCAAATTCGCACCAATTGTGGCGGCGCGGCAAGGGCCAACCACCGCGTTTCCCTGCGCCTTTTATCTGCACGATGAGACCTGGCTTTTCGAGCGCAATGGGCACGAACCGTTACAGTACAGTTTGGAGTTTGTGCGCCGCACCGGCGGCGAGTACTTGAGCCTCTTGGAGCCTAGAAATCAAACTGATGCTGAAGTAATTGCTACGGCATATGCGCAAAAGGGAGATTTTTTGTTTGGAACATATGTTGATATTCTTGGGTTTCGGTTTAGTCGTGAACTTGACACAACTGATGACGCTTGGAGATTTGAAAATATCTCAAAAAAAGCTTACGCTGATCCTCGAGATCCGCTAGAGCTTGCGAGAATCAACCAAAGCGGAGCTTTAGTTTTAGCAGAGGGTAAAATGTTTCATCAGTTCAATGATAGATGGGGTGATGCTCCTCGTTATCACATCCTCATTGAAAATCTCAACGACAAGAAGATATTCATCAAGACCGCACAATATTATCGTGTAACATACCGAACGATTGCAGCTTCAACAAATGAGCGAACCGGTATTTTTTGCTTGTTGCCTCCTGGCTACACAACCGCTCGAAGCAGTCCTTGTGATACAAAACCAGAAAACCATCCAACAGTACATGCTCTTGCTTTGCTGAGTAATGTGAATGGTTTTGTTTTTGATTTTTTGTTACGTCAGATAATGTCAAGTGTAACACTTAACTACTTCTTTCTGGAGCGAGTGCCATTGTTGGGATTCCAAGGAATTGAATACACCTTCCTCGCCCACGCCGCCTTGCGCCTGACCTGCAACCATGCGGGCTACGCGGCGCTGTGGCGCGAACAGGTAGGCGAGGCGTGGCGCGAGGAGCGGGAGCCATTCGACTGGCCGGTACTCAAGGACGACGATGCACGCTGGGCAGTGCGGGCCGCGATCGACGCCGTCGTCGCCGCGGCCTACGGGCTCAGCCGCGAACAGTACGCTCATGTGCTCTCGACCTTCAGCCACAAGAGCTACCCGCAAGCACCGGAGCGCTGCCTTGCCGCCTTCGACGAACTGAAGACGCTGGGGCTGGAAGCGTTCACACAGCAGCACGACCCGTATTGGGACATCCCGTTGAACGAGGCGCTGCCGGAGCCGGTGATTCAGGTTTCAGGTTTCAGTGGTCAGGTTTCAGGGGCCGAGGATCAGGGGTCGGGGATCAGGGATCAGGGATCAGGGGTCAGGGGTCAGGGAGCCGCAGGGCTAACCCCTGACCAAACACCTGACACCTTGCACCTAACACCTGATCTTCCATCACGCGGACGCAAGCGGAAAACCGTTCCTCCGCCCCAAATGACGCTGGATCTTGATCCATCGGATCAGGTTTTAGGGGGCAGTGGTCAGGTTTCAGAGGGCGGGGATCGGGGAGCGGCCCTGACACCTGACACCTTGCACCTAACACCTGAAATTATCGATTTCGCGGCAGCCGCAGCGGCACGGCAGAGGTCGGCGCGCAAGGCGGCGGAGGATCGGGCAGGGTACAACGATGACGATGCCGAGCGCTACGAGCGCATCAAGGCGTTGCTCGCTGAGCGGGGGCATCTGGCTAGCGGCGAGGTGCAGTTCGCCCTTGGCGTAGACGCCAACACCGCACGGGCGCTGCTCAGGCGCCTGGTGGACGAGGGACTGGCGCGGGTGGAGGGCGAGAAGCGGGGGACGCGGTATGTGGGGGTGTAAATGACTCACTATGATCTTGAGATCAGCATTGTTCCCCGTGACCGGGAAGCAGGTACCTATCTAATTGGACTGCGCTACGTGCCACCGGAGCAGAATCTCTTTGTGCGCATTGATGGTCGGGAGCCAATCACCTTTGATCTCGAAAAACTGCTTGGACTCATCAATGAGTATGATCAATATGGCGATACGCTCACCGCGCAACTCTTCGCTGGACAAGATGTTCGTGACGGCTTAATGAACGCTATCAGTGCTGCACGTCAGGCCAACGCCGATTTGCGCCTGCGGCTCTATATCGCCGCTGATGCCACAAAACTCCACGAAATTCGCTGGGAGTTGCTCCGTACGCCAGAGCGAACCAAGCCATCCTTTCTTTGTGTCAAGCAGCGATTGCCCTTTTCACGCTACCTGAGCAGCGTTGATTGGTCGCCGATGCTACCGCGCGCACGTACCGCTTTGCGGGCACTGATCGTGATTGCTGCGCCAGAAGCTGGAGGGCAATACTCGCTCTATCCGATTGATCGGCTGGATGAGCAAAAACGTGCCCTGGAGTATTTAGATTCGCTTGCCGAATGCCGGGTGATCGGGATTGAACAGCCGGCGACGCTTGAAACGCTGCTCGAACACCTGGAAGATGCTGAGCGAGACGGGCGCCCGTTCGATCTGCTGTATTTGGTTGCCCACGGTCAGATCCAGGCTGACACGCCGCATCTCTGGTTAGAGCAAGCTGATCGTCAGGGCGAATGGATTGATGCGACCAAGTTGAGCGATGGAATCGGTGATATGCGCGAACGTCCGCGCCTGGTGCTCCTATGCTCGTGTCAGAGCGCCGGGTATCGCGGAAATGCGGCCCACACCGCACTGGCACCGCGCCTCGCCGCTGTAGGTATTCCGGCGATCGTCGCGGTGCAAGACAACTTCTCGATCGACTCGGCACATCTCTTCTTCCCTGACTTTTTTCGCGAAGTGTTCGCCAATCGTGCACCTATAGACGCGGCACTCGCGAAAGCGCGCAGAAAACTGGAGCGACACAAACGCCACGATTGGTGGATGCCGCTGCTCTATATGCGGCTACATGATGGCTATATCTGGGCGACAACGACAGCTGCGCCGCCGCTTACCCTCAGCGAGATCGTTGCCCGTGTGCCGCAGTTACGCGCGAGCGTCGCTCAGCATGCCCCCGGCCTGTTGGAGGCATTTGCTCGGCACGCGTTGACGCTCAATACATACCAAAACGCCGCAGAGGGCATGAACCATGCGGCGGTACGCCCTGCGCTCGCTGAGATCGAGCGCATCTGTAGCCTGATCTACGACGAGCAGGTCGGCTTTGCTGCCGTTGTACGTAGTGATGCGCCACCGCCACCGCCGGTTGAGTTGCCGTTTCGCGGCCTATTTCATTTCACTGCAGCCCAACGCCGCTTCTTCAAAGGGCGTGATGCGCTGGTAGCGAAGCTGACCAGCCGGCTCCAGCAGGAGCGCTTTCTTGCGATTGTCGGCGCGTCGGGGTGTGGCAAATCGTCGCTGGCCTTTGCGGGTGTTGCGCCCGAAGTATGCGCTGTTCAAGGCGCGCACTTGATCGCATTGCGGCCAAGCGGGCGCAGCTTGATCACCGAGCCGGAGGATGCTTCATCCGTTACCCAGACCCGCACTGTTAACGACATCCCAGGTGCGACACCGCTAGATCGGTTGCGTCAACTATGTGACGTCGCCCCAACCAATACACCACTGCTGATTATCGTTGACCAGTTCGAGGAGTTGTTTACCCAGGTACCTGAGCCGGATCGCGCTCCGTTTATTGTCGCATGCCTCAACTTAGCCAAACAGCACTATGTGTTGCTGACCATGCGCGCCGATTTCTGGGGCGACTGTGCGCTCTACGACGATCTGCGCGAGCACATGCAAGCGGGGCAGGAGTTGATTAAACCGCTCCAGGCCGACGAGCTCCGTGATGCGATCGAGGCACAGGCGGTCGAGGCGCAGTTGCGCCTTGAGCCAGGGCTGACGCACCTGATCTTTGCCGATGTTCGTGAAGAGCCGGGGGCAATGCCGTTGCTCCAGCACGCGCTCTTTGAGCTCTGGAAGCGGCGTGAAGGGCGCTGGTTGCGTGGACAGCCTTATCTTGAAATGGGCGGCTTGCGCGGCAGCGTCGCTCATACTGCCGAATTTGTCTACAAGAAGTATGCGAAAACCGAACAAGATCTGATCCGCCGCTTGTTTATCGGATTAACGCGCACTGACCGCTTGAGCGTGCTCGAAGGCGGCGGGCGCGACACCCGGCGCCGCGTAGAGCTTGGCGATATCGCCCTGAGCGGTGTTGATCGCGCTCAAATGGAACAGCTCATTGATGCGCTCGCCAGTGAGCGGTTGCTGGTCAAAGGTGAGCCGCGCATCGCCCATGATCGTGCAACAACGCCGTTGGAACTTGCCCACGAAGCGATCATTCAGCATTGGAGCCGCATGCGTGCATGGCTTGATGCTGATCGGGCCGATCTGGCCTTTTTTGAGAGTGTCCGCGACGCTGCCGCTGAGTGGGAGCGCCAGGGCTGGCAATCCGCCGACCTGCTGCACGATGGTACACGCGCCGAGCGGGCGCTTGCTATTGCAGCAACCCTCCCCGTCAATGCTGCCGCCCGCGATCAACGTTACCTCCGGGCTTGTCGGGCTGCTGAAGCGCAGCGGAGCCTAGCCGAACTAGAACGTACCATCCATCGGCAACAGGCCGATTATGCCCGCAATCTGCGCTTCCTCCGGAATGCTCGCCAGACCCTCGCGCTCTACATTCGCCCAAACCCGGAACCGGGCGGCGTCCCCTATCTGCTGACGGCGCGTGTACCGGGCGTCTTTGTTGTGCAGAGGGCAATGGAAGCATTACCCCTTCCCGTTAGTACTATTTATGGCGGAGCCGAGCAACTGCACGCGATGATATTTGAGTATGACCCACTTGCGCTGGAATGGAAGCGGCTAACAGAGGAAGTAGGGCAGACTGGGGGGATGCTGCGCCTGGAATTGCATCTCGGCTCACCGGAACTAGAACAATACACTTGGGAAGACTTGATCCTCTTTTGGCGTGATCAGGGTTATTTCTGGGCTGAATATGTTGTAATCGTGCGCTTGATCTTACCGCTACTTCCGCTGGTACCTGAACAGATCCAGTCACGCAACGCTCTGTTGCAGAGCGCCCTGGTACTCAACGGTTCGGTCGATCAAGGGGCGTCTGCCCTCGTATCCGATGCGATAGATACAACATTAGGCGTCAAAATTGCCGGTACTCAGATGTTTCGCAATGGCTCATCAAATGCCCCGACTGTTCCTGCGATTATGCACCTACTCGAAGCAGGTGTTGACCTATTCGTCTTGCACTTACCGGGTATGTGGGGAACCGACGTGGCTATGCAGCGCGGCTTCCGCTTCATAAGCGATGATGGTGGCGAAGCATTCTTCTCGATTGAACAGCTGCAGCTCGCGCTCTATGACTCCTCGCGGCGGCCCAGGCTCTGGCTTGATTATTACCCCAGCGATCAGCAGTTGATCAGCTATTGTATCCAACAGGGTCTAACCACAACTGCCGTGACAATCGCTGGTAATGTCCAGAGCAGGAGTGCTGAACGCTTCTTTGTGCGCTTCATTCACGTATTGCTCGATCTAGGTGATGTGGAACAGGCATTTCGTGTTGCACGCATGACCGCCAATAATATGGCAATGTTTCAACTTCGCACAATGCTGCCCGAGACGGGCCTTTCCGCCCAGAAGATCAGTGTGCCGCAATTAATGTTGCGTGTGGTGTCAATCGATCATGATTATTATGATCTCGATCTCGCCTGGCCACACCGGTTTTCGTTCGCCAATGGTGAACTTGATCTGCGTGTAGCGATCACTGAGCAGGAACGCTATGCCAGTTTACGGGCAGCCCTTGAGCGCCTGATCCGCAGCAGTAAAACGCTGAAGGCATACCGCCCCGATCCATCCCTGCCGCTCTCCATTGGTCTGGTTTTACCAGAAGCAGGCTCAACGGATCATTGGGAAGGGCTTCTTGTCGACGTTCTTGTTCATGAAGGACTTGCTCAACGATCATCGCTTCATTGCTATCGATTGGTAAGGAACCAACGCTCCTGGAAACAGCGTGCTCCGGTGCAGAGCCCGCCATTGCGGATCTTGGTTGTGCTTGAACAACCGGATCGCGAAGTTGCTCAGACTTACCGCAAGCCGGTACTCGCACCCGAGGGTTATCAACAATTGTTGCGCTGGACACGGCTGATCCAACGCTTTATGCCAACGGCTGTTGAGCTTAGGGTGCTTGAGCAGAGCGCTAATCGTCCGGTGACGCCGAACGTGCTTGCCGACACCCTGCAACAAGGCTTTGATATGGTGTACTGGCCAATAACGGCGCGTCAGTCACAGAACTTTGGAGACTTTCTTGTATTTATGCACCAGAACACCTATAGTCAGTCAGATAAAGAATCTGGAAGGTCGCACGTTCCGTCGCTTTCTGATGCGCCAGCCGAGAGGCAGTTTCCAAAATTATTATCTGAAGGACGATATCAGGGCCAGAAATGGATTGATCCACTACGCTCGCTGATTATTCCCCCCCGGCTCTGGCTTTTAGCCGGCGATGAATCCGAATTACTTGCTCAGGAACTGATCAAGGAAGGCCTTGCGGGAGCTGTTGTCGGCGTGCGAGGGATTGCCGCGCCGGAAGCGCTGCAGCCGTTATTCCGCCGCCTGACTGCCGAGGTATTGCGCAGTGGCCGGGTGGATGTTGCCTGCACCAGGATGCGCCAGGCCTTTTCTGAACAGGAGGCTGTCGATCAAGTGGTGGTATGGAGCACCGAAGAGGGCCTCAATGTGATAGATGTTGACACATTTGCCCAGTATCGCTCGTTGCTGAAGCTTATCGCTCAGGGCGAGAGGAAAACGGAGGATCACCATCAATAGTGGCGCGGGGCGGCGCGCAAGGCGGCGGAGGGGCGCGCGGGGTACAACGCTGACGAGGCCGAGTGCTACGAGCGCATCAAGGCACTGCTCGTCGAGCGGGGGCATCTGGCTAGCGGCGAGGTGCAGTTCGCCCTTGGCGTAGACGCCAACACCGCACGGGCGCTGCTCAAACGCTTGGTGGACGAGGGACTGGCGCGGGTGGAGGGCGAGAAGCGGGGGACGCGGTATGTCGCGGTTACAGTTTAGCGCCACGCACCGCTTGCTGATGCGCTCTGGCTGACACCTGAAACCAGACACCTGGAACCTTGCTTAAGCCGCGAGCGGGATCTCAATGTACTCACTTTGCGATGTGGGCGGTGGAACCGCAAGCCCGTCGGCACGCAGACTTTCCACATGCAGCAGAATCGCTTCGTGGATCAAGTCCCGAACTTCGTCGGCTGTCTCGCCGACCGCTACACATCCCGGCAAATCTGGCACATAGGCACCATAGCTGGTTGGGCCTTGTTCAATGATAATTACATAGCGCATCATGTTCTCCACAACAAGTTATTTCAATCCCGCCTGTTTTAGGATACTATTCAGTGTCCCAGGTGGCACATCCATGCTCGGCTTGCCCGCGACAGTGACGGTGCCACGTTTGGTGGCATGCTTGAGTTGCCGATGACTTCCGGTTGTGCGTACGATATACCATCCATCAGCTTCCAACAGCTTGAGCACCTCTTGGATCTTCATGGTGCCTCAGGATCCGCCTGATTTGGAGGTGCCAAGCCCATACGCTCGGCACTGTAGAGAGAGTGTAACGTAGAGAACCAAGCCGCGCAACTGGTCAGCACGTCGTAGCCAAGCCGCCGCAACTCCACGACGACAGGGAGCGGAAAGTTCTCGTTCGCATAGAGCCGTAGCATGGCCTATGCCGCCTCGTTTTCAACGATCTGAGTCTCGATCTCAGCGGAGTGCGAGCGGTAGTAGGCCCAGGCGTTAGCAAGATCCTCGGCCCGCAGCGCAGGGTAGGCCCGCAGCAGGTCGATCTCGCTTGAGCCAAGCCGACGCGCCTGAACGAGCACCCAGACTGGGATGCGCGTGCGCACGATGCAGGGCTCACCGCCGCTCACGCCGGGGGTGCGCTCGATGCCAGGGAAGGCATCACCCAGATCACGCACGATCCATTGCAGCACCTGCGCCTTCTCGGCCCGACTCATCTGCTGCAGGAGTTGCTCAAGCGTAGCCAACCTGCTCATCATGGCAGCACGCCCCTTCCCCATGCTTGTGATTGCAACGTGATTGTAGCACAGGCGCAAACGTCGAGGAACCCCCATTTCATGGTATTCGTTGGTTATTCATTCAAGCAATGCGCATTTGCGCCTGCGGATCTGGCTATACTAAAGACGATCTGACCGTTTCGTTAATGACAAGTGCCAAGCGTGTAATCGTACCGTAAGCCTTGGCATGTATCCTGGGAGCATTTTCCGATCAACAGTTGTAACGAATATGCAGAAAGATCAACCGATGCGCATGCTCACCACCCGCAACTTTGATCAACACGCCCTGAGCGGCAACGAGCCTACCGTTGTCCTCTTTGGTACCGATAGTACCACCTGTCGCAAGGTCGAGCGCCAACTGGATGCGATTGCGGGTATGTTTGCGGGTGCGGTGCGCTTCTTCTATGTCGATAGCTACGAGAACGATGCCCTGACGGGACGCTACGGAGTGATTTCGTCCCCGGCAGTGGTTCTGCTGCAGCGCGGCCTCGCCCACTGGCGCTTTGAAGGGATCCTAAGTCGCGAGGCGGCCCAGGATCTCAAGCGCAGGCTCTTCACGGTGGGCGTAGCATCAGCGCCAGAGCCGGGGCCGATCGCGCCGCCCAGACCTGCCCGGATACCGCAGGGCGTACAGACCAAGAAGTCGGCTGCCTATCGTGCTCCCGACCGACAACCCGCTCAGACGTATCGTAGCCAGCCCGAGCTCTTCTTTGAGGAGACGGTGATTGTCCCGCTGCTCACCCAGTGGGGTATGCGCTTTCGCCGCCAGGCCCCCGGCGATCTGAATAGCAGTGGACGCTACGGCCGGATCGATTTTCTGGTTCATCGTCCGGATAACTCTGCGCTGCTCACCCTTTTTGAAAACAAAGCCCACATTATCAGCGAGCACGATCTTGCGCTGGCGGTGGCCCAGGCTATCCGCTATGCCAAAGCGCGGCAGCTCCGCTCATTTGTCGTCGCCGCCCATGAGGGACTCTGGGTCTTTCGGCGTTCAGGTGACCAGGCGTCTCTTGAGCGACGCTTCACCAAGTACGAGATGTCTCACGGTGCTCTTGAGGCAAAGCAGTTGCTGATCGACCTGAGCTACCGGCGCTGCAAGCCCCTGGTGTAGCAGCGTCAGGGAGCGCCTCTTTTGGTGACCCTGTTCTGGGTCACCCCCGCGCTTCGCCCTGGTTTAGAACCCGCCCCGTGTTTGCACTTCGCCTACGTCGAACTGAAGATCCTTGCCCTAACGCCGGAGCCAGCATGGCCAAGTGGAATATGATTGTCCCCCCGACCTTTATGAATGAGTTGCTTGGCTTGCCTCAGCAGGTCAGTCGGCTCGTCACCCAGAAGGTCAAGGTGCTCGAACGTGACCCGATCGCGGCCCAGGGCGATGCGAAGAAGATAGGCAATCATAAGCCGCCGATCTACCGCGTACGCATCGGAAGCTACCGCCTGTTTTACAGTTTCGGCGAGGGCTGGGTCAAGCTGATTAGCGTGCGGAAGCGCGATGACCGTACCTACGCCGACGCCCTGAGCGCCGGTGCCGTGCCCGAGGGTGCGCCGCCGCCGGAGTTGCTCGCCGCTGAACTGCACGAGCAGTCAGCCGTTTACGAGCTTGCCGCGTCGGCGCTGCCGGAGGCCAGTCTGCCCGAGGAGGATGACGCCGCCGATGCCGCCCTGCTCGGCCTCACGACCCCGGCGGCACCGCTGCTCGAACCGCGTCCGCTCCCCGTCATGCTCAGCGAGGCGTTGCTGCGCCAGTGGCGTATTCCTGCTCCGCATCGGGCGGTGCTGGGTGCGGCTCGCACCGAGGACGATCTGCTGCTGGCCGACTTGCCCACCGAACTCTTCGACCGAGTCTGCGACATCCTCTACCCGCGCCCGCTGGCCGAGATCGTATACCAACCCGAACTGGTGCTAAACGAGCCAGAGGATCTCGACCGCTTCGTCGAAGGCGAACTGACCAGTTTCCTGCTGCGGCTTGACGCGGATCAGCAGCGCCTGCTCGACACCGCCCTGGTTGGCCCCTCGCTTGTCAAGGGTGGCCCCGGCACCGGCAAATCGATCCTGGCCCTCTATCGCACGGCCCGCCTGGTCGAAGCCGGGCACACCCCCATCCTCTTTACAACCTACACCAAGACGCTGGTCAGCTACTCGGAACAACTGCTTGAACAGCTCCTCGGCGCGCCGCCAAAAGAGCGTGGGGTCGAACTCAACACCGTTGATGCGGTTATTATGCGGCGCTATGCCCAGCGCTACGGCAGGCCGCGCTTTGCGACCGACGGGCAGTTGGAGGAGGCGCTAGCGCAGGCGTTGGAAACAGCGGCCATCCCGGCGCTGAATCTGTTTGACCGCAAGGTGCGCCAAGAGGGCTTGCGGAAGCTGGGTACGAGCTACCTGTTGGACGAGTTTCAGCAGGTGATTGATGCCTGGGGACTGGCCGATAGTGCCGCCTATCTCGCCATCGAACGCCGTGGACGCGGTGTGCCGCTGCGGGCCAACCTGCGCGAGACGCTCTGGGCCGTGTACGAGGCGTGGAGCGCCATCCTCGACCGTCAGAGCCTCGTGACCTGGGAACGGCTCCGGCGGCGGGCTTTGGAACTGGCCGAAGCCGAAACGGTCAAGCCGTACCAGGCGATCCTGATTGACGAGGCGCAAGATCTCTCGCCAGTGGCGCTGCGCTTCTTAGTCGCGTCCGTCTGCTCGGTTCAGGGGATCTATCTGACAGCGGACGCCTCGCAATCGCTCTATCAGCGCGGATTCAGTTGGCAACAGATTCACGCCGATCTGCATATGCGGGGGCGCAGCGTCGTCTTGCGCCGCAATTATCGCAATACGGCAGAAATTACGGCGGCGTGTGCCGCGATTTTGCAGGGCAGCGGGGCGGGTGACGACGAAAGCCTGGAACAAGAAGCCTCAGCGCATCGGGGACATGTGCCGACGATCCTGGGCACGGATGACTATGCGGAGGAGGCGGATCAGATGCGGGCCTTCTTTGTCACCGCCGCCCGCCAATTGCGCTTGCCCATCCATGCGGGCGCGGTGCTCTGCCATAGTAAACAACTGGCCCAGCAGCTTGCTGCCCGCCTGCGCCAACGCGATCTACCCGCCGAGTTTATGGATGGGACGACGATTGATCTGCGCAAGCCGGTCGTGAAAGTGCTGACCTTGCATTCGGCCAAAGGGTTAGAGTTCCCAATGGTGGCGATCACGCGCCTAGCGGCGGGCAGCCTGCCCCACGAACTCGACCATCTGCCACCCGAGGAGCAAGCGGTCATGCTTGATCAGCAGCGACGCCTCTTCTACGTTGGCTGTTCACGCGCGATGCGGGCCTTGTTGATTTGTGCCTCAAACACTGCACCGTCACCCTTCGTTGCGGGCCTCGTCGCTCCCCTTTGGCAACGGGGATAGGGATTGTAGGGAACGGGGATCGGAGATCGGGGGTCGGCCCTGACACCAGACACCAAACACCTAAAACCTGATCACCCCCCCCTGATCACACCGCCCAGATCAAAGCGCTCCTTGCGGCACGGAGCAGCCTGAGCAGCAGCGAGGTGCAGGGGGCGCTAGGAGTTGATGCCAGCGCGGCGCGGGCGTTGCTCAAGCGCCTGGTGGATGAGGGACTGGCGCAGGTGGAGGGGCAAAAGCGCGGCACAAGGTATGTGCGGGTATGAAACAAGGAGTACAATCACCTAATCATTGAACAACTCCATTGAACCCTAGAGGGATGCGCGATGCTTATTTGTCAAGATGTCCGAAATGGCAGTGGCTGCGGAAATCGTAACCCGGATCGCAACACGTTCTGTAGCCATTGTGGACGCGCCTTGCGCTACGCCCTCAATCTGCGCGACCCCGGCAGCACGATTGGCCAGTACGCTATTCAGGAAGTGATCGGCTACGGCGGCTTCGGAGTCGTCTACAAAGCGATTGACCGCGCTCGCCCAGGTCACGAGGTGGCCCTGAAGGAGACCTTCGACCCGGACAGCATCCGCAGCTTCCAGAGCGAATTCCAGTTGCTTCACCACCTTCGCCACGACAACTTGCCCACCTATGAGACGATGTTCGAGACGGAAGGCAACGGCTTTCTCGTTATGGAGTATGTCGCTGGGCAAAACCTAGAGGATGTCCTCAAGCGGCGCCAGGGGCCTCTGCTTGAGTCACAGGTGCTGGGCTATGCCCTCCAAGTCTGTGACGCCCTGATCTACCTGCATAGTCAGCGACAGCCACTCATCCACCGTGATATTAAGCCAGCCAATATCCGCCTGACCCCGGACGCCCTGGTAAAACTGGTTGACTTTGGGCTGACCAAAGCAGGTTCCCAGCAGACCCAGAGTTCGCGGCGTGGTCTGACCCCGGCCTACGCGCCGATCGAGCAGTGGGGCATCGGGGCGCATGGCACCGACCCGCGCAGCGACATCTACAGCCTCGGGGCAACGCTCTACCATCTGCTCACGGGCAAGGAGCCGCTGCCGGTCACTGATCGGATCAGCGGAGCACACGACACCCTCCCGCCGATGCAGCCAGCCAACCCATCGCTTTCAGCGCAGGTCGCGGTGGCGGTGTTCAAGGCCATGTCAATTGACCCTCAGCAGCGCTACCCCGATGTCGCGAAGTTCAAGCAGGCGCTGCGCGGCTCCGACCCGTTGCGCAAAGCTTCCGCGAACAGCGACTCGCCGCTGGCGGCGCGGTTATCACGTGGCGCAGGCCCGGTGGCCGCCGCCCCCCAGCCGGCCCCTGTGACACCCCCATCAGCGCATCCCGTCGTGCAACCGCGCCCGGTCGCACCCGCTGCCGCGCCGATGGTCAGCGCAACCATACCGCTTGCCCCTCAGTCGCTACAAGCAATCCCCAACGCCCCGGTGATCGCGCCGTTAGCACGCCAATCAGCGGGGCGAGAGCCGCTCATCCCTGGAGTCAACCGGCTGGGCTGGGCGCTTGCGATCATCTCGATGCTTGCGTGGAGTATGGCATTCGCTTACGAGCCTCTGGACACGTTTCTGCTTTTGACCGGCTGGATACTTACACCTCTAGTAACGTTCTACATCGCGAGGAGAAAAGGTATGCGGAGTCCGATGTGGGTAGGGATAGGGATCTTATCTGGCATCAGCGTAATGTTTGGGCCTCTGGTGCTGATCTACGTTCTCATCAATCAACCCAAACATCTACCCGCTGCACCACGGCCAGCCTATCGTCCGCGGCTCTGCTTCATGCTGGGTTTTATTGGATTGCTTCTTACTACGCTGCTATTTTTGCTTGGCCCTGGTTTTCTACTTCTGGGCATGTACTTGTTGGCGTTCATCGCTGAGTACATTTTTGTGAGTAAAGGTCGCTTGCCTGGCATTATGCTCTTGCTGTCTGCATTCATTGTTACCAGCCCCATCGCGGTCTTGATCGCGGCGCTGACCCCGGCTAAGCGGGTGCCGCAATTGCCCTGACCTTGGGGTGAAGGTACGATCCTTATTGCCAAAGCCTCTGTGTTCTCTGCGCCTCTGTGGTATAGATCATAAGAAACCATTGTTGGCAGACTACGAACACCTGAAACCTGAAGTAAGGACCACCCATGAGCGTGCCGTTGCGTCTTGCTGCCATCCTGCCCCAGGGCGAAGCAGCCCTTCAGGCCCTGAGCCCCTCCCTGGCTCAGCAGGTCTTCGTCCTGGACTGGACGGACGTGGCGACAATCACGCCCGAGCAGCTCGACGCGCTCTTTGCCGCCGTACCCGCCGCCTGGAGCTTCGAGGAGTTTGCCGAAATCCTTGATCTCGCCAGCCTCGCTCCAACCGTCGCGGTCCAACTCAGCACCTGGGTGGAGGGAAGGCAGGGATCAGAAAGCCAGGTGTTAGGGGTCAGGGATCAGGTTTCAGGGGAGCAGGTTTCAGGTTTCAGGTTTCAGGTTTCGGGGGAGCAGGGCTCGGCCCTGACACCTGACCCCTTGCACCTAACACCTGATCAGACACCTGACCCCTTGCACCAAACACCTGCTCTAACACCTGCCCAGACACCTGCTCCGCTCCACCCGATTCTCACCCTCGAACGGGTCACCAACGAGTACCGCAGCTACCTCCAGAGCGAGTTTCGCGCCAAGGATCCGACACTCAAGGCGGCCCTCGATACGGCGCTGACCCAGCCGCGCTTCCTGGCCCAAGATCCCTTCTACCAAGCGCATCGCCCATTCCGCGCCGGGCTGCCCTGGACCGCCCTGGGCCTCGATCCGTCCCTCGCCCGCGTGATGGCGCGTCGCGCGGGGAGCGCCCGGGCCTACCAGCATCAAGCCACCGCAATCCAGACCCTGCTCGCCCCCGAACCAACTTCGGTAGTGGTCACGACGGGCACGGGCAGCGGCAAGACCGAGGCCTTTCTGCTCCCAGTGGTCCAGAATGCCATCACTGACGCGACCACCTTCCGACGGCCTGGGCTGACCGCCATCCTGATCTACCCAATGAACGCCCTCGCCAACGATCAATACGAGCGGATCAGGGCCTACCTCGAAGAGGCTGGTTGGACAAGTTCCGTGGAGGTTGCCCAGTACGATCGCAGCACCACCCAGCAGCGCCGCCGCGAGTTGCGCGAACGCCCGCCGCACATCTTGCTGACCAACTACGTGATGTTGGAATACCTGCTGGTGCGCCCCGCCGACCGCGATGCGATCTTTGCCAACCATCGCTGCCGCTTCCTGGTACTCGACGAGGTGCATACCTACCGGGGAACCCTGGGTAGCAACATCGCCCTACTGGTGCGGCGGCTCCGTGCCCATCTGGCGGGCGCCCCGCAGACCTGGTTGCCAACCCCACCGGAGGAGTTGCGCGCCCGGCGCTTCCCGCCGCTCGTCCCGGTCGGAACCTCGGCGACGATTAAGAGTATCGCTGATGGCGCGATGAGCCACGAGGATCGGCTGCGGCTACGCGATGAGGCCGTGCAGGATTTCTTTGGCAAACTGACCGGCGTAGCGCCAACCGGCATCCACGTCATTGGCGAGGAGCTTGAACAGATTCCAGCGATCAGGTATCAGGTTTCAGGGGTCAGGTTTCAGGGGTCAGGGAGCGCAGAACTGACACCAGACACCTTGCACCAGACCCCTGAACTGACACCAGGCACCTTTCACCAGACCCCTGAACTGACACCAGGCACCTTGCACCAGACCCCTGATGTTGATCTGTGGGTTGAGCTTGATGGCGTCGTGCAGCCTGAAGCGATTCGGCTTACCGCTGGACTGTGGAACCAGCTTGTGCCCTCCTTACCGCCCCAAGTCCTCCCCACTGCTCGCTCATCCCCAACACCCACCCCCGGCACTCCAACCGCTGCAACCTGGAACCTAACCCCTGCAACCTGGAACCTGATCCCCTTGATCAACCGCTGGCTCGTGCGCCAGCCGCTCTCACTTGAACAGATCGCCCAGCGCGTTCAGGCCGAGGTGCCTGGATGCGCTAACACCCCCATTGCAACGGTGCGAGCCGAGGTCGCGGCGGCCCTGATCATTGGGGCAGCCCTGCCCGACGCTACCCCAGGCGCCCTGCGCTTGCGTGCCCACCGGCTCATTCGTGGCGGCTGGCAGTTTCACCGCTGCGTCAACCCAGACTGTGGCTGCCTCTACCCAATGGGTGAAGCGACCTGTGGGGCCTGCGGTCATCCAACCGCTCCGCTGTTCCTCTGCCGCAACTGTGGGGCGCACTACCTGCGCTTCGTGGGCGATGATCCCGACGACCCCACAAGCGGCCCACTCCGCCCGAGTACCAGCAAGACCGCTGGATCCGAATGGATGCTCTACGAACCTGCCCGCTTTGCCACGACCGTTGGTGCGCTCGATGAAGAGGACGAAGCCCCGCCGCCCGGAGCGCGCAACCGCAAACAGACCAAACAACTCAAACAGCGTCCGGTAGTCGAGGGGTCTTTCGACCCGCAGCAACTAATTTTCAGCAGTGCCAAGGCCGCCTTCCCGCTCGACGTCACGCTCGTCCCAGCCCGTACCATCTGCCTCTGCTGCGGAGCCACCCTGGGCAATCGCAACGTCCTCTCGCCCGTGGCGCTGGGCACCTCAGCGGCGGTCAAAGTGATGGCCGAGGGACTGGTCGAAGCGTTGGCCGAAGCCCATCGGGCCGACCCGACCCACGACGGCAAAGAGCGCCTGCTGATCTTCAGCGATAGCCGCCAGGATGCCGCCCACCAGGCTCGTTTTATCACCTTTGCCGGACGCTATGACCGCATGCGGCGGCGCGTTGTGGCCTTGTTGGGCCAGCAAGACCGGCGTTCCATGCAGGATCTGGTGCAGGCCCTTGGTCAGTGGGCGCTCGATGCCAACGATACCCCACAGCACCCGCGGGGTACCTTTGCGACTGCCGATGAGCTTGAACGAGTCCGCGCCTACGAAGAAGCGCCGCTCCTCGACGAAATCGCACTGAACGCGGGCTATCGCGCCACCCTGATCAACCTCGGCCTCGTGCAGATCGCCTATGATCGGCTGGACGAGTATGTCGCCACCTATGGGGCTACGCTCGTCCAGACCCTTGGCTTTGCGACAACGGCCCAGGTGGCCTACCTCTGCCGCTGCCTGCTCGATGAGATCCGGGTGCGCGGGTGTCTCTCGCGACCGATGTTGCGTTACCATCCGCAACACCCAAACTGTCCGGCCTACGTGCGTGCTGCCGAGTGGGAACGGCAGGTCAAGCAGCCGAGCGGCTACGCCCTGGGGCACGACGAACTAGCGGTGGCCTACATGGAGCGCACCGATGTCCCACAGGGCGTGCGGCTGAACAACCCCTGGCGCCGTCCAAAAACCGGTGGCCGTAGCCCCAGCCTGGAACGCATCCTCACCTTGCTGGGCCAAGGCTTTGGCGCAGCCCAGGCCGACGAGACCACGATGGTGGCCCTGCTACGCTTCCTCCAAGCCGGGAGTTTCCTGATTGCAACCGATCTCTACGGAGCTCGCCAACACACCAAGTTGCTTCAGGTCAATGCAGAGACCATCCGCCTGGGTTTGGTCAACGACGCCGCACGGCTCCGCTGTGGAATCTGCTCGCTGCCGGTGTTGGGTGCAACGGCGGGCCTGCCCTGTCCGCGCTGCCATGGTCGGCTCGAAGCCTGGCCTGCAAGCGAACTCGCGGCGAATCGCACCGTACAGCGCATCCGTGCCGCAACGATGCAGCCGCTCGTGGCTGCGGAGCATACGGCCCAGGTGCCGACCAGCCAACGTGCCGAACTGGAACAGGCCTTCAAAGCACCGCAGCGCACGGCAGCGTTAAACCTGCTGGCCTGCTCGCCAACGCTCGAAATGGGGATTGATGTCGGCGGGCTGGATGCGGTCATCCTACGCAACGTACCGCCCCGGCCCGACAACTACGCCCAACGGGGCGGGCGCGCAGGACGCCGGACGCGGGTCGGACTCGTCCTCGGCTATGCCCGGAGCACGCCCCACGACCAATACTTCTATGACAAGCCCACCGAGATGATCGCCGGCGAAGTCCCGGCCCCCGCCCTGGCGCTCGGCAATCGCGATACGATCCTGCGCCACCTGAATGCGATCGCCATCGGCGCAGCGGAGCCGGGGCTGGCTGGCAAGATGCTGCACTACGTAAATCTGAAGGGCGAGGTTCACCAAGGCGAGGTTGACGCCCTACTTGCGGGCGTGCGGGCCCAGACCGATCACGCCCTAGAACTAGCCCACACCGCCTGGGGTGCAGCGATTCTGCCAGCCGCAGGCCTGAGCGAGGCCGACCTGCGCACCCAACTCGAGCGGCTTCCGGCCCGCATCCAGGAGGTGATCGACCGCACTGCGCGTCAGGTGATCGAACTACGCGCCGCAGTCGAGCGCTTCTACGACGAAACCCGGCGTCAACGGGGCCGCGAGGCGGTGCGGGCTGCCGAACTGATCGGGAACTTGCTCGGGTTAGAAGTGGGCGAGCGCGACGCCGATGATCGTTCATCGGGCTACCCATTGCGGCGTTTTGCCGAGTTCGGCTTGTTGCCGGGCTACGAGTTTCCCGCCGAACCGGCGACCCTGCGGCTCCACGGTGACGCGCACGAGGACGATCCGATCAGCGTGGCCCGCCGCTTTGGGATTGCCCAGTTCCAACCCAACGCCACCGTGTATGCCCGGGGCGTCCGCTGGAACGTGATTGGCCTCGACACGGCCTCGCCGTGGAATCCGCGTAGCGAAGGGCCGAGTTGGCTCTACCGTCAGTGTCGGCACTGTAGCCTACGCTTTGACGCCGACGAACCCGCCTGCCCGCGCTGTGGCAGCCAGGAGCTCGGGCGGGCCTACCCTGCCGCGGAATATGGCGGCTTTTTGGCCATGCGTGATGAGAGCCCGATCCTAGAAGAAGAGGATCGCTACGCCGTCAGCAACCGCGTCACTGGTTACCCGCAGTGGGGCGGCGACGTGGCAGGCCGTTGGACGACCGGGCCGGGCTGGGGGCTACGCCTGAGTCGCAACGAAGAGGTGCGCTGGCTCAACGAGGGGCCACCGCCCAACCCGGCTGAACGCGAGAGCACCATCATCCTGAGTGAAGACGCGGCGGGCTACCGGCTCTGTGCGAGTTGCGGGAACATCCTAAGCATTCCGGTAGCAGCAACGACCGGGAAAGGCGCACGGCGTCAACCCCGCGCCAGTGGCAGCGCCCAGGATCCCTTTGGTCACCGCCAGGGCTGTCCTGAGGCAGGGCGAGCACCGACCCCGTTGGCCCTGATGACCACCACCCGTGCGGAGGTGTTGCGTCTGCTCGCTCCCGTCCCTGATGGGGCTGACGCCGACGATCTCGCCACGTGGGGACTGACCCTGGGCTACGCCCTCCGGCTCGGCATGCGGCACCGCTACATGCTGGACGGCCCCGAGATCGAGTTTCTGCTTGAGGGACCCTGGGCGGTTAACCAGCAGGGACGCACCTACCAGCAACTCGTCGTAAGTTTCATTGACCCGAGCGTAGGTGGCAGCGGCTACCTCCCGCGCATTGCCAACGAACTGCATCTAGTTGCCGGACGCGCCATCGAGCATCTGGATCACGCGAACTGCACCACCGCCTGTTACCGTTGTCTCAAGTCCTATGAAAACCAGCGCTACCACGACAAACTGCGTTGGCCGCGGATCATGGGCGATCTGGAGGCCCTCGCCGCGACTGCACCACACGCCCGCCCGCTGGAGCGCGGCGACATTGACGACCCAGCACCGTGGTTGGAAGCTTACGCCGCAGGGGTCGGCTCGCCGCTGGAATTGCGTTTTATGCGGCTGTTCGAGGCCCACGGCTTTCATCCCGAGCGCCAGGTGCCGGTCAGCCCCGACGACGGCCCGACGATCTCGGTCGCCGACTTTGCCGTGCCAGCGCAACGCCTAGCGATCTACATTGACGGGGCCGCATTCCATCGCGGTGCCAACCGCGCCCGCGACGCCCACCTGCGCGAGCGATTGCGCACTGGGAGTACACCGTGGACGGTTGTGGAGCTACGGGCGGCGGATCTGGCCCGGGGGGCAGCATTGGTGGGGGAGTTACAATACGTGGATCATACAGACAAACTTCGATGAGCCGAGCAGATGCCCTCCTAGCAAAAGCATACCGCCGATCTACCCAACGGCTCATTCCAGCCGAAGGTTTCCTTGAAGATGCATTGGCAGCAGTGCTTGAAGAACCCTCCGTGTGGCCAAGGCTTGTCAAGCACCTTGGGTTGGAGCAACTGGTGCCCTTGAAAGCCCCTTTCCTACGAACTCAAGAGCACGTCGAGACCGGACGAAAAGACATTACACTCATCTGGCCAGAGCGACCGCCGCTCATTTGCGAACTGAAGGTGTATGAGCCGCCGAGTGCTCACCAGATTAACCGCTACCTCCAACTTGGTGCCGAGGTCATCTCGATTGCCAGCCTGCCACAACGCATTCGACTTGAACCAGGCCGTGCGACCAGCTATCTTGGGGTCGTCACCTGGGGCCAGCTACGATCACTTAGTTGGCCAGAGGAGCCTCTTGTTGTTCGCCAGCTTCATCAGCTTATTGATGCCATGGGGGTCGCCGTGCCACAACTCTCCCTGCAGTCGCTCACCGGAATGGTTACCTCAACGCCGGTCTGGAGTACGCTCGATGCTTGGTCGCGGAAAGGCATCGATGCGGCGTTAGCCAGCTTAGCAGCAGCGGGTCTGCATTGTGTCCTGCGCGACCGCAAGGGACAACATATCCGCATCCAGTATGCATGGCAACGTTACGGCTACTGGATGTGGGTCTCTCCCCGTCGTAGCGATAGCTTCGGCATCTTCGCAGGAGTCTTTCTTGGCCGTCCAGAGGTACCACTCTGTATCGAAGGCATCCCTGATTTAATGCTAGCAGTTCACGTACGCCCAGACAGTACGCTTGGTCAGCAACTGCGCAGCAACGAAGTTTTTCACACAGCCATCCATACAATGGTTCGACCATAGCTCATTTCCTGAAGTTCGCGAGTGCGCTATGGCTCCAAACGATTGGGAGATTTTACGTGCGCGGGCCAGCACGGTGGACTTGCTTCGACATTCAGATCAGGGAAAAGCTTTGGTGACCTGGTTTGCCGACTGTGCAACAACCTGGGTGGATAGCGGGATTGCAACTGCGCTAGCTGAACGAGAGCAAGAGACTCGTAAGATAACGCCTGCCGCTCCGGTAGAGCCTGAAGATGAAGAGGGCGATTCTTCTGGGGATGAAGGTGAGGAGGAATAGTTTGTATTCCTTCTTACTGGCGAAACCCAACCTGTAGCATTGCCGTAGCATGGCCGATATACATTCATATCGGCCATGCCACCCTTGCATACTCCAGGAGCATTGCCGATATTATGTTGACGCTCGGGCCTAGCCATGCTATCCTGGCGTTGCCGATATTATGCAGCCTACCCGAGGAGCAGTTGTGAGCCAGTTAGCAGCAGCGACGCACGAGCGCCTGGCGACCGAGCCGATCGTCTGGTTCGCGACGGTGCGGCCTACCGGCCAACCGCACCTGGTTCCGCTCTGGTTTGTCTGGCTTGATGGCACGATCTACGTGTGCGTGTCCGGCACCAGCGTAAAGGTGCGCAACCTGGTGGCGAACCCGGCTGTGGCGCTCGCGCTGGAGAGCGGGAGCGCCCCGGTGGTGGTTGAGGGCCTGGCCACGCGGTGTGACCGCCCCTGGCCCGACAAGGTGGTCGCTGGCTTCCAGCGCAAGTATAGCTGGACGATCACGACCGACGCCGAGTACGATACGCTGATTGCCGTCACGCCGCAGCGTTGGCTGATGGTGCAAGGCTAAACCATGGACACGCTTCACCCCGATCTGCTTGCCTACCTTGCCAGTCTGGACGGCAAGGGGGCGCATACCATGCGTGCCCGTCGCGCTGACCTAGTTGGGCTGAGCCAGTGGTGGGCTGCGGCGCGTGGTCAGCCCTTTGCGCCGGCGTTGCTGGCCGAGCGTGACCTGATCGCCTGGGTGCGTCAGCGCCAGGTCGAGGACGGCGCGGCCCCGGCAACCATCAACCGGGCGCTCTCCACGGGGCGGCGCTGCTGGACCTGGCTGGTGGCCCAGGGCCTGGCCCGCGAAAACCCCTTCCTGACGCTGAGCGCCGTGCCCCACGATCCACCCGCGCCGCGCAAACTCGACCGGGCTGCGGTTGATGCCCTGCTGCGCGCCGCTGCCGACGAGGACAATCCGACCCTGCGGCGCTGCAACGAGGCTTTGTTGGCGCTGTTGATCTACGCCGGATTGCGTTCGCAAGAAGCTGCCGATGTGCAGTTACGCGATCTTGATCTGGCCGGGCGTACGGTGACCGTGCGGTCGGGCAAGGCGGGCACCTTCGGGCGCGTGCCGCTCCACGCCGAGGCAGTACGCCTGCTGCGGCGCTACCTCACTGACGTGCGCTGCCCCAATGGGCTGCCAACGCTGGGCAGCGATGCGGAGCGGGAAGCCCTGTTGGGGGGCGTCGACGCGACTCGTCCCGGACGCCCGTTCCGGATTGGCATCAGCACCCGCACCATCCGCCACCGCTTTACGGTCATCGCCGCCCGCGCCGCCGCCCGCCTGCGTGCCGCCGCCCAAAAAGAGCCTCGCCTCGACCAGGTGACGAAGTTACTGGCCTACGCCGACGACCTGGCGAGCGCCTCGCCCCATGCCTTGCGGCACAGCCTGGCCTACCGCCTGCTCGAAGACGGGGCCAGCCTGGCGGCTGTGCAACGGATCATGCGCCATCGGCGCGGCGAACAGACCCTGCGCTATGCGACCCCCAACGACCGCGACCTCAAGGATGTGATCGACCGCTCGGGTGGGTTGTGATACCATTTTGGGTTTTAGATTGTGGATTGCGCTGCTAGGCATCACCGTGCAGGATAGCAGCCGCGAACCTATGCGGCATGTTCAACTGGGGGAACGGAGGCCTGACCGCGACGGAGGCGTGGCGCAAGGCGTTGCAACGACGAGGGAGGATGGATGCAATCCGATCAGTCAAACACGGACGCACGTCTGCTGAACGGCATGACGACGTGGTTTCAGGAGCGTCCGGGAGTCGTCGCCATCGCGTTGGTCGGTTCACACGCGCGCGGCACTGCTCGCCCTGACTCCGACCTTGACCTGGTCCTCCTGGTTGACGATCCGCAGGTTTATCTGCACGATCAGGCTTGGCTCACCTCCCTGGTGGTAGATACGCTCAACGCCTCGGTCATTTCCTTTCAGGACGAGGATTACGGCGCGCTCTGGTCGCGGCGGGTCTTCATGAGCTTGGGGCACGAAGTCGAGTTTGGGTTTGCCAGCCCAAGCTGGGCCGCGACGGAGCCGCTCGATCCTGGCACACGCCAGGTCGTGCAGGACGGATGCCGCGTGCTGTATGACCCCCACGGCATGCTGACACGCGTCTTATCGCGGCGGTCCAGCTTGATGGAGGATTCATCTCATGAGTAGCGCTACCGTGCCACCTGCGGTGCTGGTCGCCCGGCTTGACGCGATCGGCGTCGCCCTCTCCCGGCGACCAGACGCCCTCGCCCTGATCGGACTCGGCTCGACCGGACTTGAGCGCGACCGCCTCGACGCCTATTCAGACCTAGATTTCTTTGTCGTTGTCGAACGCGACGCCAAACCCCGCTATCTCGCAAACCTGGATTGGTTAGCGGACGCTGCCCCAATCGCCTACCACTTCCGCAACAGCGTTGATGGCTACAAACTGCTCTACGCCGATGGGGTCTTCTGCGAATTCGCCGTCTTCACGCCGCAGGAGTTGGCAGTGGCCCAGGGCAGTGCGGCGCGGATCATCTGGGAGCGACCAGGCGCGACGCTGCCGCTACCCCAAGCACCGCTACCGGGCGAGCAGCCCGAGGTGGCCTGGCAGGTAGGCGAGGCGCTGACCAACCTGTACGTCGGGCTGGGGCGCTTTCGGCGCGGCGAGGTGCTTTCGGCGGCGCGCTTCATCCAACAGTATGCCGTTGACCGGGTGCTGGCCCTCGTCACCCAGATTGAGCAGGCCACCCCGGCGAGCGACGACCCGTTCGCGCCGGAACGACGGGTTGAGCAGCGCTACCCGGAGTTGGCGCGGCTGCTCCCGCAGTTCGTGCAGGGCTATGCACGCATCTGCGAGTCGGCCCTAGCTATTCTGGCGTTTCTTGAGGCGCACTGGGACGTGAATGCCGAATTGGCGGCGGCCATCCGCGACCGCTGCGCTGACCTCTAGCAGGAGCGGCCCACGCTCAGTGCCCGCGCCCAGCCCCAGTTGGAAGCATACTGCGAAGCGCACGGCTCAGGGAACGACGACGCAATCGAGGTCGTCGTCCAGGAGCCTCGGTGCCAATCTCCAGTCGTCGTTTGGAGTCACGCGGGAACTGAGGCGCATGCTGGCACACTCAATCGCCGAGGTTGCGAGGGGGATGCATTGAAGTCGTACGCATAGCTCAGCTTCTGCCTTGTAACCGCCCCTCACGACCTACGAATGGCCACACAATCCGCCTACAGCCGCATGACATCCCGCGCATCCTTGGTATAATCACCCTGATCCGCGACCACACGCAGGCCCCCCATGAGCGACCTGACCGACCCGCCCCTGACCATTCCTGCGGGCACCCAGGTGGTGACCCGCGTCGCCGTGCGCGATGAGGCTGGCAGCGAGCTCGCCCCTGCCGGTGCGGTGGGCATCATTGTTGCTGCGCCTGATCGCGTCGAGGGCAGCTATGTCGTGCGCCTCCCCGACGGGCGCGAGGTCGCCCTGCGCCGCAAGCAGATCAGCATTCGCAAGGTTCACCAGCGCGAGGGCGTGCTGCCGGTTGGGCCTGAACCCGCCAGCCTGCGCCCGTACATCATCTACCGCTGCGTGGTCGGCTCACGAGCCTACGGCCTTGACGACGCCAGTTCCGACACCGACCGGCGCGGGATCTACCTGCCCCCCGCCCGGCTGCACTGGTCGCTCGCTGAACTGCCTGAACAGATCGAAAACCACGCCGCCCAGGAGACCTATTGGGAACTCGCGAAATTTCTCACTCTGGCGCTCAAGGCCAACCCCAACGTGCTGGAGTGTCTCTACACGCCGCTGGTCGAACATGCCACGCCGCTCGCCGAAGAGCTTCGCTCGCTGCGCACGAACTTCCTCTCGAAGCATTTGTACCAGACCTACAACGGCTACGTGCTCTCGCAGTTTCGCCGCATGGAGCAAGACCTGCGCACGCACGGCGAGGTGCGGCTCAAGCATGCGATGCACCTAATCCGCTTGCTGCTCAGCGGCATCACGGCCCTCCGCGAGGCGGTGATTCCCGTGCGCGTGACCGCGCATCGCGAGCAACTGCTGGCGATCAAGTCTGGCGAGTTGCCCTGGGCTGAGGTCAACGCCTGGCGGCTGGAGTTGCACCACCAATTCGATGCGGCCTACGCGGTGACTACCCTGCCTGAGCAGCCCGCGTATGCGGCGATTGATGCCTTCCTGATCCGTGCCCGCCGATCCATGGTGGAAGCGTAAGGGCACAGCAGTCGTCTCATCCTCCAAGGAGCGTGCATGTTTTGGCGCTGCCAGAAGCCGTATGTATGTCACCCTGAACGAAGGCGCAGCCGAAGTGAAGGGTCTCGGTATGGCATCGGAACCGGGATTCCTTGCGGAGTTGCCCCTGAGCCTGACGAGGGGCTCGGAATGACAAGCCTCGTTATACGACGAAACTGCTGGATAAAGGAACCAAAACCGTGCTGCTGCCTCCTGTCGATACCCTGCTGCGCACCGTAGTGGCCGAGCAGCCCTACCCGCTGCTCTTCGCCAGCCTCAGTGGGGCGCACCTGTATGGCTTCCCCTCGCCCGATTCCGACTACGACCTGCGCGGCGCCCACGTCCTCCCGCTGCGCGACATCGTCGGTCTGGGCATGCCCCGTGAGACGATTGAGGTCAGCGCCGACCGCGAGGGACGAGAGCTTGATCTGGTGACTCACGACGTGGCGAAGTTTTGTCGGCTACTGCTACGACCCAACGGCTACGTGCTGGAGCAACTCTGCTCGCCGCTGGTCATCCACACCACGTCGACCCACGCCGAGCTCCGTGCCCTGGTGCCCCGGCTGGTCACGCGCCACCACGCCCATCACTACCTGGGCTTTGCTGGTACCCAGTGGCGGCTGTTCGAGCAGGAGCGCCCACCGCGCGTCAAGCCGTTGCTCTACGTCTTCCGCGTGCTGCTGACCGGCATCCATCTGATGCGCACGGGCGAAGTCGAGGCAAACCTGGTGAGACTCAACGAGGTATTCCAGTTTCCTTATCTTGGAGAACTTATCGCTCGTAAGCTGGCCGGGCCGGAACGGGGTAGCCTGGATGCTGCTGACGTCGCTCTGTTCGCCGCCGAGTACGCCCGGCTGCGTAGCGAACTGGAGACTGCCCGCGAGACCAGTTGGCTTCCCGCCGAGCCAGGCTGCCGTGCCGAGGTCAATGACCTGCTGGTGCGCGTACGGTTGGGGGAACCGTAATGGAGGCAGTTCTTTTTGTTGGCATCCAAGCCGCTGGCAAGTCCACCTTCTACCGCGAACGGTTCTTTACCACCCACCTGCGGATCAGCCTGGATCTGCTGCGCACCCGCCACCGTGAGCGATCGCTGCTGGCGTGGTGCATCGCGCACCGCCAGCGCTTTGTGGTTGATAATACCAACCCGCGTGTGGCCGAGCGGGCGGTGTATATCGCCCCCGCAAAGGCCGCAGGCTTTCGTGTGCTTGGCTACGTCTTCGAGTCACACGTTCCCGCCAGCATCACCCGCAATGCGGGCCGCGCTCCAGTCGAGCAGGTACCGGCACAAGCGATCGGCGGCACCAAAAAGCGCATGGAGTGGCCCCAACGCGACGAGGGCTTCGACGCGTTGCACTACGTGCGCATCGATCCAACGGGCGGCTTTTCCGTCGAGGAGTGGCACGATGCAGTTTGAGACCCTCGACGGTGCGATGCGGATCTATGAGACCGCCCACGACCACCGCGTATTGCCCGGCCTCTGGATGGTCGCCCGGCTTGATGGCCCTATGTGCAAGACGAACTTCCGGCGCGTGAGGCCTACGCGGTCTGGCTTGCGGCTCGTATCGCCAGCTGGGTATAACGAGCTATGTGGTACGATCATGAGGAACCTTCAGTTGTGCCTACGCGCTCATGGCGATGCTACGCTTTAGGGAGGTACAGTTGTGGCCCTGCGTATCGTCGTGATCAGTGATACCCATGGCATGCACGAGCGGATCGCCGTGCCCGCTGGCGATGTATTGGTGCACACTGGCGATCTGACTGCGCACGGCACGCTGGAGGATCTCCGCGCCTTCAACGCGTGGCTGGGCCGCTTGCCGCATCGGCACAAGCTGATCATCGCCGGAAACCACGATTGGATCTGTGCCGAGGAACCCGCATTGGTGCCCCAGATCCTCGACCAGGCCACCTATCTCTGCGACTCCGGGGTGACGATTGGCCGGATCAGCTTCTATGGCAGCCCATGGCAGCCGCGCTTTCTTGATTGGGCCTTCAACCTGGATCGTATGCCGTTGCGCCGGGTCTGGTCGCAGGTACCGACCGGGGTTGATGTGCTGATGACGCACACGCCGCCTGCCGGTATCCTTGACCGCACCATGTTGGGCCAAGCCGCTGGTTGCGCCGAATTGCGTGCCGCCCTACCACGCATCCGCCCACGTCTCCACCTCTTCGGCCACATCCACGAGGGTTACGGCCAGACTCAGCAGGACGGCACGACCTTCGTCAACGCGAGCGCCTGCACGCTCAACTACCAGCCCATTAACCCGCCACTGGCATGGGATCTGGAGTGACCTATGGGTGATCATGCGTCATATGCGAATGCTCCCCAACGGATCATGCACCACCGGTGCAGCGAACCGACCCTGCGTTACGCAACCCCGCATGACCGTAATCTTAAATTGGACGCCAAGCGCGCACTGGACGGCAGTGCCAGAGGTGTATCAGGAATGGCACGTTCCAGACTACTAAATCAATAATCATTGGACTAAGCGTACGGGAGACGAATGGCATCCGCAACCATGAACCAGTTCCCACCACTGCGCTGGGGCGTGCTCAGCACCGCGAATATTGGCCGCCGCGCCGTCCTGCCAGCCATCCAGCGCTCCACTTCCAGTTCGCTCCACGCCGTCGCCAGTCGCGACCTGACCACTGCGCAGCGCTTTGCGATCGAACTGGGCATCCCGCAGGTCTATGGGAGCTACGCGGAATTACTTGCCGACCCGACGATCGAGGCTGTCTACATCCCGCTGCCCAACTCCCTCCACCACTCCTGGGCCATCCGCGCAGCAGAGGCGGGCAAGCACATGCTCTGCGAGAAACCGCTTGCACTCAGTGCTGAGGCCTGTCTGGAGATGGCGGACGCCGCCCGCCGCCACGGGGTGGTGCTGATGGAGGCGTTTATGTACCGCTTCCACCCCCAGATGCTGCGCGTGGCGGAGTTGCTCCAGGCCGGGGTGATCGGGACGCCGCAACTCATCCGGGCCAGTTTCAGCTTTCGCATCAGCAACCCCACCAATATCCGCCTCCAGCCCGCGCTCGGTGGCGGGGCGCTGCTGGACGTTGGCTGCTATTGCGTCAACGTGAGCCGCACGCTCTTCGCTGCCGAGCCGGTCGAGGTCCAGGCCTACGCCCGCTGGAGCGACCAGGGGGTTGATACGCAGCTCGTGGGCAGCCTGCGCTTCGCCGATGGGCGGGTGGCCCAGATTGACTGTGCGCTGGATCTGGATCGGCGCGAGCAGTACGAAGTGGTCGGCCCGGAAGGCCGGATCGTGGTGCCGATTGCCTTTGTTCCCGGTCAAGAGGCGACGACCATCCATGTGCAACGGGGCCGGGTGGATCAACCCGAAATGATCGTCGGTGCTGACCAGTATCAGCTGATGGTCGAGCACTTCGTGGCCTGCGTGCGTGGTACGACCAGCCTGCGCTACCCGCCCGAAGAAGCCGCCGCGAACCTGCGCGTGATCACGGCGCTGCTGCGCTCGGCCCGCGAGCATGGACGCCCGCAAGCGATCTCGAATGCGTGAAGGAGTACTTTGCATGCCTGAGACACCCATGGCCCACGACCATTTTGCCCCCTTGCGTGGGGCGGAGTTCATCGTCCTGACGACCTACCGCCGCACCGGCGCCGCCGTGCCGACCACCGTCTGGTTTGCCGAGGCCGAGGGTGTCCTCTATCTGACGACGGGGGCGCAGGCCGGGAAGGCCAAACGGCTGCGGGCCAACCCGGCGGTGCTGGTTGCGCCAAGCGACCAGGTCGGCAATGTTCAGGGGCCGGCCCTGGCGGGACGCACCCGCGTATTGGAGCCGCACGAGAACGCGGCCGCCATCGCTGCCCTGCAGCAGAAGTATGGCGCGCAGTTCACCCGGCTGACCGCCCAGATGGATGCAGCACCGTCAAGCGGCGGCCGGATCTACCTTATCGTCACGCCGTAACTGAGCCGCGCGCCAGCAGGCAAGCCATGGTGGCGGGCACACGATCACGCACAAGCGGGCCTGCGGGGTGCGCAGCGCGAATGATCACGGGAAAGCGGATCTTTGGCATCCACCGGAGGATCAGATGCAGGCGCTCACGCCGCGACGGGCAGCATGGGCGTGCCGCTGAGCCGTAGCGTATCGCGACCCCTTCAGGCATCCGTAGGTGCGATGGCGCGAAAATAGACGATCATATCGAGGTCGCCGGGGGAATGGCCCAGCGCCGTAAGCAGGGCTGCCGCCTCGCTGCGGTGCTGGGTGCCGTGGTTGGCCAGATGCACCAGGATTTGCCAGCGAGGCGTGGTAAAGGTCTTGCCGCTGGTCGTCTGGTAGGAGAGTGGTGCGGCTAGGGTGGCGACATCAAAATGGGTGAGCATAGCACGGAGGGCGGTGTCTTCTGCTGACCAGCGCGCCTCAATCGCTGCCAGACTCGCCAGTTCAGACGGGTCGAGCATGGCAGTTGGCATTGTGCCCGCCAGGCGCGTGCGCCAGACCCAGGTAGCACTGACCATGTGGACCAGGATGCTGCGCAGACTGCCGAGGCCGCTGAGCGGAGTGGCGTCGAGCGCGGCTGGTTCAAGGGCCGCAGCGGTCGCGAAGACGCGGCCCGTGGCCCAGGCATCGTAGGCGAAAAGGGTCTGGAGGTAGGCCAAACTAACCGGCGCGGTCGGGTCAACCTGGGACATCGCGGTGCTCCTCTCTGGTTATCCTACAACTTGTGGATCTGGGGGCAGCAGGGTTGGGGCCAACCCACAGCGGTGTGGCGGCTCAGCTAGCCGTGGGACGGCGGCGGCAACGGGTCACCAGTAACGAGGGCCAGGGCCAGCCCATCGTAGCCCTTGCTGCCGACGGTCTGGAGCACGGTGGCGCTCACGCCCGTGTCGGCGGCCAGCGCTGCGTTGAAGGCACGCACGCCCTGCACACTCGGATCGGCGCTGCTCGCGTCGAGCACCGCCCCAGCGCGCACCACATTGTCGGCGATGATCAGGCCGCCGCGCCCAGTCAGCGCTCGTGCCCAACGGAAGTAGGCTGCCAGGTTGGCCTTGTCGGCATCGAGAAAGACCAGGTCGAACAAGGGTAGGCCCGCCAGCGTGGGCAGCGTCATCAGGGCCGACCCGACCCGCACCTCGACCACGTCCGCGAGTCCGGCGCGGGCCAGGTTGGCGCGGGCTACCTCGGCATGGCGTGGCTCGGCTTCCAGCGTGATCATCTGGCCGCCGGAGGGCAAGGCCCGCGCCAACCAGATCGTACTGTAGCCGCCCAACGTACCGAGTTCGAGCATGCGCTGGGCCGGCATCATCCGGGCCAGCAAGTGCAGCAGCTTGCCGTGCGGCGGCGAGACATTGATCGCGGGCAGGCCCGCAGCGACACTCTCTGCCAGTGCTGCTTCCAGCGCAGCGTCCGCTGGGATCAGCAAGTCGCTGACATACTGATCGACGGCGATCCAGGTTTCTTCGGTCATGGGTTGTTCCTTTCGGGCAACGCTTCACCGGACTGCCGGTCGTAATTACGTACCACCATCCCGCTCCAGGGTCGCAGGCCCAGCCGGGCGTAGAAGGGCTGCACAGGCGGGTCGCAGATCAGGTCGATCATGTATAACGCGTGCAACTGGGCCAGCATGTTCCGCACGAGCGTGCTACCAATCCCTTGGCCCTGGTAGGCTGGGAGCACCTCGAGATGCGGGATGTAGGCACTGAGTACCCCGTCGCTCAGGGCGGTGATAAAGCCAACGACTTGCCCCGTGGCTGAGTCGCGGGCCAGGATGACATGCTGACTACCCTGGAGGAGGCGCAAATGGGTGGCTGGGCTTGGCGGGGAAGGCCAACCGACAAAGAAGCCGTGCAGGTGATCGGCGTTCACATCTTCAAGCGTGTGCTGGTAACGTATGTTCATGGTGGTAATCCAAAACCTAAAATAGCATTACGCTTCAGGTGGGTTTTTGGTGAAACTGACCGCCCGCGCAGGCTGGGTGTTGACCGTGAGTTGAAAGAGATCGGGGCGGGCGTAGTGGCCGATCACATCGAGGTCAAAGTGAGCGCGGCTGATCGTGTCTACATCAAGTTCCGCCGTCAGGATGGCCGGCGTATCGAAGACCGGCCCAGCCAGCACCTCGCCCAACGGACTGATGATGCAACTCCCGCCACGGATCAAGATCGTCGCGGGATCATTACCCTGCACCGGATTCACATCAACCGGGAAGTCGCCGCGCCGCGCAAACTGACAAGCCGAGAGTACAAAGCAGCGCCCTTCCAACGCGATGTGGCGCATCGTCGGCAGCCAGGTCTCGCGGTCGTCCACGGTGGGCGCACAATACAGTTGGACCCCTTGCCCGTAGAGTGCTAAGCGCAATTGGGGCATGTAGTTCTCCCAGCAGATCGCCGCACCGATGCGACCCAACGGCGTCGGCAGCACCCGCAGGGTCGAGCCATCGCCAAAGCCCCAGATCAGGCGCTCCATCGCGGTTGGCATAACCTTGCGATGGGTTCCCAGCAGGGTACCGTCAGGGCCGAAGAAGAGCACGGTGCAATAGAGTGTGCCGCCGTCCCGTTCAATCACGCCGATGACAAGGTGAACGCGATGGGTGCAGGCTGCAGAACCGAGGGTCGCCGTGATCGGGCCAGGTACTTCCAGGGCGCTTTCGTAATACCGCCGAAAGAGGTCGCGGCCCTCTGGCGCACGCATGCCCACCCGTGCCCCAAAATCGAGGCCCTTGGGGTAGCCGCTCAGAAAGGCTTCTGGGAAGACGATCAATTGGGCACCCTGCCCGGCGGCCTCGGCAATTAGTTGGACAGCGCGGGCGACGGATGCATCCAGGTCGAAGGCGAGCGGGGCGGCTTGAACAACTGCTGCACGGAAGGGCTGGGACATGGGGAGACTCCTTCTGGCTGAGGGCTGAGGGCTGAGGGCTGAAGGCTGAAGGCTGAGGGCTGAGGGCTGAGGGCTCACTGTAGCAGCACGTCCTCAGTCGTCGATAGCAACCTCGGCCTCGATCTCAACGGGTATGCCGAAGGGCAGTTCGGCCATGCCAACTGCCGAACGGGCGTGTGCGCCGCGCTCAGGGCCGTATAGCGCAAGGATGAGGTCGGAGCAGCCGTTGATCACCGTTGGTAGCTGGGTGAAGCCCGGCGCAGCATTGACCATACCAAAAATGCGGAGCCAAGCGGTCACACGATCAAGGTTGCCCAGTTCACGCTTGAGGCTGGCCAGCATCGAGAGAGTTGTTCGTTGTGCCGCCTGAACCGCCTCTTCCAGCGAGACCTCAGTTCCAACCTTGCCGAAGGGTGGTGCGAGGCTCCCGTCCAAACCCTGGGGGCCGTGACCAGCGATGAACGCTCGGTTGCCGTGGATACGCACGAAGGCGAAAGGGAGCCGTACATCGGGTGGAGCCGGGGCGGTTGCGGGCAAATGGAGACCCAGCGCCTGGAGGCGGGCCTCGATGGTAGTCGCGTTCGCCATCGGTTACTCCTGGATAGACTGCTCTTGCGATGGAGGTGTGGGCAACAACGAGATCAGAACTGCATTCAGGGCTTGATAGCCTGCCGCATTCAGATGCACCTCGTCGTCGGCATAGGATGCGTGAACGTAGCCATCCGGCCCACAGAGCACGGCTACCGTAGCGAGAACTGGTACCGCTGCGGTGGCGACGAGGTGCTGATTGATGGTGGTAATGGCATCCTGCACCACCTGGCCCGCATACGGCCCGCGTGCCAACGGAAAGATTGTGGTCAGGATTGCGTGCGCTCCCAGGTTCTGGGGTGCAGTCACGACCGATGCAAGGGCGGTCTGCACTGCACGCGGGGAAAGCTGAAAGCTGAAAGCTGAAAGCTGAAACACCGATAGCGCACGCAGAGAATTGCGATCCGATGTTTATCTTTCTGATTTCAGCTTTCTGATTTCTGATTTCCCTGACCCACCAGTCGGCACGCGAATCGCCAAAGAAGATCACGCGACGGGGTTGATCCTGATTCATGGTACGCATCGTCTCCTGGGTACGCCACCGCATCAGGCGACGTTCATCGCCGCGCATGGTTCTGCGGACTACATTTCCTTGACCACCAACCGCACCTGGGTGGCACCGCGCAAGCTCGCCCAATGGAGCATGTGGCGCAGAGCCGCGAGATCCTCAGCAAACCCACCCTGGCCCAGATAGCTTGCCACGAAGCTGCATTGCGCGGGTTCGGCGGGCACAGCGGCGATCACTGCGGGCGGCACCGTCACGGCGGTCTTGCTCGGTTCGCCGCTCAGGCATGAGGTATGGGGGTGTCCAACCAGCAGGCGGGCGGCGTGAAAACCAGCCAAGGCGGGATCAAGGTTGTCCATGGCAACGAGACCCGCGTCGCGGATGGATACCGCCTTCTCAGAGCGCCCCGATGGTATAA
>JBLWKA010000051.1:0-33985 GCA_048381555.1 Oscillochloridaceae bacterium umkhey_bin13
GGCGGGCCGAGGCGGGGCCGGTGGGTATTTTAGCCCCCCCAGACGCCCCCGCCGGGCGGAGCCGCCCCAAACAGGAGGTAGAGCCACCCAAACAACCCCGGGGGGGCCCCCCCCCCGGGGCCCTCCCCCCCCGGGGGGGGCCCCCACCGATGCAACCTAATTCCCCGTTGTAAACTGCCAACTGAACGAGAACGCCTGGCCGTTATAACTCCCGGTGACCTGCACGTTAATCGTTGTGGCCGGCGGTAGGCTTTGGGTGGGCGTGATCTGGATGCCCTTGTGGCCAGCCGACAGGGCGGTCGTGATCGTATGCGCGATGGCGACCCCACTTGCGGTTTGCAGGTTCACACTGGTCACCGTTGGCGTTGCCCCAAAATAGCGCCAGTTCAGCGTGATCGGGTAGACTTTGGCGGGAATATTGGTCTGGTTCGGTGCCGGATAACGGATCGGCCAGCCCGTATAGGCCTCGTCATGGCCCATGTTGGCCGCCGAAAGCACATCCAGCGCGGCCCCGGCCCGGTTATTCGCAGCCGTGTAAAATCCATACCCAAAGGTCGGCGTCGTGGGGTACAATAGCCAGAGCCGGTGCCCCGGTGAGGCCATCCAGCCGTCAATCGAGTCGCGCACCGTCCAGATTGGCTGCGAGAAACTGCTCCCTAACCAGGCATTGCCTTTGCCAGCACACATGGCCCCGGCTGGCGAAGCCCATGGGAGTTCAGGGTTCTGATTATGCGTCAGGTGGTTGTTCTCGGCCATGTAACGGGCATGCTCGAAACAGTTCGCATTGTAGGTCGCATGCTCGGTCACGGGTGATACCCCGGCTTTCACCCGGTAGTCATTGACCAGATCCAGCCAGGTGCTGGCCGGGGCTGGGGTCACCGTTCCTGCCCGCATTACCATGGGAAGATGCACCCGAGAGGTCGCAGCAGGGGTTGCGGCTCCAGTCATCGTTGGTTCATCTGGGATTGGTGGTGGAGCAAGCGTCTCGGCAGTTGGCTCACCCTGAGCCTGAACGAGGGGCACAACTATCATACTTAGGCCCAACCATACGATCGTAACCATAAGGGCCAACGGCAACAGAGGATAATGTAAGTGGCTGCGATGCATGTGCGTGACTCCTTATGCATTGGTCGTTTGGGGGTGCGCAAGTAGGTTGGTTGGGCACATCCTAGACTGGTCTGGCATTCTCCATGCAGTATACGCCGTCGTTGAAACCAGATCTGTGGTACAACAGTCCCACGCATATGCAGACACCTGAACTATGATCTACGGGGTCCTCCTTGCCGCAGGTACCTCGGCCCGTATGGGCCAACCCAAGCAACTGCTCGACTGGCAAGGCCAACCCCTGGTGCGCCACGTCGCCGCAACCGCCCTGGCAAGTCAGCTTGATGGGCTCGTGGTAGTCTGTGGGGCAGTCGCGCCAGCAGTCAGCGCGGCCCTCGCCGATCTGGCTGAATCCTTGCATCTGGTTGTCTGCTCAGATTATGCCGCAGGCCAGGCTGCCTCGTTGCGCTGCGGGCTGGCCGCGCTACCCGCAGGCACCCGGGCGGCGCTCATTGTATTGGTTGATCAACCCTTGATCACGACGGAACTGATCAACCACATGCTGGCCCACTGGCAGGCTGAGCCTACAGCCCTGGCGCTGGTGCCGCAGTATCAGGGCCAGCGGGGCAACCCGGTGATCCTGGCGGCGGCACTCTTCCCGGAATTGGCTGCGTTGCACGGTGATACCGGCGCACGGGCGATCCTGGCCAAGCATCACGACCGCGTGCGCTGGTGGGTGGTTGATGACCCGGCGGTAGTGACGGATATCGACACACCCGAAACCTATGCACATCTACGAGACGGGTAGGGACGCAGCGTGCTGCGTCCGTGCTGCGTCCGCGCTGCGTCCCTACGGCCTCCCTACGCCTCCTGAAGCACCGCCCGCACCATGGCCTCGGGCACATCGTCGCGCACCACGACGCTACCGATGGTCGTCGGCAGGATCCAGCGCACCCGGCGAGCCTGGACTTTTTTGTCCCGTAGGGTCGCCGCCAATAAGGCGTCGGCCTCCAACCCCGGTGGCATCGTCACACCCAGACCGTAGGCGGCCAACAAACGACGCTGACGCTCGACCAATGCGGGTTCACAGAGGCCCATGGCTACGGCGATCCGCGCTGCCGCGTGCATGCCCATCGCCACCGCTTCACCATGCAAGAGAGTTCCGTAGCCCGCCAGATTTTCGATCGCGTGCCCCAGCGTATGCCCATAATTGAGGGTCAGCCGCTCGCCTTGTTCGCGTTCGTCGCGGCTGACCACGCCCACTTTGACCGCAACCGCCCGCCGAATCAGCGCCGTTAAAGCCTCAACCAGCACCGGATCATGGGTGGGCCAGCCATGCAGGGGCTGATCTGCCCAATCCCGCTGGGCGGCAAGATCTTCGAGGGCCATAAACAGGCCCGCATCACTGATCACGCCGTGTTTGATCACCTCGGCCCAGCCCGCCCGGAGTTCGCGGGGCGACAGAGTCGCCAGGGTGGTTGTATCGGCAAGCACGAGTCGCGGCTGATGAAACGCCCCGATCAGGTTTTTGCCCAGCGGATGGTTGATCCCGGTTTTGCCCCCCACGGCAGCATCTACCATGGCCAGCAGCGTCGTTGGCAACTGCACCACGGCAATGCCCCGCAAGACGGTCGCGGCAGCGTAACCAGCCAGATCGCCAATCACGCCACCGCCCAGGGCCAGCACGGTATCCCGGCGTTCCACGCCACCCTGAATCAACCAACTGTAGATCTGTTCGAGTGTGGCAGTCTGTTTGGCTTGCTCGCCCGCTGGCACCGCCAGGGCTTCGATCCCCCAACCGACGGCACGCAACGGTTCAACGACTGCCGCACCGTGGTGCGGCAGTACCTGCTCATCACTGATCAGCCAGAGCCGCCCGCGTAATTCCAGGTTGGCCAGGAGTGCGGGGAGCTCGGCGAGGCCACCGGCGGCTACAATCACTGGGTAACGGGCGTTGGTGGTGGTAACAGTTAGGGTTGCTTCGTTCATTGCAGGTTAGGCACGGCGTTTGCGCACGATCATCAAGCCCCCGGCTAGCACCAGGGCCAGCAGGGCCAGGCCCACCGGCAAGGTCGCCCCCGCCGGGCCACTTCCACTCGTATTTGGCAGCGGCACAGGTGAGGGGCGCGGCACCACCGCGGTTGGCCCAGGCGGGACGGCGGTGGCAGGTGGCGGAACGGCAGTAGCAGGTGGCGGGTACGGCCCCGGAACAGCGGTAGCAGGCGGCGGGACAGCGGTAGCAGGTGGCGGGACAGCGGTGGCGGGTGGTGGGTACGGCCCCGGCGGCGGCGGGTAGGCAGTCGCTTGCTGGGGTGCAAAGGCCACCGCAGCACAATCGCTCCCCTCACAGGCCAGGGTTGGGATTGCCAGCATGTGCAGCGCAACCAGTAGACCAGGCAGCAGGAGGACGGTTGACCAGCGGAACAGCGAACCGGTGCGGAGCATCATTACGGGGCTTCCTCTCTGTTGGGCAGCGGAGGCACACGAAGCAACGGAGCCGACCGGGCCTGATATGCGCTTGCTCAGGCCAGGATTGGCCCGGTCACAAGCGCTTCGAGTTGATCACCGGGCTGGTAACTTGTTTGGCCTGGGGGCACCACCAACAGGCCATTGGCCCCAAGCAGCGACAAGAGGCGCGAACTGCCCTGACCGCCGGTTGTTAGCGCTTCGAGGCGGCCCTGGGCATATCGAAGGGTAACCCGTTGATATTCGGGGCGATCGGGCGAGGGCTGAACCGGGCTGTTGAGGGTGGCCCACACGCGGGGTCGCCAGGGCATCTGATCGCCCTGAAGTGCCCGCAGGGCCGGGCGCACAAACACCTCGAACGAGACCAGCGACGAGACCGGGAAGCCCGGCAGGCCAAAGACCAGTTTGCCCGCCACGGTCGCAAAGGTGGTCGGCTTGCCCGGCTTAAACGCAACCCGCCCAAAGTGAACCTGGCCCAATTCGGCGAGCAGCGGCTTGATCAGATCACGGCTACCCATGCTGACCCCGCCGCTGGTGATCAAGACATCAGCTTCGGCCAGGCCACGCAACACGGCTTCGCGTTGCAGTTCAGGGCGATCCGGGGCAATCCCAAGCGAGAAACCCCGTGCCCCCGCTTCGTGGACGGCGGCAAGCAGCGCAAAGCGGTTCGAGTCATAGACCGCCCCGGCGGGCCGTGCCGCCCCCGGCTCGATCACCTCATCACCGGTCGCCAACACCGCAACGACTGGCTGGCGAAATACCGTGACCTCGGTCTGGCCAAAGGTTGCCAGCAAGCCAATCTCGGCGGAACCAAGCGGTATGCCTGCGGGTAAGACCTCGCTATCGGCGGCCACGTCCTGGCCAATCGTATGCACATACTGGCCCGGAGTCGGAGCCGTAGCGAGGGTCACGATGCCATCGGTTTCCTGGGTCTGTTCGACGGGTACCATCGTATCGGCCCCAGCAGGCATCGGCGCACCAGTCATAATCCTGGCGGCAGTGCCACTCACAATCTGCAACCCCGGCTCGCGGCCAGCGGTTAGTTCGGCGATCACCCGCCGCGGGGCCAGGCCATCGGTCGAACGCAGAGCATAGCCATCCATGGCCGCTTTGGGCAGATCAGGGATGGCAAAGGAGGCCAGCAATGGTGCGGCCAGAATCCGCCCCGCTGCGGCGTGCAACGCAACCCGTTCGGTTCCCAGGGGCTGGATCTGCGCCATAATCAGATCCTGGGCCGTACTGATTGGCACCGTGGGGTAGGGCGACTCGCGCACCAACTCGTTCATCGGGCACCTCCGCATGATCGGATCGCAACAACGAGAATAGTGCGTATTCTAACATATTGGCAGCGTGAAGCTAACTGTGGTTCCCTGACCAAGCGTGCTGGTGGCCCAGGCGCGCCCGCCATGGGCTTCGATGATCCGACGGGTGATTGCCAGTCCGAGCCCAGCCCCACCACTGCTGCGGGTGCGGGCACGATCAGCCCGGTAGAAGCGGTCGAAGATCATGGGCAGATCAACGGGGGCAATCCCGACCCCGGTATCGTGAACCCCAAAGCACAGCAGGGACGGCTCACCGGGCTGGGGTTCCACCCGTAGCGTCACGCTGCCGCCGGGTGGGGTGTGGTGCAGCGCATTGGCGAGCAGGTTGCCCAAGACCTGCGCAATCCGTTGCGGGTCGGCCTGGAGTTCGGGGAGGGTGGCGGGCAGGTCGGCCTGCAAATGCACCTCGCGGCGGGCGGCTTCATCAGCAAACGAGGCCACTGCGGCGAGCGCAACCTGGCGCGGGTCGCATGGTTCACGGTAGAGGGGCAATTGACCGGCATCGGCCAGGGCGAGCAAGCGCAGATCTTCGATCAAACGCTCGAGCAGATCAACCTCGCCAAGCAGTTGGTCAATCTGGGCGGGATCAGCCCGGTAGACGCCATCTTGCACCCCTTCGAGCCGCCCCTTGATAATCGAAAGCGGGGTGCGCAGTTCGTGGGCCACATCGGCGGTCAGTTGGCGGCGTTGCTGATCGGCCCGTTCGAGGGCGACCGCCATCCGATTGAAACTTTCGGCCAGGTCGGCCACTTCGCGCACCGCACCAGGGCGCACCCGCACGGCCAGATCGCCCCCAGCCATTGCATGGGCGGCCTGGTTCAATTGGCGCAGCGGCGTGCTGATCCGCCCCGAAAAGAGCGCGGCAAGGCCCAGCAGTAACGTGGCAAGCACAAGGCCCCCCAACCCAACCGCCCGCGCCAGATTAGTGCCTGTCAAGCCCCGCTCGGGGAGGCCCGTTGCAACCAACACCAACGAACCAACCTGCTGACCACGCACCTGGATCGGCACGGTTTGCACGGTCAAGGCGTCAGGTAGCGCTAAGTCGCCATCGTCGAGGCCAGCGGGCCATCCCGGCCCGGAGGGTGAACTGACTGGCTGATCAAGCGGCGGCCAGGGGCGACTACTCGTAACGACCCGGCCCTCACGATCAAGCAACGCGACGCTCTCCCAACGACTACTGGCCTGTGGCCCTTCGAGTTGACCGAAGCGTGGCTCAACCCCTTGCCAGGAACCCCGACGACGATAATCATCGCCTAGGCGGCGGGCTTCGGCGCGGGCGGCCACAATCGGGGGTGGTCCCCAACTTTCTTGCTGGCCGCGTTGCACATTGACCACCGCCAAGCCAAAAACGCCCAGCATCCCGCCGATGCTCAGCACAATCACCCCGCCAAACGCGAGCAGCATCAGACTAAAGATTCGTGGGCGCATCCTAACCTGGTTCAATGCACTTATAGCCGACCCCATACACCGTCTGGATGTACTGCACGCCATTGGGATCGGGCTGGATTTTACGGCGCAGGTTCTTGATATGGGCATCAATCGTGCGGTCATAGCCGCTAAAGCTGACATCAAACACCTGATCGAGCAACTGCGCCCGCGTGAAGGGCCGACCGGGAGCGCGGGCCAGCACCACCAGTAGATCAAATTCGGTCGCAGTCAACTCGATCATGTCACCCTCACGCCGGACACTGCGGCGTTCAAGATCGATCTTCAAATCAGCCACCTGCAAGAGCGTGCTTGGTTCACGTTCGTCTTCGCTACGCCGCAAGACGGCCCGCACCCTGGCCACCAGTTCGCGGGGGCTAAAGGGCTTGGTCATGTAATCATCCGCGCCGAGCTCCAGCCCAATCAAACGATCAGCCTCTTCGACCCGGGCCGTCAGCATAATGATTGGCAAGCGGCGAGTCGCCTGATCCTGGCGCAGTGAGCGAGCCACATCAAGGCCATCGAGACCCGGCAGCATCAGGTCGAGCACCAGCAAATTCGGGCGCTCGCTGCGTGCCAGGCGCAGGGCGGCTTGCCCATCACCCGCTATGACGACGCGAAAGCCGGCCCGTTCCAGGTAATCGCGGGCGATCTGCACGATCCCCGGCTCGTCATCAACCACCAGAACCGTTTTCATCGTAACCTACCAGTTAAGGAGGGCGACGGTGCGGCTCCCCTCCCCTGCCAAGTTTAAGGGCAAACAGAAATACGCGCTACACACCTCGGACTACATCAGGACAGCTCAGAATCACCTCGGTATCGCCCCTCTCCCTTAGAGGTTCAAGGACGGGCAGAAAAGATATACGGAACACGCCTCGAACAGCATCAGGATGGCTCAGACCCGCCTCGGAGTTCCCCCTCTCCCAGCAGTGGGAGAGGGGGACAGGGGGTGAGGGCAAATAGCGCATCACAACGACACAAACCCGTGTGAATCCCAGCCGTTCTATCCGCCTTAAACCCGCAGCAGGGAGAGGGGCAGCCGCGCAGCGGCGGGGTGAGGGATACATCGCGCATTGCCACGCCGCCGCGCAACCATCTGCCAGCCTGTTACTCTACGCGAGGGTCATGCCCAGCCGGGGTGGTTGGCGCAGGGCCACTCGGGCCAGCCGGTTGGCGCTGCTGGTACAGCTTGAGCAGCAACCAGGCCAACAGACCCAGGGCCACGACTTTACTCACGGCATCAATCAGCCCAAAGATCATCACCAAGGGGTGCATGCCAGGGCGCTGGCCCATCATCATAGCCCCATGGGCATGGTCATTGCCACGCATCTTGGCAGGCGGCCCACTGTTGCGATCCTCGAAGCGTTCACGGACAAACGCGGGCGGCCCGCCATTACGACCCTCGAAACGCTCGTAGACAAACGCAGGCGGGCCACGCCGCCCTGGTTCGGCGGCTGGATTGGCCTGCACCTGGGCCATCGGCGCATTGCCATAGGCCATCGTGCGGTCGAACATCATACTGCGGAAAAAGCCCCCCATCGCAATCAGCACGGCCAGACCGGCCAACACCAGCGCACCTATACCGAGCCAATTCGGACGATTGTTCATTGCTTCACTCCTGTAGCTAGCGTTCTGCTCACAAGGGGCAGTGTAACGAACAATTGTGAAGCGAGTATGAATGAGTTGGGCATAAAAACGCAGCAAAGAGGGAGCACGTATTTGGTACGTACTCCCACTTATCCATTGCAACCAGTGGATTTAGCGCCCGAATGAGATCGAAGGCAGGTAGGTGACCAGGCTCGGGAACATGATAATCAGAAGCACGACCGAGAGCTGAATGGCGATAAAGGGAACCACCCCACGATAGATATGGCCGGTGGTAATACCGGGGGGCGAAACCCCACGCAGGTAGAAGAGCGCAAAGCCGAACGGCGGGGTCAGGAATGAGGTCTGGAGGTTAGCCCCGAGGATCACCCCGAACCAGATCAGATCGATGCCGAGCGCCTGAGCGACGGGCACAAAGAGCGGGATCACGATAAAACAGATCTCGAAGAAGTCAATAAAGAAGCCCAGCAAGAAGACGATCAGCATACTGACCGCTAGGAAGATTGGCACACCACCGGGCAAGTTGGCCATCAGGTCATAGACGAACTTATCGCCCGAGAGTGCCCGGAAGACCAGCGCGAAGGCGGTCGAGCCAATCAGAATAAAGAGCACCATGGTCACGTTGCGCAGCGTCGCATCCGAGACATCGCGGAACGTCTTGAAGTTTAGGCGTCCATTAGCCGCAGCGAGCAGGGTCGCGCCAAGCGCCCCAACCGCCCCAGCCTCGGTCGCCGTCGCAATCCCAAAGAAGATCGAGCCAAGCACCGCCATAATCAGCAGCAGCGGTGGAATCATCACTTTGACCACCCGCATCGCCAGGGCCGAACCGTGCAGCGTACGGGCCGAGGCCGGCAGGGCCGGGGCAATATCCGGCTTGAGTTGGGCAATCACCCAGCAGTAGAAGGCAATCGAGGAGGCGAGCAGCAAACCGGGAATGAGTGAGCCAATGAACAGGCGGCCCACCGAAACCCCAATCTGGTCACCGAGCACCACCAGCACCACCGAAGGTGGAATGATCTGGCCGAGCGTACCCGAGGCGCAGATCACCCCACAGGCCAACTCTTTGTTGTAGTTGTAGCGCAGCATGATCGGCAACGAGATCATGCCCATCGCCACCACCGTTGCCGCGACCACCCCCGTTGTGGCGGCTAACATCGTACCCACCACCACCACCGCAATTGCCAACCCGCCCCGCATTGTCCCGAAGAGAACGCCCATGGTTTCGAGCAGATCTTCGGCCAAGCCGGACTTTTCGAGCATCGCCCCCAGGAAGACAAAGTAGGGGATAGCGAGCAAGGTAAAGTTCGACATGATATTAAAGATACGCGAAGGCATGGCCCGCATCAGAACCGGCTCAAACACCCCAAGGGAAGATCCGATGATCCCAAACAGAATGGCGGTCGCCCCCAGCGAAAAGGCGACTGGGTAGCCAATCCCCAGGATCACTAGCGCTCCGAGGAACATTAACGGTCCGAGCCACTCGTAGTCCATTGAACCTTATCTCCGCTATGGCAGGGTACCAAAGAACAATCCGACCTTAGATCTCGCGCATGTCAGGCGTCTGCTCATCGGCAACTGCCTCAGGCGGAAGCACACCCATCAGCACGGCTGAATTCTTGATGATCTCGGAAACCCCCTGAATGATCAGCAGGACCGGGCTAATCAGAATGAAGGTCTTGAGGGGCGCACGGGGGAGGCCACCGGGATCGGGTGAAATCTCCCAGGGGACACGGCGACCACTCGGCAGGATGCCCCAGGACTGCATCACATACGGCCAGGTAAAGTAGATCAGCAGCATACAGAAGGGCATCAGGAAGAAGATCGTACCGAGCAGATCAACCATTGACCGCTGACGTGGCGAGTAGTTGCTAAACAAGACGTCCACCCGCACATGCTCGCCATGCTTGAGCGCATAGGCCCCACCAAGCAAAAAGATCACCGAAAAGACATACCACTGGGCTTCGATATAAAAATTCGAACCCAACGTCTGCCCAATCGCCCGCCCCACATAGCGGTTCGCTACATTCCAAACACCGACGGCCACCACGACTGGAACCAGCCATAGTGCAATGTTTCCGACGATCTCGGTGAAGGCATCAATGCCTTTGGAGACACGTAGCAGCCCTCGCAAGTGCGCACCTCCCTGTCCATAGTGCAATGAATCAACCATGCCCCTGTATGAGGGGGGAGAATATCAATAGCCCTACAAGGCAAAGCCCTCGTACAAAGTTTAGCCATGCTTACCAGAGTTTCTGGTGCGTAAACCGTACAACGTGGGGCACTATTTACTTCAAGGGAGCGGGAATTTCGCTTAAGATATGTACGACATAGTACCCGTTTTCGATAGTTCTGTCAAAACCAACCGCCCGGGTCATCCCTATTCAGGTGACCCGGGCGGTGAGCATCAGTTCACGGCTTTTCACGCTTAGATCAGGTCGGCCTTACTCGTGGGTCGGCCCCCAGTTCTTGGGCGTGCGCCACAGGCTCGACAGGATCAGGTCGCGGACGTTGACCAGTTCTTTGGGCAGGCGATCATACAGCTTGATGAACAACTCCTCGTGGAGCAGGATCTCCTGCTGCCAGTCCTCGATGTTCAGATGCATCACCTCTTCGAACTGTTCGCGGCTGAATTCGAGGCCACGCCAATCGATGTGCTCGTACTTGGGAATCCAGCCAATCGGACTCTCGACACTGAAGGCTTCGCCGTGGGCGCGCCGCACGATCCACTTCAGGACGCGCATATTATCGCCGAAGCCAGGCCAGGCGAACTTGCCATTGGCGTCTTTGCGGAACCAGTTGACCCCAAAAATCCGCGGCGGGTTGTAGATTTCGCGCCCGAACTGGAGCCAATGGTTGAAGTAGTCACCCATGTGGTAGCCCGCAAAGGGCAACATGGCAAATGGGTCACGCCGTACCACACCCTGCTGTCCAAAGGCCGCCGCTGTAGTCTCGGAACCCATGGTCGCCGCCAAATAGACGCCGTAGTTCCAGTTGAAAGCCTGGTAGGCCAGCGGCACGGTGCCACTGCGCCGCCCCCCAAAGATAAAGGCTTCGATCGGCACACCCTTGGCATCGTCCCAAGATGGGTCGAGCACCGGGTTGTTGGCCGCAGGCGAGGTGAAGCGGGCGTTGGGATGCGCCGCCAGCGTGCCACTCTCGGGCGTCCAGTCCTTGCCCTTCCAGTCAATCAAGTGGGCCGGCTTCGCTTTGGTCATGCCTTCCCACCAGACGTCGCCATCATCAGTCAGGCCCACGTTGGTAAAGATCGTATCGCGGGCACAACTCTCCATCGCACTGCCATTGGTATCATAGGACGTGCCAGGCGCCACGCCAAAGTAGCCAGCTTCGGGGTTGATCGCATACAGGCGGCCATCAGAACCAGGCTTGATCCAGGCGATGTCGTCGCCAACGGTCGTGACTTCCCAGCCTTCGTCCTGGAACGGCTTGGGCGGGACGAGCATAGCGAAGTTGGTTTTGCCACAGGCCGAGGGGAAGGCCGCCGCGACATAGGTCTTGCGCCCACTTGGCTCTTTGACCCCGACGATCAGCATATGCTCGGCGAGCCAGCCCTCCTGGCGGGCCATCACCGATGCAATCCGTAGTGCGAAGCACTTCTTGCCGAGCAAGGCGTTGCCGCCATAGCCCGAACCATACGACCAGATTGCCCGCTCTTCGGGGTAATGAACGATATATTTGGTGGTGGGATTACATGGCCACGAGACATCTTGCTGGCCGGGTTCGAGCGGTGCCCCAACCGTGTGAACACAGGGGATGTAGTCGCCATCTTCGCCCAAGAAAGCATAGACCGCCTTGCCCATGCGGGTCATGATCTTCATGTTGACCACCACATAGGGCGAGTCGGTAATCTGGATCCCGATATGGGCAATCGGCGAGCCAAGCGGCCCCATGCTAAAGGGGATGACGTACATCGTCCGCCCACGCATACACCCCGTAAAAAGGGGCAGCAGGATCTCTTTCATCTCCTTCGGAGCCATCCAGTTGTTGGTTGGCCCGGCGTCACTCTTGGCGACCGAGCAGATGTAGGTGCGGTCTTCGACCCGAGCAACATCACTGGGATCTGAGCGCGCCAAGAAGCTATTGGGCCGCTTTTCGGGGTTCAGCCGAATAAACGTGCCACTCTCGACCATCTGGTTACAGAGCGCATCGTACTCTTCTTGTGAACCATCACAGAAGTGGATATTATCGGGCTGGCAAAGGGCAACCATCTCGCCAACCCATTCCTCGAGGCGTGCGTGCTTGATGTAGTCTGGGAACCGCATCCGTTCCTCCTGATATGTTACGTCACTATTGTTTCGCACCATCGCGGACTTAGGACGTAGCGAGCCCGTCCAAATCATACCACATAGCATTGTGAGGCTCGAAAAGGAAATGTAACGGAACGTAAAGACAGTCGCAACCGCAACAATTCTTGATCCAGAAACGTTCGGGGTCGCCCGCCCCAGATAACTCAGAGCGCCTGCACAGTAACCCCAGCCTCGATCAATCCCTGGCGCAAGGCCAACGCCCGCGCCGCTGCCCCGACCGTATCGCCATGCAGACAGAGCGTATCGGCGCGCAGTTTGACCAGTTCGCCACTGACACTCTGCACCTGGCCGCTAGTGACGATCCGGAGGGCCTGGGCTAGATTGGCGGCCGGATCGTGAATCAGGTCGCCTGGCTGACCCCGCGGCACCAGCGTCCTGTCGGATTGGTAACCGCGGTCGGCAAAGGCTTCGTGGGCCACCCGCAAGCCCACCGCTTCGCCTGCGGCGGTCAAGCACGAGTTCGCCAAGCCCACCAGGATCAGGTCACGACTAAAGGCCGCCACTGCCCGGGCGATCGCTTCGGCTAGCGCCGGATCAACCGCTGCCCGATTGTAGAGCGCCCCATGGGCTTTGACGTGGCGCAACTCGACGCCTTCGCTCCGGGCAATCGCGTAGAGTGCGCCGATCTGCGCCAAGACCATTGGGCCAACCTCGGCCGGAGTCAGCGGCAAGGCCCGTCGCCCGAAGCCCTGCAAATCGGGGTAGCCTGGATGCGCACCAACCGCCACCCCCAGCGCTTTGCAGCGTTGTACCGTGCGCTGCATCACCAGCGGGTCACCAGCATGGCCGCCACAGGCCAGGTTGGCCGAGGTCACATGGGGTAGCACGCCTTCATCATCGCCCAGCGTCCAGATCCCAAAACTTTCGCCACAATCTACATTCAGGTCAATCGAAACCATAAAAAGACTCCTACGTTATAGGGAGTACGCCAACGCCACGGCACGGGGACTGTCCGCCTTTAGGCGGCAGGGGAAGCGCCGGACGTGGCTTCCTATTGCGGCAAAGCGTGATTTGTAGTACAATAGTGCTAATAGCGGTACATTGCGTCCGCTGCGGCAGCGTGATCGCACCTATGCAACACAACAGGGTAGGGACGCAGCGTACACTGTCCCTAACACCGCCAACCCCGCAGATAGGCTAGTACCGCCGCATCGAAGGCAGCCCCGAGGTCGCCCCCTCGGCGGAGTTGGCCGTGCAATTCAAGCAAGACAAAGCCATGAACCAGCGCCAAGGCCCCCCGCAACGCAGTCAAGGAAGCCTCCTCGCCACTTAGGGCCGCCATACGGGCCTGGAGCGGCAAGACCAGGGTGGTCAACGCAGCATCATCAGGGCGCTCTTCGGTGGCACTGGTGCGAAAAGCCAACAGATAGCTCGCCGGATGGGCATGGGCAAAGGCGCGGTGGGCACGCAGAACCTGGTACAACTGAACCACGGGATCGGCTTCGGCTTCATTCAGGGCAACCGCATAGGCCGCAAACAGCCGCTCGTAGGTTCGGGTGACTAGGGACTGGATCAGTTCGGCTTTGCTGGCAATATGCCGATACAACGAGGGCGGCTTGATCCCCAACGCAGTTGCCAGCGTAGCCAGAGCCAGGTGATCAGCCCCAATCCGCTCGATCAACGCCTCGGCGGCATCCAGGATCTGTTCACGACTGGTTTGGGCAGGGTACGGCATTAGACCCGATCCAGATGGGTGTGACGAAAGCCGTCACGGTACTTCAGTCCATAGCCGACCATCCGATCCATGCCGATATGGGCCAGCCAGATCAGGGCCAGGCTCAGACCGAGAAGACTACCACTCAGCAGACTCAACAGGCCAAGCAGATAAGGAAGCACGGTCGTATGGGTCAGATTATAGAGCATACTGCCCAGGCGTGGCCCGGCCAGGTAGCCCAGGATGGCCAGATCGGGGGCCAAAAGCAGCAATGCAAAGAACCACCAATTGGCCCCCAGATAGGCATAAAGTGCCAGCGCACCCCCAAACAAGACCAGGCCCTCGATCCGCAACAAGAGGCCCGGTCCCGAAATGCGACCGACCCCTGGCATAAACGATCCGGTTGGTTGCGACATCAACGTACTCCTTAAAAACTAATGTCATTCGCCTTTAAGACTAAGTGTATTAGTTTTAGGAAAACTGTCAAGGGGGGAATCGAATTATCCTTGACAATGCCGCATGACGGGCGCAGGGACGCAGCTGCGTCCCTACGAAGGTGGCCGGGCTCATAACGGAGCGCCGTCCGTGCCACGCCGCATGGCAACGCCCACTGTCATTCCGAACGGAGCCGCAGGCGCAGTGAGGAATCTTCACTGCTGCGCAAGGAAGACCCCTCACTGCGTTCGGGGTGACAATGAGGCGCATCCGGGGTGACAATGAGGCGCATCGGGGTGACAATGAGGCGCATCGGGGTGACAATGAGGCGCATCGGGGTGACAATGACGCTCCGCATCCCCACTGGGTGCGCTTGGCACCACTGGCCTGCGGGCCAGCGGATCCCCGGCGTGACAATGTGGCGGCGCAACTGCACTGGTTGCACTCGGCATCACTGGCCCGCAGGCCAGCGGATCCTCAGGGTAAACTCCGTGAGGAATTTTCGCTGATCAGTAGTGACTTGCCGCCAATTGTTGCTTCAGTTCACGGGCAGCCAGGGCATACCCGCCATCGGCTCCATCCACAAAATGCACCTGGCGGCCCATCCGTTCAAAGACCAGGCAGGTCAGGGTTGCCCGATCCGCAACGTGCAGGCCATAGCTCAGGCGACCGTCCTGATGGGCCTGTTCAAGCCAGGCGGTCAGTTTGGCCCGTTGGGCCGCAGTCCCGGCCAGCACCATACGCAGGGTATCGTCATACTTTTTGTAGTCGGTGGTGGCATAGCTCTGGTTGCGGTAGCGATCCCACCATGGCACGCGCCCCACCAGGGCCTCGTAGCTACGATAGAGCCGCACCGCCAGAATGATGCCCCAGATCTCGGCCAGGTAGCGCAAGCGCGTCATGAGTTTGGCCCCACCCCGCAGCCGCATTTCGGCCCGCAAGCCCCCCGGGGCCAGGGTGGCCTGAAGTTGGGAACGCGCAATCGGATGGAAGTCGTAGTCACTGCCATAACTTGTGCTAATCGCTTCTAGCACCTCGCGAATCGTCGTCGCACAGCCCGCCTCAGGCTGATCATGCGCGGTAACCAGCAGGCTAACGGTTTCGCCGTGGCGGCTCGGAATATCTTGCCACCGGCATTCAAGCCCACTCAGATCGGCCTGTTCGGGATCGGCCGATTCGTTGATCAGATAGGTTTGGCCCAGGACAGGATCTTTGATCAGGGCTTCGGCATAGGCCAGGCCGCCACTAAAGAGGGCCTGAGCATAATGTTCAGCAATTGCCACCCGGGCCACCAGCACCGAGTAGCCAGCCGCCCGTAGATCAGCAACTGGCACGATCCCAACCCGCAACTCTAGCTCAAGCCGTTCGGCAGTGAGGGTGCGCAGACTAGCCAGAGCCGCCCGGGCTGGCGCGTACAGGCTGGGGGGAATGGCTAACGAGGCCCCGTCACCGCCAAAGATAAAGGGAATATCAAGTGGCCCGGCCAGATTGAGCAGCGCCGCAATTGCGGATGCTCCAGCCATGTTGACCTCTTTGTAGCGGCCTCCGGCAATTGCCTGGGTCGAGCCAACCACATCGGTCACGACCAGGAACCAGTCAGCGGGCAACGGCGCAAACTGGCTCAGGTCGGCCAGATCACGAAAATCGCTGAGCGGGGGAAGTGTGGCGTAGAAATCGTCGCTCATGGGGGATTTCGTTCACTAGGTAAGCTGGGGCAAGATCGTGCCCTACGCCTACCCGAACGACAGATCGCAACCAAATTAGCGTAGGGCCGCAGCACGCTGCGGCCACTCAGGTGAGCAGCAGATAGACAATCAGTAGCAGCAATTGCCAGAGCACCGGGATCAGGCCACCCAACACGGCCTGACTCCCCTTCCACTCATACAATTGCTCGCACAGGCCCTGGGCCAACCAGTAGGCCCAGGCCATCGCCGCCGCCCACCCCAGAATAGGCAGTAAGGGTAAGCGCAGGATCTCGAACAGGATCGCGGCAAGCATGGGCAAGGCGCGGGCAAGTTGGCTGGTGGGGTACAGGTAGATGGCTCGGAAACCTTCTTCGCCACCACCGGTACGCTCATCAAGCAGCACCGAACTGATGCTGAAGAGCGGCCATTCGAGCATCGCAAAGATCCAGATCCCAAGCATGGCTCCAATGAGGCCCAGGCGGGGCGGTGCATCGCCAAGCAATTGATTGAAAGCGAGCAGCAGGACTGGCAGCAACGCCAACAACGCCATCGGGAGGACACGAGCCAGGATCGGGCGTAGTTCGGCATCTTTGGTTGCCAGATCGCCGCGGGCTTCGGTCACCAGCGCATCCATGGCCGCCTTGCGTTCAAGGGCCAACCAGATCAGCCAGGAACGGGCATCTTGTTGCAGAATCGTCGGTTGATCATCCTGTTCGAGCGGAACGAGCCGATTAAGGGCGTGACCAATCAAGGGTTGGAAGTTGACTGCGGCCGACGTGATCAAGACCCCAGGGCGGAAACTCCCATCATAGAGCAGGCTGCTCATCCGCATGGGATTGGGCAAACGCGATGCCTGGAGCAGCAAAATCTGACGTTCGTCATCAATTTCGGTCGCCCGAAAGGCCCGCACCTGTTCCCAGGGGATGAGCCACCAGCGCCCCGGCCCACGCTGTACCGCCAGCCCTTCGTTCCGCGACTCGACGGTGGGCAAGGCCGAACGCACCCAGAGGATGGCGGGAATGCCCAGCAACAACATCAGGTGCGCCGCCACCAGCAACCACCAGGGCGCGGGCAGATCAGGGCGGGCCGCCACACCCATGAAGGGCACCCCGCGGGTCACAAAGGCTGTGTACAGTTCGGCATAGCCAGGGTCACGAACCGTCAGATCAAAGATCGGCCAGGAACGCACCGCCGGAAAAGTCAGGGCCAAAAAGCGCACCCAATAGCCAAGATAGCTCAGGGCGAGCAGAGCAAATAGCCCATTACTTACCCAGTAGAACAACTGGCTAATCCGGGGCGGATAGCTCGCCTGCACGGTGGCCTCGGAATAGGACTGGCTGGTTGGTTGAGTGCCAGGGGCCAACCCGGCAGCCTGCGCCGTCACCGGGGCTTCGTCACGAGCGCGACCGCTAAAAAACGACGCCGGACTGAGCAGCAGGCGAAAGAGGGGTGACGAGTCATCTTCGCGCACCTGAACTGGCCGCACGCCCTCAATCGCCCGGGCGGTACGCTCACTCTGGCTGATCATCATCTGGAGCAACTGATCGAACTGACCAATATTCGAGGTAACCAGGAAGCCAGGGCGACGCCCCAGGCCATAGACAAAGCTGTACAAGCCGTGCCACGAGGTCAGCTTTTTGGGATGGGTTTCGACGAGCAGGACAAAATGTTCGCCTGCCACGTCGCTGGTCACCCGAATGACGTCAAGCTCATCCCAGCGCAAGGGCAACCACGAACCAGCAAACTCGACCAGCATCCCAACATCACTAGCCCGGATTGTAGGCAGGGCATTCCGCAGCAATAAGGCCAGCAGGAGCGCAGCGGCAGTCCAGGCTAAGGACCCGAGCAGAGTCGGCAAAAAGGCAGCGAGACTCGTTACCGGTGGGCCCGTGTGCCCATCAATCCAGGCAACCAAACCCGCCAACCAGGGCTGCGTCGCAATCGCCGCTTCATTCCGGCCACGCAGATCCCAGAAGCCACGCAGCAACGCAGTGCCCAGGTTGGCAACCGCCAGCGTGACTAACAGGGCCGACAAGAGCGCCACTGACCCCGAGAGCGGACGCGGATAACGATGAACAGTCTCAGCCAGGCGCATTGCGCCTCCTCACAGATGCAGCCTTATGATTCAGACGAAGCCTCGGCATTCTGGATCTGCTGGATCCGTAGTTCCGCTTGATCCAACAAACGCTGGCAGGCTTCGGCCAGAGCCACCCCTTGCTCATACAAAATCAGGGTTTCGGCGAGGGGCAACTCACCCGCTTCCAGGCGGGCAACCACAGCCTGCAAACGGCCATACAAGGTCTCATACGTTTCAACGGGGGTTTCAGCCAACATTTGCAATCCCTATCGTACGACAATAGTTGCTTAGGCGCGGTTGTGGGGGCCATCTCTGCGGATCAGGAGGTGGTGGCGCTGGCCCCAATCCTTAATCCATTTGTTCCGAAGCAGATGGCACCGTAGCCAACACTTCACCATCCCGCAGGGTCAACGTAAGTGCCGTTGCGGGCGGGGTTTGAGCCGGACTAGTGACTACTTGGCCATCAGCGAGGCGCCGGACCAGCGCATAGCCCCGGGCCAGAGTCGCCTGCGGACTCAGGGTGGCTAAACGACCATGCAGGCCAACGAGGTTGGCATGGCGCAGTTCGATCACGCTTGTCACGACTCGTTCCATACGGCGGGCGAGCTCATCAACCTGCTGGCGGTCACGGGCAAGGCGACGTTGGGGCGCAAACCGGCTGATCTGACGCTCGGCCTGGATCAGATCGTCGCGGCGGGTCGCCAGCGCGGCGGCCGCAAGTGCATCCAGATGGGCCCGCAGATAGAGCAACTGCTCGGCCAGAGCTTCGCAGGAAGGGGCGGCCAACTCGGCGGCCACCGAAGGGGTGGGGGCACGCAGATCGGCCACAAAATCGGCAATCGTCGTATCGGTCTCGTGACCAATGCCACTAATCACGGGCACCGGGCTCGCAAAGATCGCCCGGGCGACAGCCTCGTCATTAAAGGCCCACAGATCTTCGAGCGAGCCACCCCCACGGGCCAGGATCACCAGATCCACCTCGGCGGCATAGACCAGATAGAGCGCCTCGACGATGCTATCGGGGGCACGTTCGCCCTGCACCAGACACGGCGACAGCCGCACCTCGACCAGGGGATAGCGCCGCTCCAGCACCTTCAGCATATCTTGCAGCGCGGCACCACCCAGGGCCGTCACTATCCCGATCCGGCGTGGCAGGGGCGGCAAGGGGCGCTTGCGTTCAAGGGCAAAAAGGCCCTCGCGCTCTAGTCGCGCCTTCAACTCCTCGAAACGAGCTTGGAGCAAGCCCAGCCCAGCGGGTACAAACCGATCTACATAGATCTGCAGATCGCCACGGGGCGCATAAAACGCCAGCCGCCCATGGGCCAACACCAGATCGCCTGAGCGCGGCAAGGCACCCAGGCGTTCGGCTGCACTGCGCCACATCACACCCTTGAGCAGCGCACGCTCGTCCTTCAGGTTAAAGTAACAATGACCCGAGCTATGGCGCTTAAACTCCGAAAGCTCGCCCTCAACCCAGAGCTCACTGAGCACCGGGTTTGCTTCGAGCAGTTCACCAAGATAGCTCGTGACCTCAGAAACAGAAAGGGGTTGATGCATAATACCTGGCCGCCTAGAGCGGCTCGATCACCATCAACGCCTGGCCATACTCAACCGGCTGGCCATTCTTGACCAAAATGCGTGCTACCCGTCCGACAATATCACTCTCGATCTCATTCATCATCTTCATCGCTTCGATGATGCCAATCGAGTCACCGGCCCGTACTTCATCACCCTCTTGCACAAACGGCGGATCCTTCGGTGAAGGGGACGAATAGAACGTACCAACCATTGGGGCCGTCACCGTATGGCCTGCCGGCAATTCGACGGGTGGCCCCTCAGGTGCCGGTGCTGGCGCAAAGAGCGGCTGCACCGGTGCCGAGTGCAAGGGTTGGTGGATCAAGGGTTGCTGGATCAAGGGCTGCTGGATCAACGGGGGCAGCGTTACCGGGTGGGGTTGCGGAGCATGACCACGCTTCACATGCAGCTTATTGTCACCCCGTTCAATCACAATCTCGGTAATATCCGTATCACTGATCATGCCCAGCAATTCGCGGACAGCGCTGAGCCCGAACACGTCACCGCCAGCCTCGGGAAGGTTCGATGGAGTCTCGCTCATGAGGGTATTCCTTCAGACAAACGTCGGAGCAGTTTGGTTATCTGGCTCAGCCAGGCTTCGCTACGCACCTCACTAGCGGCGATTGTAGCACATCTTCCTAGCATTTCCGCATCGTAGCGATTTTGTGAACGCCTCTTTACCTACAATAGTGGTTGCTTCCCCCGCTTGGCCGTAGCAGCATGATATGCTAGGCTCATCCTTATTCTGAGTGAAAGATTACACAAGTTTCTCTCACTCGTGCTAAAGCAACCGAAGGAGCGACTGCGATGCGCAAGAACACCGGCACGACTGACCGTGATATTCGTTTGGTACTCACCGCCCTCTTTGGTCTGATCGCGCTCTTTGCGCCCTTTGGCGGGCTGTGGCAGATCATTCCGGCGGTGCTCGCCGTCGTTATGCTTGTTACCTCAGCCGTTTCGTTCTGCCCACTCTATGCCATCTTTGGCCTGAATACCTGCCGCACCAAAACCAAAGCATAGGGATGTAACAGGCAAGAGGGGCGCGGGGGAACATGGTTCCCCCGCTTTTATATGGTATGAGGGCCACCGCCCAGGCCCCACATCGCGGAAGGGGCGCGGGGGAACATGGTTCCCCCGCTTTTATATGGTATGAGGGCCACCGCCCAGGCCCCACATCGCGGAAGGGGCGCGGGGGAACATGGTTCCCCCGCTTTTATATGGTGTGAGGGCCACCGCCCAGGCCCCACATCGCGGAAGGGGCGCGGGGGAACATGGTTCCCCCGCTTTTATATGGTATGAGGGCCACCGCTAGGTTGCCCTCACACCTCTACCACCTCACGCTCAGCGGCAGCAAACAACCTCAACGCAGCCCCATCGGTCGCAAGCTCGTTGCGGTACTGCGCAACCAGCGTATCGAGGTGATCATCGGTGCGGGTTGGGGCGTGATGAAACAGATAGAGTCGCTCAACCTGGGCGTCAAGCGCCAGTTCGATCGCATCCTCGACCCGGCTATGGCCATAGTCTTGCACATGTTCGCGGCGGGTATAGGGCGCACTGTGGATCAGCACCTTGGCCCCCTGCGCAAAGCCAACCGCCCGCTCCCAGATCGTATCATCAACATAACGCACATCAGTGATATAGACCAGTGCCCGCGATCCTTCCTCGATCCGGTAGGCCCAGATCGGGGAATGTTTGCCCTGCGACAGTGGCAAGGCCCGCACGGTCAAGTGGCCAACCGGCAACGGGTCAGTACTGATTGGCTGAAAGGTATGGGTGGCCCCAATATTGGCCAGCCCATAAACCGGCGAATAGACCGGCGAGAGCATGCCATCATAGACCAGTTCGAGCGAACCACGGGTACTATCAGGGCCATAAATCTGTAACTGGTTGCCAGGCGTATGTACCACCCCCGGAAACGGCAAGCCCAGCAGATGATCCCAATAGGTATGCGAGATCAGCAGAGTCAGTTTGCCCGTGCCCTGCCGGAACGCACCGTTCATCAGAGCATCGCCGAGTTGGCAGAAGCCCGTGCCCGTATCAAGCACCAGCAACTCGCCTGCCTCGCCAGTCACCGCCACACAACAGGTATTGCCACCATACCGCAAATAGGCCACCCCCGGGGTTGGCACATAGCCACGCACGCCCCAAAACTCGAACTTCATGGCTGTTCCCCCTTGCGCAGTTCCATGCCCTCATAGGCAGCATGGATCGTCAGGCCAGGAGCCGCAAGCGCACGTTGTTCTTGCAAGATCTGATCCAACTCGTCGTCGGAACGATGCGGATCATGATGAAACAGCAACAACTCGCGGACCCCGGCGGCCTCGGCAATTTCGCGGGCCTGATTCGCTGAACTATGCCCCCAATGCGGAAAGCGGGCATACTGCTCGTCGGTGAACTGCGCATCATAGAGCATCCAGTCGGCATTCTGGGCCAGGTTGATAATGCCCGCACGCATCAACTCGATCTCGCGCAACTCAGCAGGGCTGAACGGAGTTGGCGTGCCACGCCAGACCACCCGCTCATCGCCAAACAAGACCGTATGGAATGGGCCGGTATCTGGGATAAATGCCAGCACACCCTCAGGGGTTTCGATCCGATAGGCAAGGGCACGATGCGGATGGTTGGTACGAGCGGTTGACACCTGCACCGTACCCAATTTGAAGCACATGCCCTCATTCAATTCGTGAAAGTGCAAACTGGCCCGCAAATCATCAAGCGTGACCGGCAACAGGGGATCGCTCAGAGCGTTGGCAATCGTAGCTTGCAAGCTCGATTGGGTACGCCGCAACCCATAGATCGACAGCGTACAATCGGGCTGGTAAATTGGCGCGAAGAACGGGAAGCCGATAATATGATCCCAGTGGGTATGCGTGATCAACATATCAAACTGGCGGGGTGGGTCGGGTTCGTCGGCCAAGGCTTCGCCAAGTAGGCGCAAACCAGTGCCCGCATCCAAAATAATGCAGCGCCCGCCTGCCCGCACTTCAACACAGGTGGTATTTCCGCCGTAGCGCAAAACATCGGCGCGTGCCACCGGATACGAGCCGCGCGTACCCCAGATTCGTACGATCATGTTCCGTTCCATCTTTCGCCAGAGCTGATTGATCAGCCCCTGCCACAGTGTACAGGATAAACGCTACGACTTCGAATCTTTCACGCATCCGAAGTTCGCGTATACTGAAATCACACCTATGCCTACCAGAGGAGCCAGCATGACCCGGATTAGAATTGGGGTGCAACTGCACCCCCAACAGACAACGTGGGATTCGTTTGCTGATGCCGTGCGCCGCGCCGAAGATCTCGGCTGTGATACGATCTGGAACTGGGACCACTTTTTCCCGTTGTATGGCGATCCGCAGGGCAATCACTTCGAGGGTTGGACGTCGCTTACAGCCATGGCGATGCTCACCAGCCGCGCCGAAGTGGGCTGCCTCGTCACCTGTAATAGCTACCGTAACCCGGCCCTGCTGTCCAATATGGCGAAAACCGTTGACCATATCAGCGGGGGCCGGTTGATCCTGGGGATGGGTGCAGGCTGGTTTGAACGCGACTATACCGAGTATGGCTACGAGTTTGGCACCGCCCCCGACCGGCTGCGCGCCTTGGGACAGGCCCTGCCGATCATCAAACAGCGCTGGGAAGTGGATGTGCCCGCCCCAACCCGCCCCATCCCGATCATGATTGGTGGCGGCGGCGAGAAGGTCACGCTAAAGTTAACGGCCCAGCATGCCCAGATCTGGCACGGCTTTGGTAACGCCGAGACGATCCGCCATAAACATGCCGTCCTTGATGAGTGGTGTGCGAAGTTCGAGCGTGATCCCAAGGAGATCGAGCGCAGTGTTTCGCCTTCCAAAGACGAATCACTTGATGCCTATCTCGCGGTGGGGGTGACCCATTTCATTTTTGGCATGGGTAGCCCCTGGGACTTTGGCCCGGTCGAGGCGGCGCTGCGCTGGCGCGATGGGGTGTAGGCATGGCTGCGCTCTGCCAGGAAGAGGTGGGGAAACCATGTTTCCCCACGCCCCGCGAACGCTTAGGATCAGCCCGCCGACACACGCCATTCGGATACTTGTTTCCCCACGCCCCGCGAACGTGCTCTTCGCCCTTAAACCACGATGGTCGGACCATCACCCCCAACTCAAAATTGCTTCAGCCACCCAGGCGATCAGTCTGGAAACTCATTGCTAGCGCCCGTTGAACCCGCCCAATCGTCTGGAAGGCCGCCCGCAATTCACGCTGTTCAAGCGGACTTAAGCTGGGGTAGTGGATCAAGTTGTTCGGGGTTTCACCCTGGGCCAGTTGCGCTAGTTGATGGCGCAGACGCAATTGGCTGAGCAGATCGAAGGCCCCGATCAAGGCATGGGCCTCGACTTCGCTAATGCTCGCCTCGGGCCAGGCCATGCGCAAACGAGCAGTAGTACTGGTTTCGGTGCGTCCGGCCTGCAAAGCGAAGATCCGGGCCAGATCTACAATCAGGGCGGTGCCACGGTGTTTCAGGTCAAGCCGATCTTTATGTTCACCCCGCCGTTCAGGAGTTACTTTGCCAAAAAAGTTCAGGGGCGGCTCGGCACGCAAGGCGGCCCGGGCCAAGCGGGCCAGAAAGATCGTATTGCTCCTGGCCTGTAACAGGATCGGGCGCAACGCAGCTTCGGCATCCAAGGTTCCATAGGCCTGCCGGTAGTCAAAGAAGATCCCCGCCCGCAGCAAGGCTTCTTCGTTGGGCACCCCGATCCAGTTGGCAAAGGTGTCCTGCCAGGTTTCCAGGGGCTGGCGCCAGCGAGGATTGACCGCCATCACCTCGCCGGTGCAGCGGGGAAACCCACAGAGCACCAGCCGCTCGACCACCAGTTCGGCCAGGGTTTCAAAATAGGCCGGAGCCTCGGGGGGATGCTCATCGGCATAGATCAGCGCATTGTCCTGATCCGTGCGCAGGGTCTGCTCGAAACGGCCTTCACTGCCCAGCACTAACCAGGCATACGGAGCCGGGGGCGGCCCCAATTCGGCTTCGGCATCTCGCAAGAGGCGTTGGAGCAAGGCGTCGTGGGCTACTGCCACGACCCGGCCAATATCGGCGACGCGCACGCCCCGCTCTAACAAACCACCCACCGTCTTCGCTACCTGATCACCGTAATGCCGAAGATCATCCAGATCCCGGGCACGCTCAAGCTGCTTAGGCAAAAACAGGGGACTCTTGCTCTGGCGGCGCAATACATCGGTATGGGTGACAATGCCAATCACCCGGTCGGCCTCGGTGATCGCCAGGTGGTGGATGCCGCGCTCCAGCATCATCAACAGCCCCTCGAAGACCATATGCTCGCCCGAAAGCGAAATCGTCGGGTGGCTCATAATCTCCCGCACGGGACGATCCGCAGACAACTCAGTTGCTAACACCCGGTTGCGCAGATCGCGATCCGTGATCATGCCGGTGCCACTATCCAATACGCCATAGGGCGGAAGATCAACCAGGAGGCATGAAATATGCTGTTCGGCCATTAGACGCGCCGCCTCGCCAATCCTGGTCTCGGGGTGAACCACCACCAGATCACGGCGAATGAGCGCCCGCAACGGAGTCTGGAACAGGCCTGGCTCGGCTTCGCCATACCGATGCTGCGCCGCAAAACTCAGCCATTCCAGGGCCGAGGTGGCAAAATAGCGCGCAAACACGTCATACTCGGCCCGCAACTGGTGAAAAATCGCCGCAGGCAGGCAATAGCGCATGCCATCGGTTGCGGTACGCACGGTCACGACGGGCGGGCCACCCCGCAGCAACGAAGGATAACCAAACGCCTCACCCAGCCCTAAGCGCTCATAGACCAGCGGCTCGCCCTCGGTCTCGCGCAGCAGATCAACATAGCCCGCGCCAAGAATCGACAGGCACTGGGCTGGTTCACCGCCATGGCGCAGCAGATCAACCCCAGCAACAAACGTTTCAGACTGAAGATTGGCAGCGGCGAACTCCACCGCAGCCGACGGTAGACGATCAAACGGCGGATAGGCGCGCAAAAAGGCGATCAGCTCATCCATAGGCTTGTTCCACATCCACAAGATTTCAGCTTACTCTACTGTACAGTTTAGCGTTACACGCAGCATGTTGATGCACTTGACGATCCGGCCCGGTCTCGGTACGATCAATCAAGCACCGTCAAGAGGAGATACGTTTGGAGAATCTGGTACCGACCCGTCACGGTCCGCTGCATTACCTCGAACAGGGTCAAGGCCCACCGCTGGTTCTGCTGCACGGCAATACCTACAGTGCTGCCACTCAGACCCGGCTGGCGGCCCGTTTCGCCGACGAGCACCATGTGATCAGTGTTGATCTGCTTGGTCACGGCCAATCAGCCCGTCCCGATGGTCTGTTTACGACCCGTTATTTTGCCATGCAAGGCGAGGCGGTGGCTGACCTGTTGGCCCATCTGTTTACCGAACCAGTGCCGATCTTCGGGATGAGTGCCGGCGGGATCACGGCCCTCAATGTGATCTGCCTTCGGCCCGAGGGTGTCGCCGCCTTGATCCTCGATGGGGTCTTTCGTCAGGTTACCACCAATACCGTTGATGCGCACCACCACAGTACGGCGAATATGTCGCCCTCGTGGCATCGGTATATGACCCAGCAGCACGGGGAGGACTGGTGGCCCATTCTGAATGCAAGCGTCGAACGGGCGATCGAGTTGATGGCCGCTGCCCGCACCGTGGTCGCGCCCTGCCTCGACCAGATCCACGTCCCAACCCTGATCTTTCAGGGTGGCAAAGATGCCTTCGTGCCCGACGCCCAGGCCCGAGTGGTTGCCAGTGGCATCCGCGGGGCGCGCCTGGTCTACGAAGCCGATGCAGGCCACCTGATCGCCTGGCGTAACCCGGCCGCGTTTCGGGAACGGGTGCGGCGCTTCTTGCATGATCATCAGCTTGCGTAGGAACGCTTGTGTAGGGACGCTGCACGCTGCGTCCCTACGCCTACACATCGGGTGTGGCGTAACGTCTTGCACGGTGGCCTGATCCGTCGGGCTGAAAGCCCTCGGCTATGGCTCGGCTACGGTGGGCCAAGCCCGCCTGCGCGGGCCATCGCCGAGGCGTTGACGCCGACGGGGAACGATGCGCCGCAACACGTTACGTCACACCCATACACATCCAAACCCTAGGTGCAATCCGTAGATCTTGGTATACTGGTCGTACATACAGATCATGAACACATATGCTTTTGCCTAAAATAACCTATTCCCAAACCCGCCCCGAACCAGCCCCCGGCTGGCCGCGGCTCTATTGGACGCTGGGAAACCTGCTGTTCTTCAGCGGGATCTATCTGTTGCTCTATGTTGGTGGGGTCTATGCCTACGCCGATTTTATGCGCTTTGCCGCCCGGGGTGATAGTGGCATCGATCTGCCGCGTAGCGCTCTGGTACGCCAACCCACCACCCGCGAGGCGCCGGCTCTTAGTGCGCCGCTGACAACCCTGAACCAGCCCCTCCCCAACCCTGTCCTCGGCGAACCTACGCCACTCCTGCCAAATGAGGGCCAGATCGCCAGTGCGCCCCCGCCGCCCATGCCTACCCGCGCAACCGTTGAACGGGTAATGCTACCCTCGATCAAGGTTGATTCGCAGGTGGTCGAAGTCGGCTGGGATCTGATTGAACAGGATGGTCAGCAGGTAGCCGTCTGGCAGGTGGCCGAATTTGCCGTCGGTCAGCACCAGGGCTCGGCCAATCCCGGCGAAGGGGGCAATATCGTACTGGCCGGGCACGTCGGTGGCTACGGCTTTGTCTTCCGCGATCTGTATTGGCTGCAGCCCGGCGATCCCGTAACCCTCTACAGTGAGGGCCAGGCCTACCAATATGTCGTCACCGAACGGATCGTGGTGCTCGAAGAGGGTGCCCCGCTCGAGGAACGGATTGCCAATGCCCAGTTGATTGGCCCAACCAACCACGAAGTGGTAACCATGGTGACGTGCTGGCCCGCGACTGGCCCCGATAAGTTCAGTCAACGGGTGATCGTTCGCGCCGAACCCGCACTGTAACACGCGTTACTGGCAGCGGGTCGGGGCGCGGGCCTGGCCGTAGACTCGCCCAAACTCGGCCTGATAGGCCCGCGCCAACTGTGGGTCGTGAATGATTAACAGATTCTCGTCGTTCACGTCTTCGGCGCGGCCCGTAAAATTGTACGAACCGGTAATCACGACCCGCTGATCAATAATGATCACTTTGTGGTGCATGGTGTAACAGTTGCCATCGGGCAGCACCTCGATCCCGGCCTCTAGCAAGGCCAGTTGCTGCGAGCCGGTGCCACGGATGTTGCGGGTCTCGAAGACCACCCGCACCGGCACCCCCGCCGCCTGACGCTCCGCTAAGGCCGCACCGATTGACGGATCGGTAAAGGCAAACGCCAGCACATCAATCTGGCTGCGAGCCGCCTCGATCTGGGCCAAAACCTGGGGCCGCACTGACTCGTGGGGCGAGAAGTAGTTCGCCACCCGCAAGGGGCCAGCCTGGGCCAGCGGAAAGGGCGTCAGGATCCGTTTGGTTTTGCCAAAGGCTCCGTCAAACATCTGCGCAAACTCGGCCTGGTAGTTGGCGACCAGTTCGGGGGCCATGATCCGCAACAGGTTGTTATTATTGCGGTAGGTATCGTTAGTGGTCAGATTCCACGATCCCGTCCAGACCACCAGCCCGTCAATCACCACAAACTTGCTGTGCAGGAACTGCGATCCTTGCTGCCAGCTGATCTGAATTCCGGCATCTTCGACCCAACCCGCCCAGCGGGCCATCGCCGGGTGCTCTAGACAATCCCGATCAAGGGCCAGCCGCACCTCGACCCCACGTGCCCGCGCCGTGATCAGCGCCTCGGCAATGCTCGCCAGGTTGTACTCGAAACTGGCGATGTCAATGCTGTGGCGAGCCGCCGCTAGATCACGCAATAAGGCCCGTTCGGGCGCGGGTGCGATCCGAGCCTGAGCCAGATCGGGGTAGCTCAGTTCGGGGGTGGTAAAAAAGACCGCCACCTGGCCCCCGGTTGCCAGACCGGCCGGCACTGGGGCACGTTCAAGCCCCAGCGCAACCGGGTCAACCCCGAGGGCCACCAGACTCGAGCGGGGGGTGAGCGCCGCACGCCCAAACAGAGCAAGCAGCACGAGCAGGGCTAGGAACCAGCTCAACCGTGATGAGAAGCTATGCATACAAGCACATATCGTTGAGGGATGCCATCGGCGTAGGACATAGGGACGCAGCGTGCTGCGTCCGCCCTGCGTCCGAGGGCGTCGCATGTGGGGAACCATATTTATAAAGCGCTTTAAAAAACCAGCAAACGGTAAGGCATAAGCTCAGCATACTACGGCTGGCGGCACGGTACAGTAATTGCTATGTAACCGTTATGGTCGTTCGCGTACGTGCCGCGCTTCGTGTTGCAAGAGTGCTACCCCACACGAGCATCCTTGCGCTAACATTCTCTTGTGCAGGAGCAGAGGATACGCGGGCGCGGCTCGAGCAAATCCGCAGTGCAATCCATGCCATCCGCATCATCTACCATGGCCAGACCCTCGAACCAGTGACGGTTTCGATTGGCTTTGCGAAACTCGGCCACGACGAAAACGAATTGATTCGCTCGGCTGACTAGGCCTTATACGCGGCCAAAGCGGCAGGGCGCAATCGGATCGTGATGGCCGAATAAGGATTAGAGCCGCGAACGCGGATCGAGCGCATCACGCAGGCCATCGCCAATAAAGTTAATACTGAGCACCGTCAGGAAGATCAGGCCACCGGGGATGAGCGCCAGCCAGGGTGCGGCCTGTAGATACTGGCTACCATCGGTGACGAGACGGCCCCAGGTTGGCGTATCAGGGGGAAAGCCCACCCCAAGGAACGACAGGGTCGACTCGGTAATGATCGCCGCGCCCACTTCAAGCGTGGCAGCGACAATAATCGGGCCGATCGCATTGGGCAGGATGTGGCGGAACATAATCGAAGCCCGATCCACCCCAAGGGCCGTCGCAGCCTCAACAAACTCCTTCTCTTTGAGTGAAAGGAACGAGGCGCGCACGATGCGAGCAGTACTCATCCAGGCCAAGAGGCCGATCACCGTCACGACAATCGTAAAGACCCCGGCCTCGGGTGAGCCCATCGCCTTGATCACCGGATCACGAAACAGATAGACCGTGAGCAGGGTCAGCGGCACAGCCGGCAACGAGAGGAACAGGTCGGTTAAGCGCATCAGAACCTGATCGACAAAACCGCCAAAAAAGCCCGCCGTTGCGCCAATCACCGTACCAATCGTGATCGCAATGATCATGGCCGTAAAGCCCACCATGAGGGAGATGCGTCCACCGTAGAGGGTGCGGGCCATCAAGTCACGGCCCAGATCATCGGTACCGAAGGGATGCACCGACGTAGGGGGCGAGAGAATATTCAAGAAATCGAGGTGATCAATCGCCGCCTGGAGATCCGGGTTTTCCATCGGGAAGGGCAGGCCATTCTCTTCTAGCTGGGCAGCCAGGCGCGGCACATACCAATAGGGGCCAAGAAACGACGCCAGGGCGAAGAAGGTCAGGATAAAAACCCCGATCATCGCCAATTTATGTTTACGAAAACGCCGCCAGGCATCACCGAGCAGCGTACGGGGCTTAACCGCCACATTCGTACGTAGCTGCTGCAGCCGAGCCTGGCCAGTCGTCGAAAGTGGACTATCTAGCACCTGATCCGCCTCTGACATGGTTACCTCTTAGCTGTAGCGGACCCGCGGGTCAAGGGTGCCATAGAGAATATCGGCGATCAGGTTAAAGAATACAGTCAGCACGGCAAAGATAAAGGTAATCGCCATCACCACCGGGGTATCATTGCTATTGATCGACTGGATCAACAACGCCCCAATCCCATTCACCCGAAACAGATTTTCGGTAATAATCGCCCCGGCAAAAATAGTTGGAATACCAAGGGCAATCAGGGTAATCACGGGAATCAAGCTATTAGTCAACACATGGCGCAATACTACCACCCGATCATTCAAACCTTTGGCGCGGGCGGTGCGCACATAGTCTAACGAAAGATTATCAAGCATCGCCGAGCGCATAAAACGGGTCAGGGCGGCGGTCTGTTGCACCACCAGCACCGTGACCGGCAGCGCCATCTGGCGGATCTGCTGGCCGAGCGTTTCCCAGCTATTGACCTCGAGAGTCGTGCTATAAACAATCGGAAACCACTTCAGATTTACGGCAAACACCAGAATCAGGATCAAACCCGTAAAAAATGAGGGCACCGAAAAGCCCACAAACGAGAAGAAGGTTGCCACATTATCAAAAATCGAATACTGTTTGACCGCCGAAATGATCCCAATCGGAATTGCCACCAGTACCGCAATCACATACGCAGTTCCAACCACCGTCAGGGTCTGGGGCAAACGCTGAAACACAATATCAATCACCGGGCTACGGCTATTGAACGACCAGCCCCAATCGCCTTGCAAAAGGGAGGTAATCCAGCGCACATAACGGATATGCCAGGGTTGATCAAGCCCGAACTGAATCCGAATCAGCTCGCGGGTTGACTCTGGAATGGCCGGATTAAGCGCAAACTGAGCCAGCGGATCACCAGGCGCCAGAGCCAGGATCGCAAAAATAATGAAACTGATCACCAGCAGGGTGGGGATGGCAATCAGCACCCGCCTGATGATGTACTGAGTCATAGCATGGCTCCTCGCCTAAAGCCAAAGAAGTTAGGAACGTAGGAAGTAGGAAATAGCCTAATACCTGCGTTGCTCCGTTGTCACCCCGAACGCAGTGAGGGGTCTTCAGTGCTGATCAGTGAGGATTCCTCACTGCGTTCGGAATGACATGGTGCGCTGTGTTGCTTAGGAGCGTAGCGAGGAGTCTGAGCGGGTGGCCCAAGCTTCCTCGCTGCGCTCCTAATGACAAGCATCCGGCATCCTCAAACAGGAAGACGTGATATTAATTGGTCCGCCGCCAGCTCGCAATATTCCAGATATTGCTATCGAAGGTGTTGAAGGTCGGCCCATCAAGGGTCTTCAGCTTCGCATTGGGCGTACGGCGGTTGATCAGCGGAATAACCGCGCCATCGGTGGTCAGGATGTCATTCATCTGAATGGCAAGCTCGGCCCGCCGCGCCAGATCGAGTTCGACCGCCAACTCCTCGAACAGCGCATCGTACTCGGGGTTGCAGTAGCGCCCGTCGTTGGTGCCGTTCCACTGGTTGGCGCTGCTATTGCGATTGGCGCAGATCCAGCCATCGAGGTAGGACTGCGGATCGGTCGTATTCGGCCCGTTGGTGTACATCTGGAGGTCAGCGAAGAAGCGGTTGAGCGTATCGGGGTTGCCCGGATCGCCACTGAAGAAGACCGCCGCATCAATCGCCTTGACGTTGACCTGAATGCCAATCTCGGCTAGATTGGCCTTGATAATCGCCTGGGTACCCTGGCGCAGCGTATTGATCGAGGTTTGGAAATTTACGACCAAGCGCACACCATCCTTGGCTCGCACGGGGCTACCGACCCAACCAGCATCCTCAAGCAGCTTCTTGGCGGCCTCGACATCGCGATCACAGTTCAGGTTCGGCGAATTGACATTCGCAGGCACCACCAGCACATTGCAGGTCGGCTCACCAGTTGGGCCATAGAGCTGCTCGGCAATCGCTTTGCGGTCAATCGCCAGATTGATCGCCTGGCGCACCGCCGGATCGGTCAGGAAGGGATGGGGCTGATCGGGCTCGCTGCGCTTGTCCCCAAGGGCCGGATCGGGGTTAGCAAAGTTGACCACAATGCGCTCGACACCGAAAGAGCCACCGGCAATCGGATCACAGTTCCCGGTAGCAAGGATTGGCTCAAGCACCGCCTTGGGGATCTGGAGGTTCCAGGCGAAGTCGACTTCCTGGGTCTCGCAGACGGCACGTGCGGCCGACGTTGCATCACCGCCACCCTTGATCTCGACGGTATCGAAGAAGACATTGTCGGCATCGCGGAAGAACTCATTGCGCTCGTAAAGCACGGTATCGCCGGGGCGCAGTTCGGTCAACTTCCAGGCATTGGTACCAATCGGGGCCAGGTTTGCGGCCTGACACTCAGCCGAAGTGCTGGCCGCCGCACCGATGCAGTTCCCGAACTGGGCGCGCTGCAGGATCATGCCGAAGGGACCCACAAATGATACATACGGATCAGCCGTCGGCTGCTTCCAGGTGATCGTCAAGGTCGTATCATCAACGGCCTCGATATTGGCAATCGGATCAAAGACCGACTTGCTGGTACAGGCCGTCGCTTCGTCGCGGCAGTACTCCCACGTGAAGATGATATCGTCAATCGTGAAGTCACTACCGTCCGACCACTTCAGTCCTTCCTTCAGCTTCCAGGTCACACTCGTGCCATCAGCGGCCACCCCACCATTCTCCACCGTGGGGATCTCGGCGGCCAGGAAGGGCACTAGTTCGTCATTCTGGTTATAGCGAGCCAGCGGCTCCAGGATCACGGTCGCGCCATCATAGTCCTTGGTGCCCGACGCCAGGTGGGGGTTGAGCGTCGTCACCGCCTGCCAGTAAAGAATGGTCAGTTTGCCACCCGCCGCCGGAGCCGCAGGCGTTTCGGTCGGGGCCGGAGCTGTCGGAGCTTCGGTCGGGGCCGAGGCCGCCGGAGCGGCCGTGGGGGCCGGGGCCGCTGTGGCCGGGGCTGCCGGAGCCGCCGTCGGGGGAGTCTGTGCCGGGGGTGCGCCACCACACGCTGCGAGCACCAGGCTCAGTGCAGCGAGGGCCGGGAGCCAGAACCAGAGCCGTTTGTGGTTCACAGGAACCTCCTCATAACAAGCCGATGATACGGTACAACGGTCTAGATGTCAGAGCCACGAGGCCCCACCCTCGCGGACTCGTCATCCCAAAGTAGGGATTGCAGCCAACACCCAAAGCAAGAATGGGTACGCAGGAAACCCACCACAAGGTGTGGTGGTTGGCTCAACCGGGTGGCGCTCATGGCCGTGCGGGGTGCTTCTGCGCTCGCAATGCGCTCCTGTAGCGGAAACTGTAGCTCTGCGCCGGGGGGCGTGAAGCACGATCTGTATGACACACTTCGTTATGGATTGCTTAAAGGTAGCACACCTTTCGGTTGGCTGTCAAGCGCACAAACCCCGTTGACAGGGCTTGAGCAAAGTCCGCTTCCCCGGCGGCTCAAGCCGCAGGCTACGGCTGCGCGGGCTGAACAGGCCGCGCAGGCGGCCTTCGCTTGCCGTAGCCGAGGCGTTCACGCCCACGGCAGGGACTTTGCTCAAGCCCTGACCCCGTTGACAGGCCCCAAGGCTGGTGTTATACTTGCAAGTGCCAAAGCAAACGACTGATGCGGGAGTAACTCAGTTGGTAGAGTACCTGCTTCCCAAGCAGGCTGTCGCGAGTTCGAGTCTCGTC
>JBLWKA010000051.1:34085-35586 GCA_048381555.1 Oscillochloridaceae bacterium umkhey_bin13
ACCCCGTTGACAGGCCCCAAGGCTGGTGTTATACTTGCAAGTGCCAAAGCAAACGACTGATGCGGGAGTAACTCAGTTGGTAGAGTACCTGCTTCCCAAGCAGGCTGTCGCGAGTTCGAGTCTCGTCTCCCGCTCCACATTCCAACGCGGAATCTCAATGACGAGGTTCCGCGTTTTGGTGTGCTTGGGAGCGATTGTGGGAGTCACGTTAGGCGGCGTACGCACAAAAACCTGTGCCGACAGCTAGGTAACACTTCGTCACATCCCCAAGCGCAACGAGGGATTCACGTCGCTGGCCCAGTCAGGGGCGGGCGCGAAGCGGTAAAAGGCCGCTGCTGCCACCATGGCCGCGTTGTCGGTGCAGAGCACCAGCGGCGGGTAGCGCACTGGGATGGCCGCCCGACGGGTTAACTCTTCGCGGAGCCGCAGGTTGGCCGCCACGCCGCCCGCCAACAGGATCGCGTTGGCTCCATAGCGGGTTGCCGCCTCGACGGTTTTGGCACACAAGACGTCGACCACCGATTCCTGGAAGGCATGAGCCAATTGGGCCACAAACTGCGGGTCGAGCGCCGCCGGTGGAGATGGGGCCGCCGGAAGCGGCGGCGGTGCCCCAGTTGGGGTAGGCACCTCGCGCCCGCGTACGGGACGGCGTTCGCCGCCTGGCGTAGGCGTTGCCATGGTCGGACGCGCCACACGTGCCGCAAGTTCCTGACGATCCTGGGTCTTGTGGAGCACCGCAGTCTTCAGGCCACTAAACGAGAAGTCGAAGCTTTCGCGCAACCAGGCCCGGGGCAAGGCGTTGGGTGCAGAGTTCACACCACGGGCGATCTGCTCGATCGCCGGGCCACCAGGATACCCCAGGCCGAGCATGCGGGCGACTTTGTCGTATGCCTCGCCCACCGCGTCATCACGGGTTTGGCCGAGCAGTTCGTACTGGCCGTGATCGTGCAGTAGGGCCAGCAAGGTATGCCCCCCCGAGACAACCAGGGCCACGAGCGGAAAGCGCAGCGCATCCTCCCCATCCGGCGTAGCCCCACCCACCGAATCAATCCAGTTGGCATAGATATGGGCTTCGAGATGGTTGACTGGCACGAACGGCAGGTTACGCTGCCAGGCCATAGCCTTCGCCGCATTGAGACCCGTCAGCAGCGCCCCACTCAGGCCCGGACCATTGGTCGCCGCCAGGGCGTGAATGCCGTCCCAGCCACCCGGCACGGCCCGCAGCGCCTCGTTGACCACCGGGGCCAGCGCGAGGATATGCTGACGCGAGGCGACCTCGGGCACAATGCCGCCAAACCGTTCATGCACCGCCAATTGCGAGGCCACCACATTGGCAAGCAAGGTGCGACCGCCGCGCACGACGGCTGCGGCGGTCTCGTCACACGAGGTTTCGAGCGCGAGGATGGTAAAATCGGCAGGAAGTTGGTGCATGCCCACAGTATACGCCAAATCCTGACCAACCCGCATTAACGGTGCGAATCCGTAGGGGCAGCCCGCGTGG
>JBLWKA010000052.1:0-35270 GCA_048381555.1 Oscillochloridaceae bacterium umkhey_bin13
GCGCATCGCGCCAGGGGAACGGTGGTGGGACGCGCATCGCGCCAGGGGGACGGTGGTGGGACGCGCATCGCGCCAGGGGGACGGTGGTGGGACGCGCATCGCGCCAGGGGGACGGTGGTGGTGATACGTAAGGCCGAAGCATTCGCCATCCGATCCGTGTGTCCATACCGATTAGCCGGTGGCGAATGCTTCGGCCCTACGTGGGGATACCACAATATCCATCGCCCACCCCGGCGATCCGTCGCCCCGCCCACCCTCCCAAACCCTTGACGGCACAGGCGGAACGACAGTATCATACTAAACATACCCGATCCTTCCCCTAAGCAGTCTGACCTCGCGGTGATCTTCCGGTCACCGCCTGCGTTCTGGTTGCGCCTAGCTTCGGAGGTGCTATGACTGTCGCTGATCCTGTGACGACCCAGCTTGAAATTGCGAGCTATACCCGCGGTCAGGTTGGCCCAAGCCAGCCTATGCACGGGCCAGTTGCCGACGGCGGTGTGATTGTTGCCGAGACGGCCCCGGGCTGTTGGGGGCCGATGATTACGCCGCACTTCCGTGGCGGCCATGAAGTGACGGCCCCGGTCGCGGTCGAGGGTGCTGCTGTCGGTGATGGTCTGGTTGTCCGCATTGAGCGTATCGAGGTGCTGTCGCTGGCAACGGCTTCGGGCACTGATGGAGCCATCCCGACCGCCTGCAAGGGCGATCCGTATGTGGCCCACCTCTGTCCTGGCTGTGGCATGCCCTGGCCCGAAACCTATGTCGAAGGCACTGGCCAGCAGGCCATTCGCTGCAAGCAGTGTGGCACACCGGCTGGCTCGTTTTCGATGCCCCATGGCTATACGATGGCGTTTGATCAGGCCCACGGCGTTGGTGTGACCCTGGATCGGGCTGGGGCCGATCAGGCCGCCCGGGACCCGCGGGGCAATAGTGCCCTGCCCGCCAACTCCGAGCAGTACTCGATCCTGACCTTTGCCCCGGCGGATCTGATGATGGTTGCGACCCGCATGCGGCCCTTCCTGGGCAATATCGGCACGACGCCTGCCGTGGATATGCCCGACTCGCATAATGCGGGTGACTTCGGCCAGTTTCTGGTTGGCGCACCCCATGCCTATGGCCTCACCGCCGAGCAACTCGAACAGCGCACCGACGGCCATATGGATATTGATGCCGTGCGCCAGGGTGCCATCCTGATCTGCCCGGTCAAGGTTCCCGGGGGTGGGGTCTATCTTGGTGATATGCACGCGATGCAGGGCGACGGCGAGATCGCCGGGCATACCACCGATGTCTCGGGCCGGGTCACCCTGCGGGTCAGTGTGCTCAAGGGTCTGGGCAACGAGGGGCCGCTGCTCTTGATGCGCCCTGATGATCTGCCCCCGCTCGCCCGCCCGCTCAGTGCCGACGAGCGTGATGCCGCCGAGGCACTGGCCCGCCAGTGGGGCATGGCCGGAATCGAGTCGAGCGGTCCGCTGAGTTTTGTCGGTACTGGCGCGAACCTCAATGCGGCGACCGAAAATGGCTTGGCCCGCGCTGCCGCCCTACTCGGGATGCGCGTGGATGAGGTCAAGAACCGCGTCACGATCACCGGCGGGATCGAGATTGGCCGCCACCCTGGGGTCGTGACGATCACGTTGCTGGTGCCTTTCACGACCCTAGATCGCCTAGGCCTCGGTGTTCTGGTGCGCGAACAGTACGGCCTGTAGATGCGTGCCTTGCTCCAACGAGTCAGTTCAGCCTCGGTCACGGTCGCCGATCAGGTGATCGGTCAGATCGGGCCGGGGCTGCTGATCCTGCTGGGCGTGGGCCAGGGTGACGATGCGGCGACTGCCGTCACTCTGGCCAATAAAACCGCCGACCTACGGATCTTCGCTGATGAGGCCGGGAAATTCAATCGCTCGCTACTTGATGCGGGCGGATCGGCCCTGGTCGTCTCGCAGTTTACGCTCTATGCCGATACCCGCAAGGGCCGTCGCCCAAGCTTTGTGGGCGCGGCACCCCCCGATCTGGCTGCCCCGCTCGTAGTCGCCTACGCCGATGCGTTGCGAGCGCGCGGGATCCACGTCGAAACCGGGGTCTTCGGGGCCATGATGCAGGTCGCGCTCATCAACGATGGGCCGGTCACGATCATGCTCGAAAATGAGTAGGGCTTCATTGGTTCCTTCCCGATGGTATAATGCTGGGCACGCCGATCTTGCGGCGTACGCTTGTCGAAAGCGAGCGAGCTCCAGTCGCCATGCAATCGCCGCTCAGTTGTCCCATCCGGCGTGAAGTTGATGTCTACGTGGCGATGAGCCGCGCCCGTGAGATCACGACTACGCTTGGCATGGGTGATGCTGATCGCACCCGGGTCGAAATTGCGATCCTTGAACTGACCCGCAATATTCTGGTGCATGCGGTTGAAGGTCAGATCGAGATCGTACAGATCACGCACCCCGAACACGGCCTCGGAATTATGATCGAGGCCGTTGATCATGGGCCGGGGATTGCCGATATTAATCTGGCCCTTCAGGATGGCTACAGTACCGCGCATACGCTTGGGGCTGGCCTGCCTGGGGTGCGGCGGCTGATGGACGAGTTTCAGATCGAGTCAACCCTTGGGGTTGGTACACGGGTGCGGGCGGTCAAGTGGCTGCATCGCCCGCAACGGAGAATGGGTTATGGCGATTAGTTGGGGCGCAGCGGAGCGATCAAAGCATGGGCAGACGATTAGTGGCGATCGGTTTGTGATTGTGCCGTTTGAACCGCATGGCCTGCAGGTCGCCGTGATTGATGGACTCGGGGGCGGTAGCGAAGCCGCGACTGCGGCCGAAGCAGCGGTAGCGGTCATTCGCCAGCAGCCTACCGCCGATCCGACCTTTCTGATCCAACAAGCCCACCATGCGCTCCATGGAACCCGGGGGGCAGTGATGGCCCTGCTGACCTTCGATCTGGCGCGCAAACAGGTTAGCTACATCGGCGTTGGCAATATCGGTGCCCAGGTCTACAGCGCCCAGCCGATCAAGCCGATCTCGAAGAATGGCATCATCGGCTACCGTTTGCCAACCTTGCTCAAGCTTGCCTATAGCTATAATTTTGGCGACACCTTCGTTCTTTATAGCGATGGTATCTCGGGGCGCTTCACCTCTGACGCGCAGATTGAACCCGACCGTCATCCGCAAGATCTCGCCGAGTTGATCATGCGCCTCCACGGTAAGTCAATTGATGATGCAACCGTGGTGGTCGTCAGAGTCACCGAGTAGTCGCTATGAGCAACGTCCTTGCCGCCTGGCTCGCCGAGCAGCGTCCAACCTTGCTGCCCCGCTGGGTTGATCTGCTTGAGAACTTCCCGCCGCCGTCAGAGGCGGTCGATCCTGAGGCGGCGGTAACCACGTTGGTGCCACCGGCGCTTGATGTGGCCCAGTTGTATGCGGCTACGATCACGGCGGCCACCGGCGATCCCGCTGCGCTCTCCGAGGCGTTGCGTACCCTGGCCCTCGCTGACGGCTTCAGCGATGATCTTGCGTTAACCCTGGATCTGCTGAGCCAGTTGCGTTGTGCGGCACGTGATCTGCTGTTTGCAACCAGTGCCGATCCGGCGACAACGCTGGTACTCTATGATGGGTTGAGTGCCTTGTTCGAGGATGCGGCCCGGGTGATTGCCAAAGCCTGGGCCGACCATACCAGTGAACTGTTGCGTGAACGGGAATTTATTGCCGAAAGCCTGGACGCGGCCTCTGATGCGGCGGATCGCCGCGCGCTCCAACTTCAGTCGCTCAATGTGATCTCGCAGCAACTTTCGGCCATTCTCGAAGCCGATCAGTTGATCGATTTGCTGATGACCAACCTCCAGCGCCTGACTGGGGTGGCCCATCTGGCGATCTGGTTTCCGGTTGAGCTTGGCACGGTAGCCGAGAATGCCGAACTGGTCGTGACCCCTGGCTTACTGGCGCGCCAGTCGTTTGGTGATGAACAGACCCCGGTGACGGGACTCGAACTGCCCCTGAGTTTCGAGACCGATCTGGTGGTGCGGGCTTTTGTGCGGGCCAGTTTGCAGTTCGAGGCCCAGCCCAACCCGACCCGCAATGGGGCATGGCTTCAACCTGGCTGTGGGGCGCTGGCTCTGCCGATGATTGCGAGTGAGCAACCCGTAGCTGTGGTTGTGCTTCAGGATCCTGATCCGGTGAATCAACTGCGCCTGCAACAAGATCTGGCCCAGGGTGTGATCAGCCAGACCGCCATCGCCATGCAGAACGCCCACCTCTATGCTGAGGTGCGCGCCCTGAATGTGGATCTGGAGCGGCGGGTCGCCGAACGCACTAGTGAACTGCAAGACGAGAAGGATCGCCTCGCGACGATCCACCAGATCTCGACCGAGGTAAGTAGTACCCTCGATCTCGATAATCTGCTGACGACGTCGCTGCAATTGCTGGCCGATATTACCCGCGCCGAGCATGCGTCAATTATGCTGGTCGAACAGGATGATAGTAGCCTGTTGATGACTCGCGCCGTGTTGGGCGTGCCTGCCTCGAATCCGAATGACTACCTGCGTTTTCCGATTGGTACCGGGATTGCGGGCTGGGTCGCGCAGCATCGGGTTGGGGTCTTGATTGACGATATCGCCTGTGATCCACGCTGGGTGGCTGCGCCGGGTGGCTCGGCTCGCAAACGCCAGGGCGCGATGATTGCGGTGCCGCTGGTCATGCAAGGCGATGTGCTGGGGGTGCTGAGCCTGTCGCACCGTGAACCCGGCTTCTTCCACGAAGGGCACCTGCGCATGCTCAATGCCTGTGCCGGTGCCATCGCGATTGGGGTCAACAACGCCAACCTGTTCCAGATGATCAGTGCCGAGGCCGAGCGTCGTTACGAGTTGCTTGATCGTCAGGAGAAGGAATCGAGCCAGATCCAGGCGATTCTGCAAAGCCTGAGCGATGGCGTGATCGTGTGTGATCTCGAGGGCCGGGTGCTGGTGATCAATCCGGCTTCGGCTAATATCCTTCAGCGGGCGATTGAGGATCTGCTGCTCTGGAATTTGCACGATATTCTGATGCGCTACATGGGCGAACGCAGTAGCGAACTGCCCCTGGCCGATCTGCTGCGCCGCCCCCTGACCCGTGATGATCAGCCACGCTATTTCCAGACCATCCTTACGATTGGCATGCGCACGGTGAGCCTGTCGCTGGGGCCGGTGCTCAAAGACAATGGCGAAATGCTTGGGGCCTTGTTACTGCTGCGTGATATCTCGCGTGAGATCGAAGCCGATCGCATGAAGACCGAGTTCATTGCGACGATGTCGCACGAACTGCGCACCCCCATGACTGCGATCAAAGGCTTTACCCAGTTGCTCTCGATGGGTGGGTTGGGGCCGCTGAACGAGACCCAGCGCGAGTTTGTGACCACGATCTTCAACAATACCGAACGCATGATCGCCCTGATCAATGATGTGCTCGATATTACGAAGATCGAGTCGGGCAATATTGACCTGGAGTGGCGTTCGTTGCACCTGGCCGAGACGCTTAGTGGCGTGGTCACCGAGTTACGGACGATGGCGACCGAACGCAACCACGAGCTGACCCTGACGATTCCGCCCGGTTTGCCGCTGGTGCGTGCCGATGCCCATCGCCTCCACCAGATTCTCTACAACCTGTTGATGAATGCACTGAAGTATACGCCCAAGGGTGGCAGGGTCTGGGTCGAGGCAACTGAGGCGCATTACGACGATCTGCCTGAGGCGGTGCGTGATACGCTGGCGCAGGGGCAGCGGTTTGCCCGCCTGGATATTCGTGATACCGGGGTGGGCATCGCCGAAGCCGATCAGGCGCGCATCTTCGACCGTTTTTATCGCACCGAAAATCCGCTCAAGATCGAGGCTGGTGGTACGGGCTTGGGCCTCTCGTTGGTCAAGCCGCTGGTGCAGGTGCTCGGTGGGCGGATCTGGGTGCGCAGCACCGTGGGTGAAGGCAGCACCTTTAGCCTGATCTTGCCAGCGGCCTAAAACGGCGGATCATCCTCCCGGGATGCATCGGTTTCGCGTAAACGGGCCATGTTCAGCGCCGCGTCAATCGTAAGCCGTCCATGGGCCGCAAAGCTGACTTCGAGGATCTCGCGGTCACGGACAATGCGACTCTTGAGGACTTCCCCTTCGCCGTAGGGCGTACAGACGATCTGGTCGCCGGCGCGAAAACGCGGCTCGGCCGGATTGGTCTCGGGTTGGGGTTGGTCTGGTTCCGCTGAACGGAGGCTCTGGCCTTCCTGGCGTTCGCGCTGTTCACGCAGTTGCCGCAACCGGGTGACCATAGCGGCGGCATCCGGCAAGATACTGGCTTCCTCGGAGGGGGCGCTTGGTTCGGTGGCGTGGGGCTGGCGCAGGGGCGGGCTATTCCTGGGTGGCTCGGGACTGGCTTCCGGAAGCGGTGGCAAGGGCAAGGTGGTGGGGCGCTCGTCGCGGGGCGGCACATTGCGCCCCCGGCGTCCCGTTTCGCGTTTGGGTTGGTTGCGTTGGTTACGCTGCTCGCGTTCGCGTTGGGCTTGGGCGTCGCGTTCGCGTTGTTCGCGTTCGCGTTGGGCTTGGGCGTCACGTTCGCGTTGTTCACGTTCGCGTTGGGCTTGGGCGTCACGTTCGCGTTGGGCGTCACGTTCGCGTTGGGCTTGGGCATCACGTTCGCGTTGTTCGCGTTCGCGTTGGGCTTGGGCGTCGCGTTCACGTTGGGCGTCACGTTCGCGTTGGGCGTCACGTTCGCGTTGAGCCTGGGCGTCGCGTTCACGTTGGGCGTCACGTTCGCGTTGAGCCTGGGCGTCGCGTTCACGTTGGGCGTCACGTTCGCGTTGAGCCTGGGCGTCGCGTTCGCGTTGGGCGTCACGTTCGCGTTGGGCGTCACGTTCGCGTTCGCGTTCGCGTTGGACTTGGGCGTCACGTTCGCGTTGTTCGCGTTCGCGTTGGGCCTGGGCGTCGCGTTCGCGTTGGGCGTCGCGTTGGGCCTGGGCGTCGCGTTCGCGTTTGTTCTGGCTGAGGGCTGTTGGGACGGGAAGCGCGGGTTGGGTTGCTGGTTCGAGCCAACTGGCACTTGTGCCGCCACCCAATAGGGCCAGCAACCAGTCCATGTCGCAACGGGCCAGGGGTTCGAAGAGGGGGTCGTTGCGGCTGTCGCGGGCGAGATCGTAGGCCAGGGGTAGCAGATCATCAAGGTTGGCGTAGAGCCATTGGGCCAGCCCATTGCCACCGGGCTGGCTGTCCACCAGATAGAGCCGACCGTGCGCCGGGTCGTAGGCGGGGGTCAACCCGGCCTGATCGCCCCACACCCGCAGCGGCAGGGCTGCCACGAGCAGCCAACCCACGAACTGGCCGGTGGCACTGACCGGAATCGGCAGATCGAGCCAGACAGCGGTCGCTCCCCAACGCCCTTTGATCGGCGTGCTAAGCGCCCGTTCGGTCGGGGTCGCTCCAGGCGTGCTCGCGGTCTCGCGGTAGGCGTAGACCTCCTCTTCGATCATCACCCGGCCCCAGGTGATCTGGTGCCCACGCAGACTGCGTTGCTCGTGGGTGGTACGCACGGTCACGCTACAGCGGCGTAACGGGAGGGTGCGGCGCGCTTCGGGGCTGGCGCGCAGGGTCAGGGTCAAGTTCTGATCATCACGGGTCAGCACCCGCATGCCTCCGCGCCAGGGTGGCAGGGCGGCCCCGACAAAACCCCAGCGGTCGAAACTCGCCAGATCAAGCTCACCGAGCAGTTGGCCCTGTTCATCGCGGAGCAACGCCGCTGGCCCTGAGGCTGCCTGGGGATCGAGGCTCGCATAGGGGTCATCGTGACCGGCGGCCGGCTGCCAGCAGGGTTCGGTCTCGGGCAGGCGTAACAACTGGCCCTGCTGTTCGAGCCGTGCGACGAGGGCGGTCGCCTGCCATGCCTCGGCCTCGTTGGCGGTAAAGGGCTGTTCGCTCGCCGCACAGAGCACCTGGGCCGCTTCGGCGTAGGCATTGCCAGGGGCCACCACCCAGGCTGGGGGCTGTGCATCAAACAGTGGTAACTGTTCGGGTTGTTCGCTGGCCAGCCGGATCAGGGTGCGCTCAGTGGGCGTATCGCCAAGCAATAAGATAATCAGGGCCGACCCATCGAGGGTATGCGCCAACCAGGGGGTGGCTTCGGCCATGCCAAGCAGCAGTTGCACGCGGGCGGGCAGGGGACTGGTGCCAACACTGATCGTTGGCATATCGGAACCAATCAAACTCCGCAGCAGCGGCACCTCGTAGGCGGTACAGGTCAGATGCACCCGCATCCCGTTTCCGGCAAACTCAAGGGCCAGCGCGGCGGCTTCACGCAGCCGCGGCCCACTCACCCGCCAGAGCGCCAACGAGGTCGCTGGAACCGGCAGATCGTCGGCCGCAATGATCCGCCAAGCGACCCCGGCCAGACTCGACAGCGCTGCCGGAGCACCGGCCATCGGGACGAAACTGGCGAGCAGGCGCAGGGCCTGGGGCTGGCTGGTCAGGCGGCGTGCCCGTAACAACAGGCCGGTTAGATGGACGGCCGCAACGCCACGATAGGTGTGGGCCTCGGCGAGTGCAATCAGACCCAGGCGCTTCCAGAACCCAGCCCAGGCCCGGTCATGGCGGCGCAAAAGCCGTTCGTGCAGGGCGAGCGGGGTCGTGATTACCAGTTGTGCGCCCAGCGCCGCACGACTGGCTGACTCCCAGGCGGCTCCAAGCCGTAACGGAATGCGTAGCGCCTGCCCAAGTTGGGTGAGCGTGGCAAAATGGGCCGCGGCGGCGGTTTCGTCTGGTACCAGCAACAGCGCCGTACTGCCCGCCAAGCTGCGCAAGTGTTGGAGCAGCAACAAATAGAGGGTCTGATGGGCCGAGGGGCCGCCAACCAGGGCTAACGGCGCATCATGGCGGGTTAGGGCGGCCAGCGCCCGGGCTTGATGCTGATAGAACGGTGCCCCTGTCACCTTGACCCATGCCTGTGCCAGATCATCATCAAGGGCCAGATGGCTAATCCGCGCCCCCGAACGGGCCGGAAACGCCCGCACCAAGACGAGGGGTTGGTCGCCCCGGCCGCGTTGGCGGGCTAGACTATGCAGGAGTTCGATCGGATCAGCCATTGAGGCTATGCCTCACACAATAGGTCTTCCACTGAAATCCCCTTGTTATGGGAAGCTATTGTATCATGATGGCATGAATCACCTGACATCAGAGACCATTGTTAGCCGTTTTGTAACCGTTGGCGGCTACAAGTTGCATATGCTCGAAGCGGGTCAAGGGCCGGTTGTGCTGCTCTTGCATGGCTTTGCTGGTTCAGCCGAAGATTGGCGACGTAGTCTGAGCGCCCTGGCTGCGCGGGGTTACCGCGCCATTGCCCTCGATCTGCTCGGCTTCGGGCGTTCGGCCAAGCCTGCCGATGCGCCCTATGGCCTTGAACTAATGACGACCTTGCTTGTCGGCCTGCTTGATCAGCTTGAGCTAGCCCAAGTACATCTGATTGCCCACTCAATGGGTGGCAAATATGCCTTGGCGCTAGCCGTGAACCACCCGCACCGGGTCAGTCGCCTGGTCTTGACGGCCACCGATGGTTTTGTGGCGGCCTCGCCCATGGTTGGGTTGGGCGGTAACCCGGTGTTTGGCGCAAGCATCCTCTGGATCGCGGCTCGCCCCGCGATCACCCGGGCCATGCTCGGGGCCTCGTTTGCCGACCCAGTGCGTTACGTCACCCCCGACGTGATCACCCGCGGGCGCGAGGCGCTGCTCGGCCCCGAGAATCGGCGTGCCCTGGTCGCGCTTAGTCGGCGCTACGCGGCGTCAGATCTGGGCCAGACCGGCTTGCGCGCCCGCTTAGGGGAACTGCGTCTGCCGATCCTGCTGATCTGGGGGGCTGAAGATCGGGTCTTTCCGGCTGATCCCGTTGCGCGAACTGCGGCGGCCAGTTTGCCACATGCCCATCTGCTGATCATTCCGAACTGCGGCCATTTTCCGCAGATCGAGGCCGAACGCCAATGGGTGGGGGTCGTGTTGGGCTTTCTGGCCGCTGGCAGTGCCATCCCTGCTTGACAAACCCGCTGCTCCTCTGTATTATTAGTGTTAATAATACACTATTTGCGAGGTCTGCCTATGCGACCGGATGAGCAGCGCACCGCCGAGGGGATCCTCTTCACGGATCAGTACCAGTTGAGCATGGCCCAGTTCTATTTTCGGCAGGGTTTGCATCAGCAGACCGCCCAATTCGACCATTTCTTTCGGCGCTATCCCGATTACGGGGCGCACCAGGCCGGGTTTTGCGTCAGTGCCGGTCTGGCCTGGGTCGTGAATTGGCTGCGCGAGGCCCGCTTTCGGGATGAGGATCTGGCCCATTTGCGGGCGCAGCGCAACCGGGTCGGCGGGCAACTGTTTGGCGACGATTTTTTGGAGTATCTGCGCCAGAGCGAGGGTTTTGCCAGTCTGAGTCTTCAGGCTATTCCCGAAGGCCGGGTGGTACATCCGGGGGTGCCGCTGACGATTGTGCGCGGGCCGCTCGCGATCGCCCAACTGCTCGAAACCGCTTTGCTGAACCAACTCAATTATCAGACCCTGATTGCGACCAAGGCGGCCCGCATCCGCGAGATCAGCGGGCAGGCCCAGGTGCTCGAATTTGGTCTGCGGCGCGGGCAGGATCGGGGTGCCAATGCCGGCACGCGGGCGGCGCTGATTGGCGGGGCTGACTTCACCTCGAATGTGGGTATTTCGGCGACCTTGGGCCTACCGCCCCGGGGCACCCATGCCCATGCGATGATCCAGGCTTTTTTGGCCCTCGGCCAGAGCGAGTTGGACGCCTTCCGGGCCTATGCCGAGGTTTACCCCGACGATTGTTTGCTGCTGGTTGATACCGTAGATACGCTCGAAAGCGGCGTGCCGAACGCGATCCGGGTCTTCGAGGAGTTACGGGCCAAAGGGCATCGCCCGATCGGCATTCGACTCGATTCGGGCGACCTGGCCTATCTGACCATTCAGGCAGCGGTGATGTTGGATCGGGCCGGGTTTCCCGACACCAGCATTGTCTTGTCGAGCGATCTGGACGAACTGGTGATTTGGCAGATCCAGACCCAGATTATGGCCGAAGCGGCGCGCTACGGGGCCGATGCGAGTGCGATCATTGCGCGGCTGGTCTATGGGGTCGGCACGCGCCTGGTCACGTCCCACGGCGAAGCGGCGCTGGGCGGGGTCTACAAACTGGTGGCGCTCCACGATGGCACAACCTGGCGCCCGGCGATCAAACTGGCCGATACGCCCGCCAAACTGACCAACCCGGGCCTGAAGCGGGTCTGGCGGATCTACGACCAGCGCGGGCGCGCCACCGCTGACCTCGTTGCGCTCGAAGCTGAGCAACCCACGACCGAGCCTCAACTGGTGTTGCGCCATTCCAGTGACCCGACCTTGCACCGCAGTCTGGACCAGAGCCGGATTGCGGGGATCGAGCCACTGCTGGTTGACGTCCTGCGTGAAGGGCAACTGGTCTACGATTTCCCGGATCTCGAAGCCATTCGCAGTCAGCGGCGCGCCGATGTTGAGCGGCTCGATGCGGGGGTGCGCCGCCTCGTCAACCCGCACATCTACCATGTCTCGCTCTCGCAGTCCCTCTGGGATCTGAAGCAGCAATTGTTAACCGAGATGCGGGGGTAGGCAATCTCACCCGCTGCCCCACCCCTTGCTAATCTGGGTCTCTTCGCCGGGTTTGCGTTGCGGAATGCGATAGATGAAGCGCACAATCTGATCAGCGGCAATGAACATGATGATCAGGGCCTGCACAATCTTGATCACATCAATGGATAGCCCGGCCCGCACTTGCATCAGGCGTGCCCCGGTCAACAGGCCACCCCAGAGCAGGCCCGCAAACAGGATGCCGATCGGGTTGCCCCGTGCCAAGAGGGCCACAGCAATCGCGTCGAAGCCGACCCCGGTAATAAAGTCGGTACTGACCTCGTAGCGTACCCCCATTACCTCGATCGCCCCAGCCATGCCTGCCAGCGCCCCCGAGAGCGCCATCGCTAGTACGACGGTGCGCGGCACGCTTATGCCGGCGTAGCGAGCGGCATTGGCATTCGTGCCCGAGGTGCGCAATTCGAAGCCGACCGTGGTTTTCGAGAGAAACCAGGCTACGAGGAAGACGAGCACAATCGCAAATACAATCCCGAGGTGTAGTCGAGTGGTCGCGCCCATTTCGATCGCGGGCAGGCGCATCGTGTCGGCAATGAACGGCGTGCGCGAGCTACTCGTATCAGCGAGATCGCCAAGCAGCAGGGGTTGGCGACTCTTGATCAGCCAATCGGTGAGCAGCACCGCAATATAGTTGAGCATGATCGTATTGATCACCTCGTGGGCACCGGTGCGGGCCTTAAGGAAACCAGCGATCGCCGCCCATGCCGCCCCGCCGAGTGCTCCGGCGATGATGCCGCTCGGAATATGCAAAATCGGCGGCAGCTTGAGGGTAATCCCGACTACCACGGCGGCGAGGGCACCCATGTACAATTGGCCTTGCGCCCCTACATTAAACAGCCCCGCCTTGAAAGCCAGGGCCACAGCCAGACCACAAATGATATAGGGTGTGGAGCGGATGACCGTATCGGCAAAGGCGCGGGGCGAACCAAAGGCCCCTTGCCAGAGCCCGATATAGGCGGCCTGCCAGTCGCCACCGGTGATCCCGATCATCACGGCCCCGATCACCAGCGCCGTAAAGACCGCTAGCACCGGCACCAACATGGGTGAATAACGCTCCCAGAAGCCTCGGAACCCGCTAGGCCCACCAGGAGGGGTTGGATCGGCTGCCGCCCGCGCCATACAAAACTCCTCGCTCCAAATTATGCTTCGTGGCTTACGGTTTCGTTCAGGCTGACCCCGGCCATCAGCAAGCCAAGTTGTTCACGGGTTAACGCGCCATTCTTCACCGTGGCGACAATCTGGCCGTGATACATGACCGCGATGCGATCCGAGAGGCCCATAATTTCATCGAGTTCGGCCGAAACGACCAGTACCGCCACGCCTTCATCGCGCTTTTTGACGATCTGGTTGTGAATAAACTCGATCGAACCCACATCAATGCCCCGGGTGGGCTGGGCCGCGATCAGCAACTTGAGCCGGCGGGTAAACTCGCGGGCCACGATCAACTTTTGCTGATTGCCACCCGAGAGTGAACTGGCCGGGACATGGACACCGGGGGTGCGCACATCAAACGCAGCCACCAACTCTTCGGCGTGGCTCGTGATCGCTGGCTCGTTGCGAATAATCCCTTTGGCGAACGGCTCGACATAATACAATTCGAGCACGGCATTGTCGGTGAGTTGATAACTGGTGACGATGCCGTCGCGCTGGCGATCTTCGGGAATGTGGGCCACACCGAGCTCGGTGATTGTGCGCGGGGTAGCACTGGTGACATCTTGCCCTGCAATCGTGACCGTGCCTGCGACAGGCGGGCGCAAGCCATTGATCGCCTGCACCAGCTCGGTCTGCCCATTGCCTTGCACCCCGGCGATGCCCAGGATCTCGCCTTGCCGAACCTCAAGACTGACCTCATTGACGGCCATCAGGCCCCGGTCATCGCGCACTTTCAGCCCCTGGACCGTCAGCACGGACGCCCCGGGCGAGGGTGGCCCCTTCTCGACGCGCAACAAGACATCGCGCCCGACCATCATCGCCGCAAGTTTGGCTTCGGTCGCCTCAGCAGGAGTGGTTTCGCCGACAACGCGACCGGCCCGCAGCACAATAATCCGGTCGGCAATCTCGAGCACTTCCCGCAGTTTATGGGTAATAAAGATCAGCGATTTGCCTTGATCGGTCAGGGTACGCATCACCTTGACCAGATCGTCGGCCTCTTGGGGGGTAAGGACGGCGGTTGGCTCATCGAGGATCAGAATATCGGCATTGCGATAGAGCGCCTTGATAATCTCGACCCGTTGCTGGGCACCGACATCAAGATCGGCAATCAGCGCTTTAGGGTCAACTGGCAGCCCGTACTGGCTCCCAATCGCCTGGATCTGCGCGGCAGCGCGGCGGCGATCCAGAAACGCGCCCCGGGTAACCTCGTTCCCGAGCATCACATTTTCGGTGACGGTCATCACCGGCACGAGTTGGAAGTGCTGATGCACCATGCCGATGCCTCGTTGGATCGACTCGTGGGGGCTACTGGCCCGGATCGGCTCACCATTAACCAGAATCTCGCCCTCGTCCTGGCTGTACAGCCCATAGAGGATATTCATCAGGGTGGACTTGCCAGCCCCATTTTCGCCGAGCAGGGCTAGCACTTCGCCTTTATAGAGCTTGAGCGAGACCTTATCATTGGCGACTACCCCGGGGAAGCGTTTGGTGATGCTGCGTGCTTCGAGCACTACCGGACGAACCTTGCCGTTCTGGGTCACTTGCCACCTCGATCACTTCGGCTTCGTTCAGCGGAACAGGCATACGCCTGATAAAATGCACGCTTGTCCTAGCGTTAGCTACGCAACGTGTCTGACCAATCTACCGACGCGTGGGCGCGGGTTCTGGCCTACAGTTGTTGCTTGCCAACGCATACATTACACATATCACACGGAATACCATTATTGTAGCATAGAGTCGTCCTATCGCTTGCGCGTTGCGGTGTATCGGCCCTACAATGGGGGTGGGTCTACGGTATGGCCCCTGAGCGCCGCTAACAGGATCATGAGCTATGGCAGAGTTGCGGCAAAATCTCGCGACCCGCGAGTGGGTGATTATTGCCAGCGAGCGGGCGCGCCGCCCCAACGCCTATGCCGAAGCGGTGGATCGTCCGCGCACCCACGAGCGGGCCGATCACGATACCCATTGCCCCTTCTGTATCGGCAACGAGGAGCTGGATCTCGAGGTCTGTCGTGACCCCGAGACCGGGCCATGGGCTACCCGGGTCGTGCGCAACAAGTATCCGGCGCTGGGCCTGGATGGGCCGATTATGCGCAGTTTCGATGGGGTTGAGCGTAGCATCACCGGGATTGGCTACCACGAAGTGCTGGTCGAGCATTCGCTGCACAATGCGACCCTGGCGCTGATGACCGACGAAGAGATCCGGGCGGTCTTAGCAATGTGTCTGCGCCGTGGGCGGGCGATTGCCGCCGATAACCGGATCGAGCAGATCGTCTATTTTAAGAACCACGGTGAACGGGCTGGGGCTTCGTTACCGCATACCCATAGCCAGATTGTGGGCTTGCCGATTGTGCCCGGTGATATTCGTCATCGCATCGAAGAAGCCCGCCGCTTTTTTGATGATACCGGGCGCTGTGTCTTTTGTACCATGCTCGAAGATGAACTTTCCCGTGGGGCGCGCCTGATTGCGGTCAATGATTACTTTGCGGCCTTTGTGCTTTATGCCTCATCGTCGCCCTTCCATATCTGGATCTTGCCGCGTCAACATCGGGCGAGTTTCCTCTCGCTGGATCCGACTGGCCTGCTCCATCTGGCTCCGCTGCTGCGTGATGTGCTGTTCCGGCTCTATATCCATCTGAACGATCCCGACTACAACCTGATTATCCGTTCGACCCCGACCAAAGAGCCAGAAAATGGCTATTTTCATTGGTACATTGCGCTTGTGCCGCGCCTCAGCCGCAGTGCCGGCTTTGAACTCGGTAGTGGGGTCTGGATCAATCCCACCTTGCCCGAACAGTGCGCGGCGTTTTTGCGTGGCGAACCGCGGTTGTAGCCGCTTGACGCATTGATCGCTCTGTGGTATCTTCAATGCGGTTCACGCATTTTAGTTACGTTGTACAGTGCAATGGCTTCTCGGTTTGTAAACCTTATCCTCCTAAGCGGTCTCGTACTCCTCCTTATTGGGTGGAGCAAACGTCGTTAAGGGAGGGTCAGGTACGACCCAGGCAGCCTGAGCAAGTCTGAGCCTCCCGCGCAAGCGCCGGAGGTTTTTTGATGCCTTGTCCATCCGCTCGCCCCCAATGTCGTGGGCCACTGCGGTCAGCCCCAACGGCGGGTTCGCCTCGATTATCGCGATGGATGGTTGGCCTTCCCACCCCTGGCAGACCCGTGTATTTTTTGGACTGACTGAGAAGGAGTGGCCCGATGAGTAAGCAGTTGACCGGCGCCCAGATTATGTGTGAGGCGCTCATCCGCGAAGGGGTTGACGTGATGTTCGGCATCCCCGGCGGCGCGATCATGCCCTTCTATTTTGCGATGTGGGAGTACCGCGACAAGCTGCGCCATGTCCTCTGCCGCCACGAGCAGGGTGCCGGTCATGCTGCCCAGGGCTATGCCCGTGCCACTGGCAGACTCGGGGTCTGCATCGGTACCAGTGGCCCCGGGGTGACGAACCTGGTCACGCCCATCGCTGATGCGATGATGGACTCGAATCCGATTCTGGCGATCTGTGGTCAGGTTGGGAGCCACGTGCTCGGCAAGGATGCCTTCCAGGAGACCGATATTACCGGCATTACGATGCCGATCACCAAGCACAACTATCTGGTTAAGAATGCCGCTGAACTGCCCTATGTCTTCAAAGAGGCGATCTATATTGCGACGACTGGGCGGCCCGGTCCGGTCTTGATTGATATTACCAAGGATGCCATGCAGAAGAGTATCGTCCCCAATTGGGATGTCAAGCTCAATCTGCCCGGCTACAAGCCAACCTACCAGCCCAACTATAAGCAGATCCGCGAAGCTCTGAAACTGCTCGCCAGTGCCAAGAAGCCGCTGATCATTGCTGGTCACGGCGTGATCATGGCCGGGGGCGAAGCGCCCTTGCGCCAGTTCGCTGAGCGCCTGCGCATCCCCGTGATTACGACCCTCCACGGGATTGGCTCCTTCCCCGAAGATCATCCGCTGAGCCTGGGTATGCCCGGGATGCACGGTTGGGTGCATTGCAACCGCGCCATCCAGGAGTGCGATGTGCTCTTTAATATCGGTGGCCGTTTTGATGACCGCGTGACCGGCAAGGCCAGTACCTTTGCCCCCAATGCCAAGGTCATCCACGTGGACATTGACCCCTCTGAGATTGGCAAGAATGTGAAGGTCACGGTGCCGATTGTTGGCGATGCGCGCCTGACCCTCGAAGCGCTGATTGAAGCCATGCCCGATCGCGAGGAGTTGGCCGATCTGCACGCCAATGCCTCGGATTGGATGGAGTACATCCGTGATTTGCAGGACAAGCACCAGGGCAAGCAGCAGTATGTCAATCGGGCTGCGGTTGAGCATATGGCCCTGCCGCCCCACGATGTCTATGCGGCAATCAACCAGAACCTGGCAGCCCAGGAAAACTATATCGTGATTACCGATGTCGGCCAGCACCAGATGTGGGCCGCGCAGTTGCTCGATTGGAACGCTGGCCCGCGTACCCATATCACGTCGGGCGGGGCCGCCACGATGGGCTTTTCGGTGCCGGCCGCCCTGGGCGCAGCGGTCGCCCATCCCGACAAGACGATCTGGGTTATCTGTGGTGATGGCGGTTTCCAGATGACCAATCAGGAGATGGCGACGATTGTCCAGGAGGGGATCAAGAACGTCAAGATCTGTGTGATCAACAACGGCTACCTGGGTATGGTGCGCCAGTGGCAGGAACTGTTCGAGAATAAGCGCTACAGTGGGACGCCGCTCTCGGGGCCTGATTTTGCCAAACTGGCCGAAGCCTACTACTGGAAGGGCATCACGGTTGAGCATAGCGACCAGATCCAGGCCGCGATCGACGAGGCTCTGGCCACGGATGGCCCGGTGCTGATTGACTTCCGGGTCGAGCGTGAGGTCAACGTCTTCCCGATGGTGCCCCAGAACACTTCGATTGGCGATATGATCACCGAGAAACCGGCTATTTAGATAGGCTGATCGCCCTTTGCCCCCCACCCCCCCGGCCCCCCTCCCCCTCAAGGGGGGAGATCGCCAACAAGCGCATCTGGCTGCGGTGCGGCTCCCCTCCCCCCTTGAGGGGGAGGGGCTGGGGGGCGGGCGCTAACGAAGCCTCTGCGAACAGAGGCCCCACGAAGAAAGAACCCCTTCCTATGAAGAAGCATACGATTGTTGCGTTGGTGCAGGATCGCCCTGGTGTGCTGAGCCGGGTCGCCGGGTTGGTGCGCCGCCGTGGCTACAATATCGAGAGTCTCGCGGTTGGGCATAGCGAGCAGCCCGGGATCAGCCGCATGACGATTGTGGTCGAGTCGGATCATGTCGAACAGGTCGTCAAGCAACTCTATCGCCTGATCGAAGTGATCAAGGTCAGTGACGTGAGCGACGATCCCACCGTCGAACGCGAAATGGTTGTGTTGAAACTGCACGCGCCTGCGACCATCCGCCACGAGATCGTCTCGATGTGTGGGGTCTTCGAGGCCAAAATTGTTGATGTGGGCACCAGTACCATGATCGTCGAAATGACCGGCACGCCGTCCAAGGTCGAAAACTTTATCGAAGTGGTGCGCAACTATGGCATCAAAGAGATGATGCGCACCGGACGGATTGCGATGGTACGCGGTACGCGCGGCCACAACGCCGATCAGTATGTCGAGGGCAATAACGGTAACATTGTTCCCGCCCTTAATTAATTTCACCAACCACCTGGAGGGGCTTGCCCCTCCAGTGGCTTTTTTCGGCTTTCAGGGATAGCGTCTTTGCTATGCGGGATATGGTTGACCCGTTTACCCCCCACCTCCCCGTCCCCCCTCCCCCTCAAGGGGGGAGGGGGGAGCAGCGCCAAAAAGCGCATTCTGCTGCGGTTCGGCTCCCCTCCCTCCCTGAGGGGGAGGGGCTGGGGGAGGGGGGAGAGGGTTGCCAACCCAACTCGCGTTACCTAGAAGGCATGGTCACATCCTATCGGAGTCGGACATGGGTTAAACCATTGGTTTAGCCCCCACGTGTAACCACAAGCAAAAGGAACACCCACAATCATGGCGGAGCTCTTCTACGACAAGCAGGCCGACCTTGAGCGCCTCAAGGGCAAGAAGATCGCAATCGTTGGATTTGGTAGTCAGGGCCACGCCCACGCCCGCAACCTGGCCGATAGTGGCCTCGATGTGCGGGTCGGGCTCTACCCCGGCTCGAAGAGTTGGGCTAAGGTCGAGGCGGCGGGCCTGGTGCCGATGAGTGTCGCTGATGCGGCCCGCGAGTCTCAGATCGTGATGATCCTGACCCCTGATATCGGGCAGGCCGATATTTACCGCGAGCATATCGCCCCGCACATGGAACCCGGCAAGACCCTGATGTTTGCCCACGGCTTTAACATCCGCTTCGGCCAGATCATTCCGCCCGCCGGAATTGACGTAAGCATGGTCGCACCGAAGGCCCCCGGCCACCGCGTGCGTGAAGTCTACACCCAGGGTGGGGGCGTACCGGCCCTCGTTGCCGTTCAGCAGGATGCCAGCGGCGGGGCGCTGCAAGATGCGCTCGCCTATGCCAAGGGTCTCGGCTGCACCCGCGCCGGGGTGCTGACTACCACCTTCGCCGAAGAGACCGAGACCGACCTGTTTGGCGAGCAGGTTGTGCTTTGTGGTGGCGTTTCGGCCCTGGTCAAGACCGCCTTCGAGACCCTGGTCGAGGCGGGATATCAGCCCGAGGTGGCCTACTTCGAGTGTATGCACGAACTGAAGCTGATTGTGGACCTGTTCTACCAGGGTGGCCTGAACTACATGCGCTACTCGGTCTCGGATACGGCCGAGTGGGGTGATTATACCGCCGGGCCGAAGATTATCACCGACGAGACCCGCCGGGCCATGCGCCAGATCCTGGCCGACATTCAGTCGGGGGCCTTTGCTGAAGATTGGATTGACGAGAATGCCAATGGTCGCCCGCGCTTCAACGCGAGTCGCCAGGCTGATGTGGCCCACCCGATCGAGAAGATCGGTCTGGATCTGCGCCGCATGATGCCGTTCGTCAACCCGCGTGAGGTTATTCCTGGTTCGGGTGGGGCGTAGGCTTTTTTTGATAACGAAAAAAACAGCGCATGCGCTGTTTTTTTCGTTATCAGTAGATATATTTTAAGGAGAGATTATGGTAGACGGTCATGTACGGATTTTCGATACGACGCTGCGTGATGGTGAACAGGCTCCTGGCTGTACGATGACGCTGGAGGAAAAGCTCGAAGTTGCCCGTCAACTCGCTCGCCTCCGCGTGGATATTATCGAAGCGGGCTTTCCGGCTGCCTCGCCCGGCGATTGGGCGGCGGTCAATGCAATCGCCCGCGAAGTCGGCACCCCTGATGGGCCGACGATTGCGGCCCTGGCCCGGGCCAATCGTGATGATATCGAAAAGGCCTGGACCGCGATCCAGCCAGCGACGAATAAGCGCATCCATACCTTCATGTCCACCTCGGACATTCATCTTGAGCATCAGTTCCGCAAAACGCGGACCCAGTGCCTCGAAATTATTGATGAGATGGTGCGCTTTGCCTGTTCGCTCTGCGACGATGTCGAATTTTCGCCCATGGATGCCGGACGTAGTGATCCCATCTTCCTGCGCGAAGCCGTTGCCGTCGCCGTTGCCGCCGGGGCGACGACCCTGAACATCCCCGATACGGTGGGCTACCTGACCCCCGATGAGTATGGGGCGATGATCAAAGATCTGGTCGAAAACGTTCCCGGCATCGAAAACTGTATCCTCTCGACCCATTGCCACGACGATCTGGGGGTTGCGGTAGCTAATTCGCTCGCCGGGGTGCGCGGCGGGGCGCGTCAGGTCGAGTGTACGATCAACGGGATTGGCGAACGGGCTGGCAATGCCTCGCTCGAAGAGGTGGTCATGGCGATCCATACCCGTGGTCAGTTTTACGGTGTCCATACCAAAATCAATACCCACGAACTGGCCCGCGCCTCACGCCTGGTGTCGAGCTTTATTGGCGTGCCGGTGCCGCCCAACAAGGCGATTGTCGGCGCGAACGCCTTCGCCCACGAGTCGGGCATCCATCAGGATGGCGTGCTGAAGCATCGTCAGACCTACGAAATTATGAGCGCCGAAACGGTCGGCCTGGATGGCAACGAACTGGTGCTGGGCAAGCACTCGGGCCGCCACGCCTTTCGCACCAAGCTGCACGCCATGGGCATCGAACTCGATAGCGAAGACGAGTTCCAGCACCTCTTTGTGCGCTTCAAAGAGCTGTGCGACCGCAAGAAGCGCGTGGACGACCGTGACATCGAGGCCCTGGTGGCCGGTGAACTCCAGCATACCAACGAGGTCTACAAACTGGAGCATGTCCAGTACAGTTCGGGCAGTGGCATGATCCCCACCGCAACTGTGCGTTTGAGCGGGCCCGACGGCCAGATCCACATTGATAGCGGCCACGGTACCGGGCCGGTAGACGCGATCTATCAAGCGATCAACCGAATCATCCAGCGCCCCAACGAGTTGACCGAGTTTGCGATCAGTGCGATCACCGAGGGCCTTGATGCGGTCGCCCAGGTGACGGTGCGCATCCGTGAGCAGGGTGCCACTGACGCTGGCGAAGGCCGTGAAGGCATGGATGACAGCAGCAGCACGACCACGCTGCTCACCGGTCGCCGCACCGCTCCGCAGATCTACAGTGGCTATGGCGTGGATACCGATACGATTGTGGCGGCGGCCCAGGCCTATATGGCGGCGCTCAACAAGATGCTCGCCGCCCGTCAGGCCCGTATCAAAGCCGAGGCGGCCGCCTACGCAGCCGGGTATACCACGGACTAGTATGTCAACGATTGCCTACCTTGGCCCGCCGGGTACGTTTTCGGAGGAGGCCGCAATTGCCTATGCGGGTGGCCGTGACGGGGCCGATCTGCTGCCCCTGGCCAGCATTCCCGCTGTGGTCACGGCGATCGAGACCGGAGCCGCCGCGTTGGGCCTCTTGCCGATCGAGAATTTGCTCGAAGGCAGTGTCAACTACACCCTGGATCTGCTGATCCACGAAACGAGTCTGCAAATCGCCGCCGAGATCGTGATCCCGATTCGCCAGTACCTGGTGGCCCGGGCGGGCCTGAGTCTGAACGCCATCCAGGTACTCTATGCCCACCCGCAGAGCCTGGGGCAGTGTCGGCGCTTCATCGAACGCTGCCTGCCCGGGGTGGCAACTGTGGCCTCGTTGTCGAACAGTGCAGCCCCCGCCGAAGCGCTGGCCGACGAAAGGCCTGCCGCAGCAATCAGTACCTTGCGTGCCGCCGAGTTGACCGGGGCGACGATCCTGGCCCGTGACCTGGCCGATAATCCTGGCAACGTGACCCGCTTTATTGCCCTGGCCGCCCAGGACGCGCCGCCAACGGGCGATGACAAAACCAGTTTCTGTTTTGGCTTTCGGGAAGATCGGGCCGGCACGCTGGTGGCCCCCTTGCAAGTGCTGGCCGACGAGCAGATCAACATGACCAAGCTCGAATCGCGTCCGGCCAAAGAATCGCTCGGCAGGTATATCTTTCTGGTAGACATCAATGGGCACCGCAATGATCCCCACGTGGCCCGTGCCCTCGAACGCATCCGTGACCAGACTGGGATGCTAAAGATCTTTGGGAGTTACCCCCGTTGGGTGGGGTAGGTGCATCGGGGATCGGGGATCGGGGATCGGGGATCGGGGGTCACCCGGGATGGCGTGACGGGCAACGGGATGGCGTGACGGGCAACGGGATCGCGGGGCGGGCAACGGGATCGCCGGTGGGGAAAGGTAAGGCCGAAGCATTCGCCACCAGATGATCGGTATGGACACGCAGATCGGATGGCGAATGCTTCGGCCATACGCCGGGGCCACCCGGGATGGCGTGACGGGCAACGGGATCGTGTGACGGGCAACGGGATCGTGTGACGGGCAACGGGATCGTGTGACGGGCGGCAGAGATAATTGGCTGCTAGGCGCAGGGACTGGGAACACATGGTGTTCCCATCAACAGTGCCGGTGGTAGCGGCGCGCGCGCCGCTACCACCGGCACAACAGGAAATAGTATGACTGAGCGTATTGGTTTTATTGGACTTGGGATTATGGGCCAGGGCATGGCCGCCAACCTGCTCCGCGCCGGGTGTGATCTGACGGTCTGGAACCGGACTGTCTCGCGCACCGATGATCTGGTGGCGGCAGGGGCGCGGCGTGCCAATAGTCCCCAGGAATTGGCTGCCGGGTGCGCAATTATTTTTTCGTGCGTGAGTGATACGCCCGATGTCCACGAGGTCTTGTTAGGGGCGAGTGGTGTCATCCACGGGGCCGCTGCGGGCGGCCTTGTGATTGACATGAGCACGATCAGTCCGCAGGGTGCCCGTACCTTTGCGGCCGCGCTGGCCGAAAAGGGCATCGGTTTTCTGGATGCGCCGGTCAGTGGCGGGAGCGAAGGAGCCGCCAAAGGCACCCTGAGCATTATGGTGGGCGGGGCGGTCGATCAACTAGAGCGGGCGAGGCCGTATCTGCAAGCTATGGGCAAAACAATCACCCATGTTGGCGCAGTCGGTGACGGCCAGACCGTCAAACTCGTCAACCAGATCCTCGTGGTCGGCACGATGCTCGCCGTGAGCGAAGCGCTAGTCTTTGCCCAGGCCAGCGGGGCCGATCTGGAGCGCACGCTGGCGGCGGTGAGTGGCGGGGCCGCCGGGAGTTGGATGCTCAGCAATCGGGCACCGCAGTGCGTGGCCCGCGATTGGCGACCCGGCTTCACGATTGATTTGCAACAAAAAGATCTGCGCCTGGTGCTCGAAGCGGCTGATCAAGTTGGCGCGCCGATGCTCGCCACGGCCCAGGTTTTTCAGATGTACCGCGCCTTGCAACAAGCCGGTTTAGGCCACGAAGGCAACCACGCCCTGATCAAAGCGGTCGAACGTCTGGCAGGGATCGAGGTAGGCGGGGCGTGAGCTTTGACCCGTTTGCTTCGCTAGATGTCTGGACGGAGGCGCAGCATCTGCAGTGGCGGGCGATCCGCAGGCAGGGTCGCTGGGCCTTCTTTCGCTACAGCATGATCCGCTGGCTCGCCACGCCCTTGGCCTGGGCGATGGCTGCCATCGCCGTACTGATCGTCATCCTGAACCGATCGACCGCGTTTGCCCCAGATGATCCCTTGCCCTGGACCCAGTATTTTTGGGTGGTGGGCTTGTTGCTTTTTTTCGGTATGCTGCTGCTGATGGGCGTGGAGGGTGTATCACGTTGGTCGAAATTCGAACAGATCTATGCCCAATACGAAGCACCACGCCCGATCCTCGATTTCGTGGTCGGAAGCAGCCCGGATCACCTGTTCGCTTGGATGAGTGCTGACGATTTTGGCGGCACCCGTCATGTCCTGTTGGCAGAATTACGCCATGGGACGTGGGCACCCCTGTACACAAAGCGCGGCATGCCAACCCATGCCCAGGGCGAACGCCCTTGGGTCTCGCCTGCGCTTAATCAGCCGAGCGACCGACCGTTTGTGCCAGACGAGGTTGGCATGGTACTGATGCCCAATGGCACACTGATCATTACGCGACGTGATGCGACGATTCTGGTCTTCGACCAGCCCGAGCCACGGATCATCGCGACCCCTGGGATCGTGGGCTACCCGGCGTCGCTTGCCGACGGGCGGCTGTTCGTCGCTGGTGTGAAAGGCTGGAGCAAGCACTCTGCGCGGATCAACCTGGCAACCGGCGCACTCGAACCCATTGATGTGCTGACCGACAATGACGGCGTGGCCATCCATAATGGTCACGCTTACGTTTTTGACTATGGTCGTGCCCAGATCGCCATCATCGGTGCCGATAGTCTCGCCTATGTTGCCCATCCCCCAACCTGGCGACCATGGTGGCTTGCCGTTGCGCCAGATGGCACGCTCTGGAGCTATGTCAGCTCACGATCCGGTGCGAGCAGTGCGCTCTGGGTGTATCGCGATACGTGGCAGCCTGGACCAGAACTCGACGAAGCCTACTTTCCTCAAGCCATGACCCACGATGGCCCAAGCACGCTCGTTGCGTGCAAACAAGCCGGATTGCGCCTCGCCAATGACGGCACGCAGTGGATTACTGAACAAACCTTTGATCCCGATCAGGACTTTGCACTCGTGATGATGCAGACCCTAACCCAGGGGACGGCCGTATTTCCCCGTTTTGCGTATGTGGCACATTCGGCAATCATGGTGCGGCGCAACGGCACCTGGCAAGCTTGCCCATCGCTTGATCCCATGATCGCATCTCTCCATGCGAGCCGCGCTCACACCCAATCAACCCACCATCAGGCATAAGGCAAGGGCAAGCAGAAAGCGGAAAGCGGAAAGCGTATCGCAGCAACGGAGCCTCGAACGCCTCCACGCAACCCACCGTCAGGAATAAGGCATGCGCCACGACGTTTTCCGCATATAGAGGCCGTAGATTGGGGTTCGAAGGGGCAAGGCCCCTCGCAGGGGTGTGGGGGCTGGCCCCCACAAAAAAGATCGACTTTAAAACTAGAAATTACGTAGGGGCACGCAGCACAGCCCCCGCACCACAACCTCCCCCTATGTTGCGATATAACGATCCCACAAATGCCTACACAATGGTATACTGGCCCGTGCAGGCAAGAAGAGCTCCGCTCCCCCTCTCGGAGGCTGCATGAGTGACCAGCAACAGGTCGAGATCCTCCTCGTTGAGGATAATCCCAACGATGTGAAGTTGACTCTTCACGCCTTCCGTCGCCAAAATATCGCCAATCAGGTGCATGTGGCCCGCGATGGAGCCGAAGCTCTCGATTTTCTGTTTGGCACCGATCCCTACATTGGTCGCTCCCCCGAACACGGTCCCCGCGTCATCCTGCTCGATCTGAAACTGCCCCTCGTTGATGGCCTTGATGTGCTGCGCAAGATCAAGAGCGATCCGCGCACGCGTGCCATCCCCGTGGTGATGCTGACCTCGTCGCGCGAAGAGTCCGACATCGTTGCGAGTTATGCCCTCGGGGTCAATAGTTATATTGTCAAACCCGTGGACTTCGAACAGTTCACCGAAGCGATGCGTACGCTCGGCTTCTACTGGCTCCTCCTCAATCAGCCTCTCACCTCATAGGCAAGAGATGCCGCTATGCAGCGCACTCCCTCCCCCGCAGTTCTCGCCGCTCAGATCGCGGCCCTCGAACACCAAATCGCCACTGTTCAGGCCGAACGTGACGCCCTCGCCGTCGCGCTCACGGCAGCCCATCAGCGCACCGCTGAGCAGCACGATGGCAATGGGAATGACGCGACCCATCAAACCCGTCGCCTGCTCCACGCCAGCGAAGAAGCGTTGCGTGCGAGCCAATATTTGATCCAGCGCATCAACGATGCCGTGCCTGCAAGTATCTATATCTATGATTTGACCCAGCAGCGCAATATCTACGCGAATCATAATATCTTCGAAACCCTGGGCTATACCCCCGAACAGATTGCCGCAATGGGTGCAAGCATCTTCGCCCAGATCCTCCATCCCGAAGACCTTGCCTTGCTCCCTGAACGGGTTGGTCGGTTTGCCACGGCCCATGATCAAGATGTGCTCGAAACCCAGTATCGCATGCACCATAGTACCGCTGGTTGGCGCTGGCTCTTTAGCCGCGAGGTAATCTTCGCCCGCGATGAGGCTGGTCAGCCGACCCAGATCCTTGGGGTGGTGCAGGATATTACCAACCAGATGGATGCCATCATCGCCCTGCGTGCCAGCGAAGAACGCCATCGTAACCTCTTCGAGACGATGACCCAAGGGGTGATCTACCAGGATGCCAATGGCTATGTGACCAATGCCAATCCCGCTGCCGAACGCATCCTTGGGCTTACCCTCGAACAGATGCAGGCGCGTACCTCAGCCGATCCCCGTTGGCATACCATCCACCCCGATGGCCGCGATTTCTCGGGCGATACGCACCCCTCTATGGTTGCACTGCGTACCGGTCTGCCTGTTCACGATGTGCTGATGGGTGTCTATAACCCCCGCGAAGATCGCCACCGCTGGATCAATATCAATGCCCTGCCTCAGTTTCGACCCGGCGAACCCCAAGCCTACCAGGTCTATGCCACGCTCGAAGATATTACCGCCCGCAAGGCCGCCGAAGATGAGGTGCGCCGCCTCAATAGCGATCTCGAAGCGCGGGTGCAAGAGCGGACGAGTCAACTCGAAGCTGCGATCCACGAACTCGAAGCCTTCTCCTATACCGTTTCCCACGATTTGCGCGCTCCCCTGCGGGCGATTGATGGCTTTTCGCGCATCGTCTGGGAAGATTATGCCGATAAACTCGATGCCGAAGGCCAGGAATATCTGCGCCTGGTACGCGATAATACCCGCCAGATGGGTCAGTTGATTGACGATCTGCTCGCCTTTTCCCGCCTCGGTCGCCAGGCCCTCCAGATCCAACCTCTAGTCATGGAAGAGGTTATCGAACACGCCCTCGAAAATTTTCAGGCCGATATTACCGCCCGCCAGGTTAGGTTAAAGATCGCCCCGCTCGAACCCTGTGCCGGCGATCCGGCCTTGCTGCGGGTCGTCTGGTCCAACCTGATCGCCAATGCCCTCAAGTATTCACGCTCGCGCCCTCAGGCCCAGCTTACGATTACGAGCCGCCGCGAACCCCGCGAGGTGATCTATCAGATCAGCGATAATGGCGTTGGCTTCGATATGCGCTACGCTAATAAGCTCTTTGGGGTCTTCCAACGCCTCCATCGCGCCGAAGAGTATGAAGGCACCGGGGTCGGTCTCGCCACGGTCCAACGGATTGTCCATCGCCACGGCGGGAGGGTCTGGGGCGACGGTGTGCCCGATCAGGGGGCCACGTTTGCTTTTGCCCTTCCCGCTACCCTTGCCGATGCCGAGTCATCCCGCTCGGCAACACCCTGAACGTATGCCAACTCCGCTTACTGTACTGATCCTCGAAGATCGTGATACCGATGCGATCCTCGCTGCGCGTGCCTTGCACCAAGCCGATTTTGAACCCGCCTGGCATCAGGTTGTCGGCGAAGATGATTATCGGGCTGCCCTTGCTGATCCACCCGATCTGATCATTGCTGACTATACGCTGCCCCAGTTCGATGCCATCCGCGCCCTGGATGTGCTGACCGAACTTGGTCTCGCCATCCCGTTCATTATTGTCTCGGGTACGATCAACGAAGAGACCGCGATTCTGGCGATGCGTCGTGGCGCTGATGATTATCTGCTCAAGGATCGCCTCGCCCGCTTAGGAATGGCGGTGCGCAGCGCCCTCCAACGCCATCAACTCCGCCGCGAACAACAGACCGCCCTCGCCCAGCTTCAGGCCAGCGAACGCCGCTTCCGGGCCCTGATTGAACATAGCGCCGATGGCATCGCGCTCCTGAATCGCCGCGGTACGATTCTCTATACCAGCCCCGCCGCCGAACGCATCACCGGCTTCCCCCTGACCGAGTTCACCAACGCCGATGCGCTCTCGTTCGTCCATCCCCGTGATCAGGCCGAATTGCGCCACCTCGTGCGACGCCTACGCCGCCCCGCCGAACTTGCCAGCGCCGAATTTCGGGTTCGCTGTACCGATGGCTCGTGGCGCTGGGTCGAAGCGTTTCTGCGCAATCTGCTCCGTGATGATGCCGTCGCCGCTATCGTCGTCAACTATCGTGATATTACCGCCCGCATGGCCGCCGAAGAAGAGCTCCATCGTTATGCCGATGAGCTTGTTGCGCTGCATCATATGGAGCGTCGCGCCCGCCTCCACGCCGAAACCCTGCGCTCCGCGAACCTCGCTCTGACCAATAGCCTCGAACTCGATAGTGTGATCGAGGCCCTCTTTGCAGCCCTAACTCGCCTCGCACCCTATGACTGCGCCGAGATCTTCTTGCTCCGTGAGGGGGCGATCACTGCGATCTATCGCTCGCTTACGCCCGACCGCATGAAGATCATCAATGCGCCTACCGATTTTTTTGACCTCGAATCCTCGCCCTTGCACCAACGGGTGCTGATCAACGGCCCCAGTCTGGTCAGTGATGACCAGACCTACGGGGTTGCCCCAGGCCAGAGTTGGCTCGGTGTCCCGCTCAAGGCCTTTAACCGCATGGTCGGCCTTTGTACCGTGGTCGCCAACGACTCGGCCAGTTTTACCAATGACCACTTGCGCTGGGTCGAGGCGATTGCCAGCCAGGCCGCCATCGCCATCCAAAATGCTCATCTCTACGATGAGGTGCAGTACGGCCGCCGTCGCCTCCAGTCGCTCTCCCACCAACTTATTCAGGCCCAAGAAACCGAACGGCGCCATCTGGCCCGCGAACTCCACGACGAGATTGGTCAACTCTTGGTGGCGCTCCAGATGAACCTGCACCGGGTCCAGAAGCTCCAACCCAATCTCGAACCCCAAACCACAATCACCGACAGTATCGCGCTCGTGAATCAACTCATCCAGCAGATTCGCTCGCTCTCGCGTGAACTGCGGCCGCAACTGCTCGATGAACTCGGCCTCGTCCCGGCGCTCAGTTGGCACATCGAACAGATTGCCTCACGTACTAAACTCGAAATCAAGCTCACCACCCACGTCATCGCCCATCGTTTCCCGCTTGATGTCGAGCTCAGCGCCTTCCGGATCGTCCAGGAAGCACTCACCAATGTGATCAAACACGCCCAGGCGCGCCATGTGCGGGTGGATCTGCGTCAATACGATAACGAACTGCGGCTGGCGATCAGCGATGACGGGGTTGGCTTCGAGTCCGATGAGGCACGCTCACGTGCCGGCGGCGGGGCTAGTCTCGGCCTGATCAATATGCAAGAACGCGCCTTGCTGGCGAATGGCACCCTCGAAGTCATTGCCGCCCCCGAAGCCGGAACCTGCATTCGGGTTACGTTCATCCTGCCTGATGATCTGCCAACTATGCCCTAACTCCTGCCTCATCCTCGTTCAAGCCCCGCAAACAACTGCCCGACCGTCTCGGCCACGGTAATCAGTTCGAGTTGCCCTTCGCCTACAAAACCTGTTTCTTGGGCATGCGTAAAAAAGTGCCAGAGTGGATCATAAAAACCGGCCGTATTCAAGATCCAGATCGGTCGGTTATGGTAGCGTAACTGGCGCAAGGTCAGGGTTTCTACCAACTCTTCGAGCGTGCCAAACCCACCCGGCAGCGCCACAAAACTATCACTCCGCTCAAACATGATCGCTTTGCGCTCACGCAAACTCGCGGTCACAATCAGCTCGTGAACCTCGTCCAGGCCCTGCTCACGCTCCAGCAGCGCCTGCGGGATCACCCCAACCACCCGCCCGCCTGCCGCAAGTGCCGCCCGCGCCGCAATCCCCATTAAACCAACCCCGCCCCCGCCATACACCAGCGTCCAACCCCGTTCGGCCACTCCCGCCCCAAATTCGGCTGCCGCCGCTGCATACGCCGGCAACACCCCCGGGCGCGATCCGCAGTATAAACAAATAGTTCGTTCCATACCCGTATCCTACCATCAATTGCGCTGTCCCCAATCCAAAATCCAAAACCCAAAATCTAAAATGCCCTCCTATGGTACCCTATACGTATGCAGAAGCTCATCATTGCGGCCCTCGCCGCCCTTATCCTCACTGCGTGCAGTCCGGCCACTGTCACCCCAACCGTCACTGTCCCTGCCGCCACGCCCACGCCAGCGCGCAACCCCTCACCCCAACCCCTCCCTCCCGAGGTGCGCTTGCCTGCGCCGCTCTTTTTGCTCCAGGGTGGTCAGATCGCACGGATTGAACCCGACACCCTCACCCGAACTATTATTACCGCTGAACGGGTGCAGGTGCCCAACCTCGAACCCATCGCTACCTTTGCCGCCAGCGCCGATCAGCTCGCCTATATCGTTGGTGACCTCGAAGCCGATCGGTTGGTGCTGACTGATAGCCAGGGCGAAAATGCGCGCATTCGCTATAGCTCGTCTGGTCACGAACTCAGTGATCTTCGTTTTAGCCCCGATGGCCGTTACCTCTTCCTGCGCCTGCTCAATAACCGCGAGCCGCCCGATCGACCGAGTGGGCTCTACCGCCTGCCCCTGACAGTCGGGCCGCTCGAACTGCTGGTTGCCGATGATGACGTCGACGATCCGCTCAACCCTTCGCGGGCCATCAGCGCCTATAGTCCGCTCGCCTTTTCACCCGATGGTAATCTCTTACTGGTGCAGGTGCGCTCCCAATTCTACGAGGATTGTACCCTCGGCGTGATGCCCACCGACGGCGGCCCAGTCGTGCGGCTGGCCCTCCCGCCCGGTCAGGCCGTCTACTGCGGCGAACAGGCCTGGGCTAGCGATGGCAGCGCCTTCTTTTTCCTGGCTGGCCCCCTCGACGGAGAGCAGGCCGGCCCCCGCCTCTGGCGCGCCGATCCCGCTGCCACCACGCCGGCGCCGCTCCTCGCTGATGAGCGTTTCGCTCGTGCCCCCCACGATGTCCCTGGCAGTCCCGTGCGCTTCTTTCTGGCAACCCTGGTGCGCGATCCCTTAGGTTCCGTCAGTGGCGCGACCTTTGCGCCTGCCCAGCTTGATCAGGCCACGCGCACCGTCCAGTTGCTCGATGCCGCCAGCGATCAGTATCTGCGCGAAGCGCTCTGGGCACCCGCTGGCGATAGTGTCGTTGCCGCCTTTGAACGCACCGAAATTCGCCCCATCCTGCGCTGGTTCCGCCTCGATGGCACGCCGATCGATCTGCCTACTGCTGATGCGACGATTGTCGAACTGGCCTGGGGCCTCTAACACTATGCCGAGTCATCTCTACATTCATATTCCCTTCTGTCACCGACGCTGTAGCTACTGCGACTTCAATACCTACGCCAACCTCGAAGATCGCATCGCAGCCTATGTTGATGCGCTCTGCGCCGAGCTCGCTATGCTCGCCGCCGCGCCGCTGCCGCCCGCGCCTCACTCGCCCGCTGCTGCGGCCCTTCGTCCCACGATCTTCTTCGGGGGTGGCACCCCTACGATGTTGAGTCTAGCCCAATTTGAGCAGATCCTCAACGCGGCTGACGCTCTTATACCCCTGGCACATGCCGAAATCACCAGCGAAGCCAACCCTGGGACGGTACTCGACCGTGACTATCTGCGCGGCCTGCGCGCCCTCGGGGTCAACCGACTCAGTATGGGCGTCCAGAGTCTCGATGATCCAACCTTGCGCTTGCTTGGTCGCATCCATAGCGCCGCCGAAGCCCGCCAAAGCTACGAACAAGCCCGCGAAGCGGGCTTTACCAGGCTCAATCTCGATTTTATCTTCGGGCTACCCGGCCAGAGCCAGGCCCAATGGGAAGCCACGCTCGCCACGATTAGCACCTGGCAAGTCGACCACTTCTCGCTCTATTCGCTGATTCTCGAAGAAACCACCCCGCTCTTCGCTCAGGTCACCGCTGGCCGCATCATCGTTCCCGACGACGACGCGACCGCTGCCATGTACGAGGCCGCGATCAGCCAGCTTGGGGCGGCGGGCTATACCCACTACGAGATTAGCAACTGGGCCAGGGAGGACGCTGATCCCGTTGTTGACCCCCAGCATCCATTCCCAGGCCAGGCCTGCCACCACAACCTGGCCTACTGGCTCAACAGTGACTACCTGGCCGCTGGGGCCGGTGCCCACGGCCATCTCTACCCGGCCCGTTACGCCAACCTTCGCGGTGTAGACGACTACATTCGGGCCGTGACCAGCGGCCAGCGCCCCATCGCCGAACATACGCCCCTCAGCCATGCCGACCTCTGTGCCGAAACCATGCTCATGGGCCTCCGCCTCAATCAGGGCGTAAGCACCGCCCATTTTGCCGCCCGCACCGGTCAACCACTTGCGGCAGTCTATGGGCCAGTCCTCGCTGATCTTGCAGCCCAGGGCCTGATCGAGCAGACCAGCAGCCATGTCCGCCTGACCAACCGCGGGCGCATGCTCGGCAACCGGGTCTTCGAACGGTTTCTCTAATGGTTCAGTGGCTATTACTACAGTTGTAGATGCGCGCCCCGTCGAGCTGAAAGCCCTCGGCTACGTGTGCAAAGCCCACCTTCGTGGGCTAAACAGGCCACGGAGGTGGCCTTCGCAAGCGATAGCCGAGGCGTTTACGCCGACGGAAACGGATCACCTGCTAACACACAACTGTAGTACTACAGTGTCGTCTGTAGCCGACCCCGCTCGATCACATACAGGTTGCCCGCTGTCACACACAACGGGATCGCCAGCAGATTCACTAAGGGGATTGCCACCAGCGCCGCCGCCACCACCCCGAAACTCAGACTCCCGGGCATCAGACGGCGCACCGTAGCGAGTTTCTGCCGAAACCCCATGCGCCGCCGCTCCTGCGGCCCATCAAAAAAATCCAGGCACGAGATCAGCGCCCCGAGGAGAATCCCAACCCCCATCTGCAGTGGCCCGCCCAGCCCCGGGATCAGCAGCAACAACAACGAGGGCAGCCAGCAGACTAAAAACAGACTCAACTTCTTAACCTCGAAAAGCAGCGCGCGCCAGATGTCAATCACGATGCGCCCTGGCGAGGGTCGCACCGCTTCACTGGCCCGACCCACTAACAGCGCCTCGATCTCTTCCGAGAGTTGACTGTACCACGGGGCACCCAACACGACCCCGAAGCGTACCAGCACAAAGCTGATCCCAATCGCCAACAGCACCGCCAACAAAACCCCTAACACCGCGACCAACGCCCCGGCCCAACCCTCGCTAAAATCACCCCAACGCGCCCGCAGTTGCCCAAGCAGGAGCGCATACAGGCCCAGGTAGAGCGCCGCGCCCACTACTAGATTGACCAAGATCGGCACGATCACAAAGCCCCACAGCTGCCGCTGCTGGTTAATCAGTTGCAACGCCCTGAGCGGATAACTCACGCCTGTCAGCAGTTCCTGCATCACCTCACCCAATCCAAAAGCTAAAACCTAAAACCCACACCACAAACCACGCTACTCTTGTTCCCGCGGCGGCTTCATCCCGGTGATCAGGCGCAATCCCCGATCATAGGTGAAGTAGCTGTAGGCCCAGTTGAGCAAAACTACCACCCGGTTGCGGAATCCCACCAGTGACATCAGGTGTACTACCAGCCAGCCCACCCATGCCAGGTAGCCGGTCATGCGTAGTCCAAAGGCGTCAAGCACCGCCGAACGCCGCCCAATCGTTGCCATATTGCCCTTGTCAAAATAGCGAAATGGTTTTAAGGGTCGGCGCTGGGTGCGGGCCAGAATATTTTGTGCGGCTCGCTCGGCCATCTGGATTGCCACCGGGGCTACCATCGGGTAGGCCGCCGGGCGTTCATTCGTCCGGCTGGTCTTGGGTGGCTCCAGGTAGGCAATATCACCAATCGCAAACACCTCGGGGTGGCTCGCCAGATTCAGGGTCGGCAAGACCGGGATGCGTCCACCTCGTGCCAGGGGCAGGCCCAACTGCTCGGCCAACGAAGCCGCTTTCACGCCCGCTGCCCAGACCACCACTGCGGCTTCCAGACTGGTTCCATCGCCAAACCGTACCAGCCCATCCTCAACTTCGGCCACTGCCGTCTTGAGGCGGACTTCTACGCCCATGTGGTGCAGCCGCTGCAAGGCATTGGCCCGCAGCCCCGCTGGAAAGCTGGCCAACACCCGGTCGCTGGCCTCGACCAACACTACCCGGGCTTCGGCAATATCAAGCATCGGGTAGTCATGCACCAACACATGGTTGACCAGTTCTACAAAAGCCCCGGCCAACTCTACTCCGGTCGGGCCACCACCCACCACCACCAGCGTCATCAAACGCTGCCGAATCCGCGGATCCTGCTCACTGACTGCATACTCAAAATTTGCCAGCACCGTATTGCGCAACAATTGGGCATCCTCCACATCCTTCAACCCGAAGGTGTGGGTACTAAGCTGATCATTGCCAAAGTAGTTATTCGCACTGCCCGCCGCAATAATCAGATAGTCGTAGGGTAGCGCAGTCGTGCTGGTAAAGACCAGTTTACTAGCCAGATCGATCCCGGTCACCTCGGCCATCATAAAACTGATATTGCTGTAGTCTCTGATGATCGCCCGCACCGGATACGCGACCGACTCGGGTTCCAGGCCCGCAGTTGCAACCTGATAGAGCAACGGCCAGAAACCGTGATAATTATTGCGATCAATCATCAACACATCAACATCTTTGCCGCCGAGCTCGCGGGCCGCGTTCAAACCACCAAACCCGGCCCCAATAATGATGACTCGTGGTCGCGCCGACGGCCAGGGGCGGGCCCCGTTGCGGCTGTACTCCAGTTGATCCTGGTCTGGCCGCCCCACGCGTGGTTGTGCCTCTTCCAGACCGGGTTGCTCAAACTGTGCCATGAACTCGTCTACTCCTTACTCCGTATGCAGAACGCCACTCGCTCGGTTCGCATTTCTGGCCTCGCCAGTGATACCAGGAATGCACGCCATCCATTGTACCCGAGACCGATCCATTGTATCAGGAGTGTGCTTGTGACTGAACGAAGCTATGACTAGGTTAAGGCTGTAACTCCCACGCGTATTGTGAGATTTACCACTAGTTCGTAAGGGGAAACTTTACCATTTGTCC
>JBLWKA010000053.1:0-9205 GCA_048381555.1 Oscillochloridaceae bacterium umkhey_bin13
CCGACCAAAGAGCCGACCGTAACCCGTACGCTGACCCCGACCAAAGAGCCGACCGTAACCCGTACGCTGACCCCGACCAAAGAGCCGACCGTAACCCGTACGCTGACCCCGACCAAAGAGCCGACCGTAACCCGTACGCTGACCCCGACCAAAGAGCCGACCGCAACCAAAGAGCCAACCCCAACCAAGGTTCCCACCCCAACCCGCACGCCAACCCCAACAAGCGGGCCAGCCTCCAGCGCCCCGGTCGGAACGCTCCTCATCAGTGAGGTGTTGCCCGCACCCCGTGACCAGTTCAGTGCCGAGTGGGTCGAACTGTTTAATCCGGGGACGAACCGGATCGAACTTGAGGGCTGGAAACTTGATGATGCCGTGGATGGATCGGGGCACGCCTTGAGCGGAAACATCGGCGCTGGGGAATATCTAGTATTTGAGTTGGGTCGAGCGATTTTCAACAATGGTGGCGATACCGTGCGCCTGCTCGCTCCTGACGGGAGTCTGGTGGATAGTTTCAGTTACACCTCCAGTCACACGGATCGCAGCTTCGCCCGGGTGATGCCGATGGGCGCATGGCAAGCCAACCAGATTCCCTCGCCTGGGCAACCGCATCCCGATACGGCTAGTCCACCCGAAGCCCTGTCAGGCCAACCAACGCGGACGAGTCTGCCGATCACACAACCCGGCAGTGCGCCCGCGTCACAATACCCAACTAGTTCTATGCTGCCTGATGAGGCCCGTCCCGCGAATGAATCGACCCCGCCAGGACACCTACCGGTGCCAAGTGCAACCTGGCCCGCTGCGCCTGGCCCAGCACCAACTTATGCCGGGAGGAGCGGAGTTAGCTATCGTTTGCTGACCGCAACCCCAAGCCCGTTACCAAGCCCAAGCCCAACCCTCAGCCTGCCAGTCGAACCTGAACCGGCCACCACGCCCGGGCCTTCTCGCTCGCCATGGCTGGCCCTGGCCGGGCTCGGCCTGATTGGCTTGGCCTGTGCTGGCCTCATCCTGCTACCTGAGCAGTCCAAAGCGGATGTGCTATAATCAGCGCACACGGGGAAGCCCGCGCACCAAGAAAGGAGGCCGACGATGGCCGATCTCCAAACGCTCATCAGCGCACGCCTGGCCCAGAAGAGTTGGGGAATGCTCGGTAACCAGGGGTACGTGCTTGGCGTTGATCTCGGCAGCTATGGCCTCCGTGCCGCCCTCGCCGATCTTGAGCACTATACAGTGCATACGGTTCACGATGATGGGTTCAGCGGCACGCCTGATCAGGTTGTCGAACGAGCGATCAGTCTGAGCCGTGGTCTGCTTGCGGCGACCACAATTGATGCCAGTCGCCTCGTTCGGGTTGGGGTTGGCTTCGGTGGCCCGGTAGATCTGCGCCACGGCACAGTTCGCCTTTCACCTCGTTTGACGGGCTGGGAGAACTATCCGCTTCAGGAGCGTTTCGAGCAGGCGTTTGATGCCGTAACCCTGATTGATAACGATGCCAACCTGATGGCCCTTGGCGAAGCGACATTTGGCGTCGGGGCTGGTTGCCAGCACCTGTTTTATCTCCACCTGAGCAGCGGGGTAGGTGGCGGCATGGTGCTCAATGGGCGGCTCTATCACGGGGCAACTTCAACTGCTGGCGAAATCGGCCATGCCGTGGTTGGCCATGGCTGGGATGGCACCGGTCGCCCCGAAACACTCGAAGAACTGGTTTCGATTGCCGGGTTGATGCGCCGCGCTGCCCGCTATGGTCTCCAGACCGACAATCTCGAAACGATTTTCAGTGCTGATGTGATCGGCCAGCGCGTCGTCAACGAAACGGTAGACCTGATCGCAACCCGTTGTGCCCAGATTGTGGCGCTGGTTGACCCCGAAATGATTGTGCTGGGTGGAATTGTGGTGCGCATCGGTGGCGACGGGTTTATCAACGCGATTGCTGAGAAGGTCAACACCTTTATTGCGCCCCAGTTCGCCCGGCCGTTGCCAGTGGTTGCTTCGGTGCTTGGCTCTGAGAGTGTCACGGTCGGTGCGATCGCCACAGCGCTCGATAGCCTCTCGGATTAAGTCAACCTCTCTTTGTGACACTCCCTTGCCTGCCCCGTCAATTCTGGCTCGCCACCCTGGGCTACCTCTTGGTAGCCCTTTGTGTGCTTGCGCCAGTCCTACCCAGTTTCAGCACAGCCATTCCCGGCGGCCTGATTGCGGCCACCGACGGCTGGCAGAATGTCTGGAACCTCTGGTGGATCGCCGAGGCGCTGCGCTCGGGGCAGAATCCGCTGGTGACGCCGCTGCTTTTTCACCCGCACGGCGTGGATCTGCATTTGCAGACCCTGGGCCTTGCCAATGGCCTGCCTCTCGTGCCGGTGACTCTGCTTTGGGGGCCAAGCGCTGCTTACAACCTGGCCCTGTTGTTGGCGCTGTGGCTCACCGGGCTGGCGGGGTATGCCCTGGCTTTGCAGGTGACGCCCCACCATGGGGCCGCCTTTGGGGCGGGCCTGTTGCTGACCCTGGCCCCCTGGCATTTGACCCGGCTGTATGATGGGCAACTCGAGTTGATCACGCTGCAATGGGCGGTCTTCTATCTGGTGGCATTGCTGCGGGTAATCAAGCATGGGTGCTGGCAAACCAGCCTGCTCGCGGGCGTGCTCCTCGCTCTGACCGGACTGACCAGTTGGTACTATCTGGTCTTTATGCTGCTAGTCAGCCTGGGCGTGGCCTTGCTCTGGACGCCCTTTACGCTGGCGGCGTGGCGGCAACGGCTGGGTCAGACGAGTTTGATCCTGTTGGTGGCTGGGCTTTTGTTGCTGCCGATCCTGGGGCCAGCGCTGCGCACCGCCACCGATCCGCAACAACTCTACCAGCCTGAAGCGGATGAGATTGTAGCCCGCTCGGCCAATCTGCTCGATTTTATCCTGCCGAGCTATCTGCATCCGCTGTGGGGCGAGATAGTCTTTCGGCAGATCAGTGCGGCGTGGCACAACTATAGCGGAGATTGGAATGTGGCGCTGGGCTGGAGTGTGCTGGCCCTGGCGATCTACGGGGCACGCACCAGCTGGAGCCTGGCCTGGCGCTGGCTTGTTTTGGCAGGCGGCGCATTGCTGCTGGCACTCGGGCCGGAACTTCAGTTTGGGCCATGGCGCAGCGGGATTCCGCTGCCCTATGCGCTGCTCGACCAGATCCCAGGGCTGAGTCTGGGCCGCCGCCCGAGCCTCTTTACGGCAATCATCACCATTGCGCTCGTGCCACCCCTGGCGCTCGGGCTCACGGCTCTGTTACAGGCCAGGCGGGGACACCCAATCCCGCGCAGCCTCGTCCTAGGCCTGGTGATCTTCGAACTGCTGCCCAGCCCGTGGCCGCTGCTTTCGGCGCAGATTCATCCGATCTATCACGAACTAGCGCAGCGGCCCGGCGCAATCATCGAATTGCCCTCGGCGGCCTACAAATATGTCGAGCCACAACGGGCCCAGATGGTGCATGGCCGCCCGTTGGTCGGGGGCTACCTGGCCCGTTCGCCGCGTGATCCGTGGCCCTACCTGGCCCCAGCGGTGCGCCCGATCTGGTACCTCGAACCCGAACCGGCCGACCCCTTTTTTGTTGGCTCGGGTGGGCCAATTGACGCGCTGGTCAGTTATGGCATTACCGACCTCGTGGTGCGTTGGGATCAACTCGAACCAGGGCAGGAGATCCGGGCCAAAGCGATTCTGGCCCAGGTTGTGCCGGATCTGGCCCCGGTTTATGCTGACAGCATGATCAGCGTCTATCAGTTGCCAACCACACCCGCGCCCCAGCCGGGGGCCGCCCTGACTGGCCCGGGCTGGCATCCCCCCGAGGGCGATCCGAACCAGCCCTGGCGCTGGATGGGCGAGCAGGGCGTGATCGCGCTGATCAACCCGGGGCCAGAACCGCAGCGGATGAGCCTGAGCCTGGCGGCGATGAGCTTTGAGCGCCCGCGTGAGGTCACATTAAGCCTAAACGAGGCCCCGGCTGGCACATGGACGGTTGGCGGCCAGGGCCGCGATCAGGTCATGTTGCACTTCTGGTTACCAGCGGGGACGCACTGGCTGGAGTTGCACGCCCCCGCCGATCCCGAGCCGCGCCCGAATAGTACACGCCTGCTCAGTATCACCCTGACCGAAACCCGTTTGCTTACTCGACCATAACGCTCTTGACCAGGTTCTGGGCTGATCCACGTCACAATTGCGGCGTGTGGAGAGCGCGATACGTCCAAGCAGATTGCAGCAGCCGCAGGGATCAACGAAGTAACCCTTTTTCGGCGCGTTGGTAGCAAGTGGAACCTACTCAAAGCTGCATTAGAGCAAGAGGCAAGCGCTTTTGCGGCAGCCGGAATCGCGTACACTGGTGATGTTGTGGCCGACCTCGTGCGAGTTGTGCGCTTCTATCAGCACATTGTGCAGGATCACGGCCAGGTGATCCTGGTGCTTATGACCGAAGTGCCGCGTCAACCAGAGTTGCGCGAGTTAATGCAAACACCGCTGGCGATCATGGTGCAGATCCGGGTCCTGATCGAACGCTATCAGGACGAGGGCATCCTGGTGCGTGAACCACCAATCCAGGCCTGCACCGCGCTGAGGCCTAACAGCGTGGGCAAGCCGAGCATGAACTTGTCGTGCAATTTCTGGCTGAGCGACTGAGGGGTACGCAACCGCCGACACCAGTCGTCATTGCGCCGGAGGTGCAGGCCCTGCTGAACCAGATGAGCGAACGCGACATGCTAGTGCCGCCGCAGGGTGCGGCTGCGGATGCCGTGGGACGCCTGGAGGCGTGGAATGAGGTTGCACGATGCAACCAGACCTGCTTGATCTGCTCGGGCTTCCTCCAATGGCTTGCCTTTGAGCCGAATCCTATCGAACACATCGGAAACGGCGGTTAGTACGCGATCAGCAGCACAAGGCATACCTCGTTGGAGTAGTCGGGGCTGGGGTTGACGCGGCTGAACGCCGGATGCGGCGCGCAGACCGATGCAGCCGATCGCGGACACGACCGGCAGCATCCCGCCAGCTGGCGGGCGATGAGGGCGGTCACGCCAGGGGAGCGCCCCGCCCCGCCGGGCCGGAGGACGGGGCGCGGGCGGGCTACTCGGCTGCGGTAAGGCGGTGGCGCTCCAGGCGCTCGGCGCCGGTGCGCATGCGCTCGGCGGTGCGCTGTAGATCGTCCAGGTAGCGGTCGCCGTCGCGGATGAAGAGTAGCGAGCGGCGTAGGCCGTTGCGTCCGATCACTTCCGGCAGGCCGGTGGGCAGGGCGGCGATCTGTTCGGAGACGCGGTTAAGCAGGCGGGTGCCGAGGCCGAGCAGGTTGCTGACCGAATCGGTGCCGCGGGGCGGGCTGATCACCGCCAGGGCCATGCGGCGCATGGTCTCGGCGAAGCTCTCGACGCGGATCTCGCCCGCGCTGCGGATCACCGTCTGGCAGGCCAGGCGCGTGCCGCCATCGAGCTGGGCCGGGCTAAGCCAGGCCTGCTCGATCTCGCTGGGCGGGCTGAGGTGATCGGCGCCGTCGAGCACCTGGCAGCGGCAGGTCTGGCAGAGGCCGTTGTTGTCACAGACAAAGCCGATGTGCGCGGCGTTACGCCGGGCGACATTCAGCACCCGCTCGCCGACCTTGGCCTCCATCGCGACATCGTTGATGATCACCGTGGCCATAGCGCCCCCTTTCACCTCTCTGCGGTTTGTGATCATCCTACGCCCACCGGCGGCGCGTGTCAAGCGGGGGCCGGGCCGGGCGGGGCGAGTAAGGTTTTTTGGTCACCCCTTGATATTGACGTTTAGACTATCCGGGGCGGTCGGACTTGCGTCTGACCGCCCCATGGGGTACTGTCTGGGTGCTGAATCAAGACAGAGGCACCCCGATGGATTGTACCACCCTCCACCGCTTTCGGATCGATCTGTATGACTGTCTGACCTGTGCGGAAGCCGCACTCTTTGACCTGGTTGATGCCCTGCTGACCGACCCGCTGACCCAGAGCTTCGTCGATCTGTCGCAGAGTCCTGCCTTTCGCCGCCAGTGGCCGAGCGTCTACGCCGCCGTGCGGGATGGTCGCCTGGATCGGGCCGCCTTGCAGCGCGCCTTTGTCGCGCACATGCCGCCCGTTCCTGCCGGCACCCGCTGCTGCTCGGCCTGGATACCAGTTCGATCCTGCGCCCCGAGGCCAAGACGTCGGCTGACCGCACCTACGTGTACCAAGCCAATGCACCAACCGGCGTCACCCCAGTGGCCCCAGGCTGGTCGTTCTCGGGCCTGGTCGTGCTGGCTCAACCCATCAGCAGTTGGAGCTACGTCCTTGATCAGCAGCGGAGTGCCAGTACCAGCGATGCTGTCACCGTGGGGGCCACCCAACTGCGGGCCATCCTGCCGCTGCTTTCGGTGCGCGCCATTCTGCTGCTGGATCGCTACTACAGCCGGGTACCGTGGATTCTGGCCACGGCAGGCTTGCCGATCGCCCAGTTCATCCGCGCGCGCTGCGACCAGGTGCTGGATCGCGCCGCGCCGCCTCGCACCGGCAAATGGGGTGGCCCCCGTAAAGATGGCCTACGGTTCAAGGGCAGCGACTCGACCACGCACGGGACGCCGGATGCGACGGCGACCGTTCCCGATGCCCATGGACGCACAACCCAGGTGGATGTCTGGTCTGGCCTGCATCTGCGGAAAGCCCGTGAGGTTGCGATCCGCGTGGTGCGGATCACCCGTGCGGCTGCAGCAGGAACCAAACGTGACCCGCGCGAGAGTTGGTTCTGGTGGCTGGGCGAGACGCTGCCGCCGCTGGAGGAGGTGGCCGGACTGTACGGGCATCGCTTTGGGCAAGAGCACGGCCACCGTGTCGATAAACAACAGTTGGTGTGGGACGCACCCCACGTCCGGACGCCCGCGCAGTTTGAACTGTGGATGCACGTGGTGGCGATGGTGCGGAATCAGTTGGTGGTGGCACGGACGGTGGTCACCGCCGAGCGCCGCCCCTGGGAGACGACGAGCCGCCCCGCCACCCCACAACAGGTGCGTCGCGCACTTCTTCGCAGTACTCCTCAACATGCTCGCAACTTGGGGCCGTTTTAGCCCAAGCATCGAGTTGCGGCAATCTGGAATAGGTACCCCACGCTGTAACGCATTACGATGCCATGGATTTGAGGGTTGCAATGGTTACGGCGCGAACCAGCGCGGTGCGACCTCTGCGAACGGCTCGCCCGGCTCTACATCATCGAGTTGCAATGGTTACGGCGCGAACCAGCGCGGTGCGACGGTCAAACTCTGCGCTGTAGACCACGATACGCTGAGTTGCAATGGTTACGGCGCGAACCAGCGCGGTGCGACCTCAAGGCGCTGGATCGCATTGCGCTGACATTGTGCGTTGCAATGGTTACGGCGCGAACCAGCGCGGTGCGACTTCCGTGCAAGTGTCATCCATGGGTGACAGGCGACACCGTTGCAATGGTTACTGCGCGAAGCGGCACGGTGACCCCATTGCAATGCTTCATGGCTCAATGAGCAAACCATACACGATATATGAGGGGACGCGAGGAAGGGTACGGTGCGGCTGGTCTTCAAAACCTGTGGACGTAGATGCGTGATATGGGGAGTCCACACACCAGCCACTTCAAAAAATTCAGGGTTCAAGTTCAAAAAATTCAGGGATATTTACACGAGAGCGCGTACACTATTTCTTTCACGAAAACGACTCTTCCTCGTAGATACGTTCCCTGGCAAGCAGTCGCACCATAGCCCGTCACTATGCGGTTACGCTCGTCTAACGCCTGGGCGTGGCGCACCCCTCAAGCTGGCGGGGTGTGACCAGATCTGCCGGTTGGTGCTGCGGGTCTTGCTTCGCGGTGCGCTGCGCCGTTGGTGGCACGATTACGTCCTCTGGCGTGATCAGCCAAACGGCTGCCTGGCTGCGCCACTTCCTGCACCCTTGCACCCCCGCCAGCAACGGCTCCGCACATCTGCATACCCCGACGCATTGCGTCGTTCCCTGGCGCTGTAACCCACACGTCGCCGCGATCGCAGCTGTCCATTGATAGCTGTGCGCTCGCTGCTGCGCTGTGGCGTGACGCGCTCTGTTGTGTTGCCGATCACGCAAGGGAAAGGGGGACGCGATGCCGCCGTAAACCGGTGTATTTGTGGGCTTCACGAATCAAAAGACCCTTCGACGCTCGCCGCCAAGCTTCGTCGAAGAGCCTTTGATCTGAAGCCGAACTGCGCTTGCCAAAGCGCAAAAAACCTATCGCTGACCCGATTATACCACCTGCTCCTGGCACGGTGCAAGCGGGTCATTGCCCGAAAACGACCGCGATCAAAGGCATGCTTTGCTGCGCCATCCTCACGATGACGCGGCCGCACATAGAGGTTTCTTATGCGTGTTTGTGATCCAACGCACCCAGCGCAGGGTGCTTCCCCCGCGCCCCCAGGGCTGCCCCGCCTCGGCGGTGACGAGCTCTTCGTCCCGGCGTCGCACGTCCTGGTGATTGACCGGCATGTGAGCCATCCCGCTTTTTGACTCTGGTGTGTACTCCATCGGCTCTGGTTCCTCCGCGAACCCCCGACGATGGAGGTACTCCAGGAGTTGATGGGTTCCCACGCGACCAATAAGGCACCCCCGAACCCCGTTTGGCAGCCGGCCACCCGCCGCAGTATCGAGCGCTGGCTGACCGAGCTTGAGCACGCTGGATGGTTGGTCTGGGTGCGCCGTGAAGAGACGACCCGGCGCTATCATCTGCGCACCAGCGCCCGCAGCGCCCCCGATACGGCAGTTCTCACCGAGTTACGCACCCTGCTCAATTCCGGCAAGGCGACCCTGGCCGAGGTACAGGCGCTGCTTAACCTGGCGCCGTCGTTGTCCAGCGATGCGACACCAGAGTCGCATGGATCGATCCCAGGATCGCATCAGGATGCGGAACCGAGCGAGGCAACTGCCGCCGATACGACACCAGGGTCGCATGGAGGCGATAACGATACGACCGCAGAGTCGGAAGATGCGACCGCACAATCGCATGTGCCAGCCAGCTCGGCGACCGATGCGACGGCAGAGTCGCACGATCCGATCTTGGTGTCGCTCAATACGACGTCAGAGTCGCTCGATACGACTCTCGGATCGCACGGTGCGACCGGGGGGTCGTTTCGGGCGGCTGGGCGGGGGGGGGCAGGGGTGGCGCGGGGGGTGCTGCTGGGGGGGGTGGAGGGGGCGGATAGTGGGCGCGATGAGACT
>JBLWKA010000053.1:9215-35183 GCA_048381555.1 Oscillochloridaceae bacterium umkhey_bin13
CGCGCCCGAGCGAGGTCTGGGGGGCCGAACGCCCGCCGGGCCGGGGCGACCCCCCCCGCGCGGGCGGCGCGGGGCCCCGCGGGACCCGCGCCCCCCGCGACTCTACGGTCGCATCAAGGGCTCGCCGAGGGTGTCCTGATGCGGCAGAATCAGGCCCCTTATAGTGAGATCTATCAGAATGAGATCCATGAAGATCCCACACCACCACCCGCAGCGACCGGTGCACAGGCCGGTGGTGATGGAGGTGGGCTGACGGCCACTGAGCGCTATCTGCTCCGCGAGGGGTTCAGCACGCGGGCAGCGCGCGAGTTCCGCGATCTCGATCGCGGCACGGTGCAGGCCGATCTCGAGCGTCGGCGCGGGCTCGGCCAGGGTATCGGCGCGATCGTGACGACCTGGCGAGTCGAGCCGCCGCGTGGCACAACGCTCGATCCCGCAGCATCGCAGGCAATCAACCACCGCGCGACGAGTGCGAAGGCCCAGGCGCTGGCAATCGCTCCGCCAGACGCCAATGACATCGAAATCCAATATCTGGCGCTGGATATGGAGGAAGGGCTTGCGCCGGCACAGGCGTTAACGAACCTGCACGAGCGTCGCGCCGTGGCCTGCGCGGGAGGTGGGGTATGACAACCACTGACCGCTGGCGACGCCTTGGAACAATTAGCCTTGGCGGCGTCACGTATGTGCGGCCGGAGCTTCCGCCGCTTGCCGAGGGTGTTTGCCCAACCTGTCGTGGCGCGGGCTTCCTCGTCGCGGATGTGCCCTACGGCCACCCGCGCTTCGCCGAGCTCACCCCGTGTTCATGCAAACAGGCTGACCAGCAGCAGCAGCGGCAGGTGAATCTGGAGCAGATGAGTAACCTGGCTGCATTCCGCGACCGGACCTTTACCGCGTTCGATCCGGACATGCCCGGGGTACGTAAAGCGTTCCTGCGTGCCCATGCCTTCGCACAGCAGCCGCAAGGCTGGCTCCTGCTCTTCGGCTCATGTGGGGCAGGTAAGACGCATCTGGCGGCGGCAGTAGCGAACCAGGCGTTGGATCGCGGCGAGCCGGCCCTCTTCACCGTTGTGCCGGATCTGCTGGATCACCTACGCGCCACCTTCGGACCGACCAGCGAGGTGGGCTATGACGAGCGCTTCGAGCAAGTGCGATCCGTCGGGTTGCTCATCCTCGATGACCTGGGCACTGAGAGTGCCACGGGCTGGTCGCGCGAGAAGCTCTACCAGATCCTCAACCACCGTTGCAACGCGAACCTGCCCACGGTGATCACGAGTAATCGCGCACTTGACACTCTGGACGGCCGGATCGTCTCGCGGATGTACCAGATGGCGTTCGGCGGGGAGATCCTGCGGGTCGCCGCTGAGGACTATCGGCGTTCAGCGCCCCAGCCGCGTCCCGCATGAATCGCTGCGCCGCAACCGGGCTATTTGGTTGCGGCGCAACTGGACTGACCCAGCACACACCTACGGCTGTATGGCCAGGATATCGCTCACCGCCTGCTTCAGGGGAGGAATGTCACGATGAATCACCGTCCAGATTTGCTCCAGATCGATGCCCAGGTAGTTGTGCACCAGCACATTGCGGAATGCGGCAATCTGCGGCCAGGGGATCTGGGGCTGAGTCGCCTTCGCCGCCTCGGACAGACGCTGGGTCGCTTCGGACAGGGTCTGCAAGTTACGCATCGTCGCGTCCTGCAGCACATCCGAAGCGAAAAATGCGTCACGACCGCCCGACACATGGCGTTCGATGCGGCTGATGGACTCCAGGATATGGCGCAGGTAGACCGAATCGTCTCTCATAGCGCGCGCGCTTCCTGGAGCACCCGCTCGCGGATGGCCGGGTTCAGTGCTCGCTCGGTCACGATCTCGACCCGCCGACCGAGGAGTTGCTCAAGGTCGAGAATCAGCCCCGCCGGGAACCAGGCGCTGGTCTCCGGGCCAGTCTCGACCAACAGGTCGAGATCACTCTCTGGGGTTGCCTCGCCACGTGCGACCGAGCCAAAGATGCGCACACGGATGACACCGTGCCGGCTGGCAATCCTGGTAATCGCGTCGCGATGCGTCTGAAGGATGTCTTGCTCGCCCATACGAATCACCTCCAGCTCAATTATAGCGCAGCCGGCAATACAAGGCGCCGAAGCGTACAAGGAGATCGCAATGACTGCCTATCCCACCCTGATCGCCGCCGATATCGGCAACGTCAATACGAAGTTCCGCCGCCAGGGCGGCACCTGGGAGATCGAGCCGTCGCTGGTGCGCATGCTCAGCGGCCGCACTGGCTACAGCTTCACCAACGACGCCCCGGTGCGCCCGCTGGTCTACTTGAGTGGCCCGGCCGGCATCGAGCCGCATGCGCCCTACCTGGTTGGCCGCGACGCCCAGCGCGCCGGCGTCACCGACGTAGCGGTGATCGGCAGCGCCGAGCTGCGCGTCCATTCGCCCGCCTCTCTGCTGTTGCACCTCTACGCGATCATCGCCAGCCTGCCGGCCGGGATCACCAGTGTCGAGATCGCCTTCGCCGGCGGACTGCCGGTGGAGGACGACACCAATCCCCAGGTCCGCGAGACGCTGCGCCAGCGGCTGACGGGCAAGGCCGAGAAGAGCAACCCGCCCATCCCGCACGTGCTCTGCTGGGGTGGAACCACCTACACCATCACCATCTCGCGCACCTCGTTCATTCCGCAGCCGATTGGCGCGATTGCCACCCTGCTCTTCAGCCCCAATGGGCGCATCCACACCAACGGCACGCTGCTCCGCCAGCGTTATGCGCTCGACATTGGCGGCGGCACAACCGACTTCACCGGACGCACCGGACTTGACCTGCTCCCCGGCAGTGAGGGCGGCGTGCGCCTGGGCGTGCAGAATGCCGCTGAGACGGCGCGGACGCTCATGCAGCGGCGCTTCCCCAGCCTGCGCCAACTCGACGCGGGCCAGGTGCTGCGCATGCTTCGCCAGGGCGAGACGATGGTCTATGTTGCCGGCGAACCGTGCGACGTACGGGCCGAGATCCAGACCGCGCTCAGTGACACGGCGAACGCGATTCTGGCCCAGGTGCTGCCGCGCTGGGAGCGCACGCTGGCCCAGGGCGAGGTGCTGCTCTGCGGTGGTGGGGGCCAAGTGATGGCACCGGCAATCAGCGCGATGCTCACCCCGCTCACCCCGGTGACATTACTGGAGCAGCCGGTCACGCGGGTCGCTGACGGCATCGAACGCCTGGCGAAATACCGCCTACAGGCGGAATGACTCACGTTAGCACGCTGGCTCGGGAGCGTGGCGGGTGCGGGCTGATGCAAACGGTGTCCTGCTGCAGCCTGCGCTCGCCTCAAGGAGATACGCGCGATGTGATGATTATGACTCGGCAGGGGGATCGGTATGCGCAAGCAGCAGCTGGAGCAATTCACGCTGAAGCTGGAGCAACTCGTGTTGCTCGTGTAGCAGCGCTGCCTGCTGGGAGGTGAGTTGATCAAGCGCCGTTACCAGTTCACGGTAACGATCAAGCAGACGCTCCCGCTCGGTCTGCGCTATCCGCCGCTGACGATAGGCGACCAGCGGTGAGCGATTGAGCCGCAGCCTACGCAGGGTGAAGCTGCCTTGATCGGTGCGGGGATGCAGCGTGCCATCGGCAAGCAGGAGCAAGTGGGCCGCAACGGGCGACTCACGCGGGTTCCAAAGGGTCGGTTCACCAGGGAGCGGCCAGTAATCGGCCTTGAAGGTATTACAGCTATGGCAACAGTACAGCAGGTTATCCGGATCATTCGAACCGTCGTACGCACGCGGGCGAAAGTGGTCGATCGTCAGTTCGCCACCAGTATCCGCTTCGGTGACGCCACAGTACTCGCAGGCGAATGCTGCGCGGGTACGCACCGCAAGGCGGAGATGAGGCGAAATCGTCATGCCGCGTGGGAAGAGGGTAGACGGTGGAGGCGCTGCTGGAGCTCGGCGATCTCGAAGCGCAGGCCGGTATTCTGGACGTCGAGTTCCCGAATTCGGCGGCTCGTGGCGAGAATGTGCGTGATCGCCTGCTCCACCCCCGCCTGGAGGTCGCGCAGGTCATCGGGCGCGCTCAGGTCGCCAAGCAGCACCGTCTCGGCAGCATCCTGCATGGCATACCAGGCCTCGAGCTGGGCTTGCTCATCAGCGGTAAGGGTCTTGCCACGCGTTGCGCGGTCGTGCAATGCGCGCATCTGGAGTTCATCGCCAGTCATATGCCGCCTCGTCAGTTCGTTTGCAAAGCGTTCACCGCTAGCAGGCTCGCCCATGATACCACACGAGGTTCAGCATCATCACGGAGTTCAGTGGGATTTTAGCTGGGCGTACGACCTATTCCAGGCTGAATGACCCATCGGTGCGCCATTCGCCTGCGGAGCGATGAGCGATACTCTTCCGCATTGGAACGGCAGATATCGAGCGCGCGGGCCAGGCCGCATTGTCGCGACATCTGGCTCGCGCTGCCTGAATGACACATCTTTGTACCATTGGAGCCGACGATGATGAAAGCGGATTTCCCTGATCGCTACTACGCCAGCGTGCCCGCCGACGACCTGCGGTTCGGCGAACTGCGCGAGGTGCTGGCCGCCGTGAAGCAGACCGGCCGGCACAGCCCGGCGGCGCGCATGCTCGGCGAGTGGGCGCTGCTCGGCTTTCTCTTGAGCACCGGTCGGCTCAGCATCAGCGAGAGCGCTGGAGTGACGCCGATACTCCCAAGCGAGCTCCCAGACCCGCGCGAGCTGCTGGCCGCGAAACGCCAACTTGAGGCGGCGGCCGCCCAGTTGGGCGACTTTGACGCGTAGAAGGAGACGACTATGCCCCTGACCCTGCGCCGCCGTCCACGGCTCCCCTCGACGGAGCCGCTTGTATCGACACCATCGCCTGCCTCTGCGGCCGAGGAGCGCCCGGCGCCGAGCGATCCTGAGCCAACGCGGCCTGCGCCCACCGCAAGAGGGAGCGCGGCAGGCCGTGCGTCAGCGCGACCACGCCGGCGCGACCATGACACCTGGCGCGACCGGATGATCGGCGAGGTGTTTTTCTTTCTGCTTGGCCTGGGCGTCTGGCTGAGCAATGCCATCTTCACTGTGCTCGGCGTTACCGCGCCGGTGGGGCTCACCCCGCTGACTGGCCTGCTCGGCTTCATCTTCCACCTGCTCCTCTCCCGCGCCGAGCTCTATCTCTGGCACCGCTGGCGCGACCCGTGGTACCTGCTGCTTCTCGTCGGCTGTGTGCTCGTCGACGCCGGCACAACCCTGGTCGGACTGCTTCCGTTGGCGGAAAAATGGTTCCCAGTGCTGGTTGGCAAGACCCCTCAGAACGTGCTAGACTGGGGGCAGATTCTGGCCGCGCTGGTGAGGAATACGGCCGTGCCGGCATGGTGGCCCAACGTGCTGCTGTTGTTAGCCATTACCTTTGCTTTTGCGCTCGGCTCCGAGCGACTGCTGCGCAAATTCTATCGGGGCATGGTCGAGACCTGGCAAGAGCGGACGGCATGACGGGTGCCCACACTAGCATGGTTTGTCGTGAGGTCCACGATGCGCGAACGGCGTCTTTCTGATCTGAGCGAGGCCGAGTTTGAGGCGCTGATCGAGGGGCATATCGAGCGGATGGCGCATGGCGACCGCGAGATTGAGGCCGATGTCTTTATCGATCTGCTCCTTACCCGTGGTGCTGCGCGTGAAACGCACGCCAGCGGGGGCCGCCCGATCCGGACTGCAAGAGGCCGCATTCCGGATCGTACCCGCAGCTATAGACGCACCAGGAGGTCCCGATGACAACCTTGACCATAGAGCTAGCCCCGGATGTCTATGCATTGCTGCGCGCTGAAGCCCTCCAGCGGGGGCAAGCCGAGCAGGAGCTTGTCGCGCAATTCCTGGCGGAGCGGCTGACTGGTGCGCAACCGCCGACAACAGTTGTCATCGCACCAGACGTACAGGCACTGCTGAGCCAGATGACGGAACGCGACATGCTGGTACCGCCGCAAGGCACGGCTGCGGATGCCGTTCGGCTCCTGGAGGCGTGGAATGCAGCCGATGGCACCGACGAGGACGAGGAGGGTGAGGGCTCCTGGGAGGATGTGCTGCGCGCGCTTGATACGCCGCGCGCCGGGTATCGGCAACTGTTTTCTGATCTCGATACACAGCCATGAGCCGGATCATCCTCCTCGATGCTGGCCCGCTCGGGCTGTTGTCTCAGCCACGCCCGACCCCGGCGAGCCTGGCGTGCCGTCAGTGGGCGGTTGCGGTGACCAATGCCGGAGCACACATCCATATCGCCGAGATCGCCGACTACGAAGTACGCCGCGAGTTGCTGCGGGCACGCAAAGTGCGTGGCGTTGAACGGCTCAACCAACTCAAAGCCGATTTTGGGTATGTGGCGCTGACCACGGCGACCATGCTGCAGGCAGCGGTTTACTGGGCGCAGCTGCGTCACGAGGGTAAGCCTACGGCGCCGGACGTGGCCCTTGACGGTGATGTGGTTCTCGCAGCCCAGGCCGCCTTGCTGATTGGTATTGGCCACGACGTGGTGATCGCAACCACCAATGTCGGCCACCTCTCGCGGCTCGTGCCGGCCGAGGAGTGGCAGAAGATTGCGCCCTGAGGAGGTATCGCGATGCAGCCAGACCTGCTTGAAGCCCTTGCCCTCTTCCAATGGCTCGGCTTCGCACTGCTCGTGGTCGCCTGGCCGATCTACGAGGTGCTCAAGCTGCGCCGGCGAGCCAGGCAGGCTGAGGAGCGGGCCGCACAGCTGCCCCAGGACTATCAGCACCGCATCGAAACGCTCGATACCGTCCAGCGTCAGGCCTACGAAAAGTTGCTTCAGCACCCACAGCCGTTGCGTACCCCACCGGCAGGCTTTGGGCCAACGTTGCAGGCCGTGCGAGACTATCACGGTGATGATCTCTACGCGATCCCGATCGGCTGGCAGAACTCGGACGGCGTGGCCGACCTCGTAACCGGCAGCCTGCACGGCGACAGCGACTACTTCGTGGGCAATGTGCAGGTCACGGGCATGACCCGCTGGGGCAAGAACATCTGGGAGTTCCTGGTTACGACCACGCTACTCTACCGCACGACGCCAGCGCAGCTGCGGATCTTCTGCATTGACGGCAAGGGGCCAGATGGGGCGCTCTGGCGCGGGCTGGCGCACAACTGGCGCGAGCCGATCACCCGCGAGGAGGAGATCCCCGGCGCAATCACCGCCCTGGAATCGCTGCGAACCGAGCGCATGCGCCTGCTGGAGCAGCACGGGGTGACGAAGTGGGAAGAATTGCCGCCCCAGAGTCGCCCACCGCTGGTCTGGGTCGTGATCAACGAGCTGTCGCTGCTGGAGAAGGTGCTGGGCCGCGAACTTGAGCACTGGCTGACACGCGAGCTTTCTTCGGCCCTGGCAGGCGGCATCCGCTACTGCATCCTGATGCAGGACGCCTCAAACTGGGAGACGGGCTGGCGCCGACAGATCGGCCTGGCCGTCGCCGGTGGTCAGGTGAGCCGCGATGCCGACAAGCCCAACCTGGGGATGAGCACCGCCGAGATCAGGGATCGCGGTGGCATTCCACCCGCAGAACTCGCCGAGCGCGGCCAGTTCACCGTGCGCTTCTACCGCGACGTGGCCTCGGTGAGCATTCCCTATCTGAACATCGAGGAGCGGAAAGCAGCAATCGCACGGCTGTCCAGAGCGCTGCTCACTGCTGCGCCGACGGAAGCGATGTTGTCAACCCTTTTGGCTGATGTACTGCCCGTGCGTACCAGTTTGGAACCCGTACCTCCGGCTTTGGCGGAAGTGGAATGTGCTGCTGCGGTGGCCCATCAAGGTACGCTTGGTACGGAGTACGAAACTGGTACCGCTCAGTACGACGCGATGAGCAGCCGTACCGCCATGGAGAGCGACGCCGCGATCGATGCGGTGCTGGCAACCGGTGGTACGCTCAGCGATGAGCAGATAAAGCATTTACACCTCGTGCGTGGCTGGTCACCCAATCGGATCGCGCTCTGTGGCGGGTTGCGTGGACAGAAGCAGGTTCGGTTGGAGCGCATTTACACCGTCCTTGGCCTTCGGCGTGAGCTGACTGAGGTCGAGCAGCCGGCGTAAGCTGGACAGACGAAGGCTTGCGCTCCTCGTATCGTCGATCGACGAGACCGAACCTCGTGCGCCCTGATCCAGCAGGAAACCCTGATTGGCGGGAATACTGCCCCGATCGTCGATCTGCGGGGTCGAATCTTCGTGCGCCGGGGTTTGGAGGAGATGCTGACCGCCGCTCGAACGTGCCGAATTTCCGCCTCAACCCGCTGATCCGATACGTTTGGGCGCGATCAGACGACCTTGCGTTGCTGCAAGCTGTACCCATCCCTCGTATCCGGCGTCCCGATGAGGTATACCGGGGTTTTTACCTGCGCCAAAACACCCCCGAATAGGTACATCTGGGGGTGTTTGGCAAGGTGCAAGGTGGACACGCTGGACGACTCTTACAGCACCGCAGCGTGCGCCCGGCTGTCGCGGCTGGGGCTCCGCTAGGAGCCACCCTCCCACGCCCGCTGCACCTCCTGTCGTGCCCACATGCGGGCCTCCTTGCGGGTCAGGCTGCGGGCCGTCCCGATGTTGCGCCAGTGGGAGTTGACGGTCGTGAGGGTGATGCCGAGGACGCGCGCAATCGCGTCGTTGTCCAGGCCCTGGGCGCTGAGCCAGATGACGTCGAGCTCGCGGGGGGAGATGCCGAGTGCCGTGAAGTGATCGCTGATACGTGGGGGAATGGTTGGGCGATCGTGGTCGGTGGTGACGAGGGGCGGTGGGAAGATGGGCACGGGTTCACCCAGGGCGAGGGCGCTGAGCGTCGCGGTGATGCGCTCGCTCAGCGCCGGGTCGTGGGCGTGCAGCACGGCGGTGACGCCCGTCCGGGGGGCGAGCCGGGCCTGCGCCGGGTCAAACGCGATCAGCAGCACGGGTACCTGGTAGGGCTGCGCGAGGGGCGCAAGCGCTTCGGCCGCGCTTACCTCGGCAATGATCGCTTACTTGGAGATACCCACTGTACCCCGAGGCGTGAATCTGGCGGCCCTCAAAACGTAGCAGTACCTCTTGATTGCCAGCAGTGAGCTGTACCGCATGTTCGGTCTGCCCGATCAGCGTGCCATCGCTCGTGCGCAACGCGCCGCGCAGCCGCACCGTGCCACTCATTGGAGCGGTGACCCTGACAGGGACGATCAGACTTTGCCAGCGCCCGGCACGATCAGGTTCAGCAGCGTACGCCTCGCCCAGGCTATCAAATGTGACCAGATCGGCCGCAGCTGCAACCACTACAATCTCTTTGCGCTGACCTTCCGGCCAGCTTGCGCTGACGCTCAGGCTATGATAGCGTGCCTCGGCGAACCCGGGCAGCGTAACGGCAAACTGGCCATCATTCGCCACGAGATCACCTGCCTGACCATCATCACGCATGGTGAACTGTGGCCCGTCCGGCTCAATGCTCACCTGCATGATCACGCCTGAACTGAGGACACGCTGCCCATCAATCAGGCGAGCGTGGAGCGTTACAGGCGTACCGGGAGTGACGACTGGGCGTTCGGCGACAGCCTCTAGGGCAAGCGGTGAGCGTGTTTCAACGGCCAGGCTGTAGTCAACGGTAGCTGATCCTTCGTTGGTGAGCCTGAGTTGCCAGGTACCCCCCTCGACAGCGGGAAGCGCGTAGATGCGTATCCCGGGCTCGTCTGCACTGACACTACCCTGCGGCGCTGGCGTGATGATCGTACCCTGCGGATTACGCAGGCTGAGGCTCAGTGGGTTGGTGGCATAGAGGATGATCTGGAGATCCTCGCCACTGCTCAAGCGTAGGTCTGCTTCAGTTGTGGCTGCGGCGACGAGTTCGCCACTGATCTGTTCGACAGGCCTGAAGTCCGGCGACACGCTCGCCTGAGCTACCTCAGGCATAGCAGTGCCACGCAACGCACTTGCCGTACCAGGACAGGCATAGGGCGTCCAGGGCAGCACCCGGTCGCTGCCATCACGGAGCAGTTCGATGGTGTCTATGTAGACACCGATATCGCTGTTGGTTTGAGTATGACTAAGCCAATACTTAGGTCGATCCAGATAGGTGCCATCAGCAGTTGGTTGCCGCTCACATGAATTACGCCATGGCAATGTAGCATTGTAAGGCTCAATATCCAGATATATGCGATCTGATGATCCACTCAACGCGGCAAACGACAGCGTGCGCGCGGCTTGCTCCTGGTTGGTAAACGTCTTCTGGCAATCAATCCAGGGTCCTGCCAGAGGAAATTGCCGACGGCAATTGTCACCGTAGTTCGTTGCGCGCATGGCCGAAGTGGTGAGGGCCATGGCTGCCTGATTGCAAAGGTATTGCTTCGCGGGGTTGAGATCAAATATGCATTTGGCCGAGGCAAACCACATAGCATCAGTGCCATGGTGGGGCGACGAGATGGTAATGACATTGGCGACGTGATTGGCAAACTTAGGGTCATTAAAGGCGAGCCTGATCACGACGCCGCCCCGACTATGCCCGACAAGATTGACCTGGCTGGAGCCGAAGGCGATCTTTGTCAAGCGCACATACTCTTTGAGCCGGGCGACTGTCGTGGCAAAATCGCGAATACCAAGGTCAAAGAACAGCGCCTCGACCGGGAAATGCGGGATGTCGTCAGCATAGTAAGGTATGCGCTGGCCATTCTGGGTCGTGTGGGGCACCCTATCGGCCCAGTCGGCAAACTCGCGGAACGTCGTTTCGTCGCCGGTCCAGCCATGCACAAAGATGATGGGCTTCATGGCGCCGTAGACATCAAGCTCGGCCCATTCGACCACCAGATCGTCCGGCCCGACAATGCTGAGCTGATTAGGTGTGGTTTGCGGTGGCTCCACTGCGACGATCCGGCCATCGGGCTGGTCATTCGCACGAATGAAGCCGGGGGCCGGAGCAACACGCAGCAGGTTGGGATCCTGGCGGAGTTGGGGGGTGAGATCGATGCCATAGCATCCAGCCGGCACAGTAGGGCCAATCGCCCCTGCGCCAATCAGCGTATTGTTGAGGTAGATCTGGGCCACGACTGGCCGGCTGCTGCGTGCGGCAAAACGCAGGCGCACTCCATTGCTTGCCGCGATGGCTTCCGGGCGCGTTGCGGCACCGGGCAGGGTGCCCCCAAAGAAACGCGCCACGGGGATCTCGAAGGTACAGGTCAGGCCATCTGCATGCAAGCCGGGCCAGGGATTGGTGGCTGCGAAGGTTTCGGTTCCCCGCGCACCGCGCATGTCCATATTTGCGCGGCCTGCCAGACAGAATTCCCAGCGCAGATCGCTCGCATCAGCCGGCAGATCAGCCAGCTTGCGCTGACCAGTGCCGTCCATGCCGATCAGCCAGAGCTCTTTGCCAAGCAGTTCAAAGTTGGCGTTACGCACGTCAGTCGTGTAGGCGATCGTCTGCTCGTCCGGCGAGACCAGTAGATCGTTTGGCAAGACCTCGAGCGCGACATCACGGATGAAGCTGCCGTCGGCCGCCGCCAGGCGGATGCGGTTGGTCTCAGTCTGGTTGTCGCACGTCCAGGCATCAACCATGCTGAAGAGCAGGCGCCCATCGGGCAGCCAGACGATCGCGCCGGGCATGCCGGTGCCCAGCGTGATCGTTCCTGTCGGACTAGAGAGATAGGTGTGGTAATAGGTTCCACCCTGGTCACAATAGCCTTTCCAGGTATGAAACACGCGCTGCCCATCAGGCGCGATGGTAAAGTCACCCCACACGCCCGTACCCTGTGCGCTGATCTGCCCATTCTGCAGCTGTAGGGTATACGCATCACAGTAGAGGTGGATGATCGTGCGGCGACAAGGACCGAAGTAGAGCTTTTGCGCGTCAGCACTCAGCACTAGCCTCATCGGGGCGCTATTCAGCGGCAGCGATGACTGAACCTGGGTCGCATAGAACGTTGCACTGGTCAGCACCGTCTGACCACCGCTGCCGTCGCGCTTGCCTTGCATGATCCGCCAGACCTGCGGCTCTGGCTCCCAATCGCCCCAGACCAGCGGCTCCTGCTCGATCCAAAAGGCCGTATCGCCCGGCCCAGGGATGCTGCCACGCGGAGCGGCCTGGCCAAGCTTCTGAGGCGTCACTGCTGCGCCCGGCGCAGCCGCCTCAAAGCGGTAGCGCCGCCCGTCTGCGCTGTAGCTCAGCCCGGCACCGGAGTTGGCCGTTGTCTCGGCCTGCACCGGCGGCGGCGCGGGCGCAGCACTCCAGCCGACCGATGAGATTACGAGGATCATGGTTGCCAACAGCCACCAGTGGCGCGCATAGTTGGTTTGTTCAGGCATAGCTTCTGGCCTCACTCAACAGTTTTTTCTGCTGCGGTGCGACGAAGCCGCACCGCAGCAGAAAGAGCAATCAGGGGGCTTCGCCCCCGGTGTTCTAGCGTCGCACCAACGGCAGGTAGAGCGTCGGCACCGCTGCGCGTGCGAGCTCGGCTAGGGTACGCTCGTAGGTTGTGAGCGCCGCCGGCAGGTCTGCGAGCTCGGGCCAGTCTGCGGGGGCCAGGGCCAACAACTCGGCCCGCAGCGCCTCCTGGTCGGCAGTTGCGACGCCGACATCACTGAAGAGCGTGCGCGTCGTCGCGTCGAACCCGTCGCGTTGGAGGGCCGCCTGGTAGTCACTGATCGCTTGCGCCGTTGGTGGAGTCAGCCCGGCGATGAGCAACTCTGCCTGGCGGCTGGCCGCGCCAAGCTGCGCGGCGGCCTGTTCCAACAGCCGGCGCGCATGCTGACGCTGGCGTAGCGCCCAGAGGCCATCGCCTGCCGCTGTGGCTGCTGAGGCGCGTCGCAGCGACTCCAGAGCAGCCCGTTGCAGCGCCTCTACCTGGATGTGTTGCTCGACGTAGGCCCGCTGCTGAGGGGTACTGAGTTCGCCCAGGACAGCCAGGGTACGCGGCTGCGGCGTAGCTAGTTCGCGGTAGCCTGTCCCGTTGGCAGGCAATGCCAGCAACGCCACTTCACCGTAAGCCGCCAGGTAGAGCGACTCGGACGTAAGAATAGCGAGCGCGCAGCCGGGCATGAACAATTTGTTGTACCAGAACGAGCAGCTAAACTTGGCATGCACCGCAGCCGCAAAACTGCCCCGGTACCAGCCCTGCTGAAACTCGTTGACCACCACCTCTACGTCGCGCTGTGGTTGCGTTGCGAGCCCCTCGACCTGCAAGGCATAGCGGTAGCGCGCCCGTGGTCGCACCTCACTCTCTTCGTAGAAGAGTTTGCCCAGATCCTCGTAGAGCTTTGCGCTTTTAATCACGAGCTTGAGATCTGACTCTTTGAGCACCATGCGCAGCAAGGCTGCCTTAATCCGCTCACTGAGCACGCTATAGATCGAGCTTGCCACGGTACGCCGCTCGATCCAGTCCCAGTCGTGGCGCAGGCGCAAGCGCAGGGTCGCGGTCGCATTGGCCGGTACGGTCAGGCTACGGTTGATCGTGCCATTTACAGCGAGGGCCGTACCAGCATCACAATCAAAGAAACGATCAGCCCGCCCTTGTGGCAGCGCGGCTGGCTGGCCGGCCTGATCAAAATAGGTAGCTTGCTCGGCGATGCTGATACTGCGCGTGATCGGGGCAGCAGTATTGTTGCGCAGCGCAACCATGACGTCGTAGCACTGGTCGCGCTCAATGTAGCCGTCCACAAGGAAGCCGGTGAGTTCGAGAGGGGTGAGTGAGCGGGCGCTATAGAGCCCGCTCGCTGTTCCGGCCATGGGACTACGTGCGGCAGTAGACACGGTGAGCGCCCGGATGCGCCCACGGTTCAACTCAGGGGCATAGAGCGACCAGCGCTGACCGCCATCAACTGATTGGTAGATTGCGCCGGTGGGAGCAACCAGACCGGAAGTACCCAGGTAGATCGTCCGGTCGCTAGCATACTGAGGCGAAAAGGCTACCGCACTGGCACCACTCGGCCCAGACACGACGCTAGCCCAGGTCACGCCGGCGTCGGTTGAGCGTAGGAGTTGCTCGCCTAGACTTGCCCATACGGTACGATCATTGGCGAAACTCGGTGAAAAGACGAGCGTCCGAACCGAACCATCAACAAAACCATCAGGCAAGCCGCGCACCCGCACCCAACTGGTTCCGCGATTGGTTGAACGATAGATGCCATGGCCCCACACGCCAACAAGCATGAGGTTATCGTTGGCAAAAGTTGGCGAGACCGCCAGATCGGTGATGAAGCGCTCGGAGGTCGGCAGGCCGGTAGTAATCGCGGTCCAGTTCAGGCCATCATTCGTCGAGCGCAGGACGTTGCCATTCCCACCCGGCGCACTCGTTGCTACAAAAATCGTCCGATCAGCAGCATAGGCCGGTGATACGACAATGTTACCGATAGTATCGCCCACGAATGAAGCAGGCTCTGCCGTCTGGAGCGTAGGAAAACTCTCTACACGTCGCCACTGTCTGCCTGCATCGTTAGAGCGGTAGAGCGCAGGCCCCCCGGCAAAAATGGTCTGGTCAACAGCAACATCTGGTGAGGCACTGATCGCGCGAATGCCAATAAACGAGATCCCCAGCACCGTCTGCCATATCTTGCCGCCATCAGTCGTGCGATAGAGGCCATCTGCGCCAGCCAGCAGCACTTCCTGGTTAGTACTGTCTACGAACGTAACCACAGCGTTTATTTCTGTCCCCGCTAACCCGGTACCTAGATCCTCCCAACTGGTTCCGGCATTGCGCGAAATAGCACTGCGGTAGCCAGCCGTGTTTGTGGTAGCAAACACCGTCTGGTCGTTACTAAAATTCGGCGAAAGGTAGACGAAACCGGTGCCTGAATTTAAGTTTCCTAGGCTTAGTGGCCCTATGCCCTGCCAGGTCACGCCGCCATCTTGCGAGCGGCTCACACCGCCCTCCAGATCAGTCGCAAAGATCGTTGCATCGGCCGCGAAGTTGGGTGAGATTGCCAGATAAACTGCCGGGTTAAACCCACTGCCGCTACTCAGCCGGGCCCAGTTCGTCCCGCCATCGGTGGAGCGGTAGACCGCGCTGCTGCTGCTGGCGAAGAGCGTGCGATCAGCCGCATAAGCAGGCGAGATAACCAACGACGAGAGGTAGTGATCGGTCACCCCCTGACTGACCTTGCTCCAGCTTGCGCCACCGTCAGTGGAACGATACACTCCGTCGCCCCAGGTTGCGGCAAACACGGTTTGATCAGCGGCGTAGTTGGGTGAGATCGCTAGCCTGTTGACATTACGCCCGTCTCTGGTCAGGCCACTGTTGACCGGCTGCCAACTTACACCATCATTATTGGAGCGATAGATGCCATTCCCATTAGCATCCGCAGCAAAAATGGTGCGATCAGTAGCAAAGTTGGGCGAGAAGACAACATGGACCAAGCTAAGCACCTGGCCGACCGTCGCCCAGGTGGCACCGCCGTCAGGCGAGCGGAAGGTATTGCTATTGCCGGACGCAATGATAAGCGGTTCTGCAGCAAAATTTGGTGCCAGAGCCAGATTAGTAAACGAGACCCCAAACTCAAAATCAGCCCCACGATCCCCAAGGCCCATGTAAAGCCACGTTCGCGCAGCATCGCTAGAACGATAGATGCCTCCAGCGGTAGCAGCGAAGATCGTCTGCGTGCGCGCATAATCTGGCGCGAAGGCCACCGTATGTACAGCGCCACCCCACGGACCAATCGACTGCCACGGTAAAGTCGTTGTATTGGGAGCCTGGGCGTGGGTTGGGGTCGTTGGCAGCAGTGTCAGCAACAGCAGAATCAGCAGGCCCAGATGAACCGCGATCCGCCAGCGCGTAGCGTGAAGCATGATCGTCTCCTAAGCTGTAGTGGGCCGCCAGACCATCTGGCTGAGCAAAGCCAGGTTATCTAAAAGGGCATGATCCTCCCAGCCCCTCGTATGGCTGAGTCGGTCGGCTGGTTATGCAATGCCGGCGCGACGTCTCCCTCCGCATCGCCGCACCGGCGCTGACTTACAGGGCGGCTGAACCGCACCTCTATGGATTACTGACCCGCATCAATGTAATAGGCAATCAAGCGTCCGCCTGGGTCGTACAACGCCCCATCGTCGCGCCGCTGGTCATCCCATACCGGCGCGCTGCTCCGCGGGATGATCACACTCCCCTGCGGGCGAATGATTGTGCCTGGGGGAATCGTGTGCTGCTTGTTACTAGTCAGCGAGCAGAGCTTCCACTCGGTCAGGTCAATCAGTTCATCAGAGAGGTTTTGGAGCACCACTTCCTCGGTAAACTTGTTCAGAATCGCGATGCGAAGTGGAAAGTTCGGCGCATCGGAGAAGCGCGGCGTACTGTTACAGTCGCCGAAAAAGGCCGGCGGTGGCGTCGGCGCCGGGCGCGGCGTCGGCACCAGGGTCGGCGTCGGCGCGGGCGTAGGACTCGGGTCGAGCAAGACCAGCGGCAGAAAGGCCGCGCTCTGTTCAGTTGTTGTCTGGGCATAAGCCTGCAGAGCGAGCACCAGTACGGCTACAACCATACCTGTGGCAATGGCCAGGCGGTGGCGCATGATCATTCCTTTCAGCGCCGCACCAGCGGCAGGTAGGTGATCTCGATCCCACCGGTCGCCCCGACCCGTACCTCGATCGTCTGTTCCGAGGTGGCGTACTCGATCCTGAGGCTATACAAGCCCGCTGCCACCCCGACAGGACTGGCTTCGCGGATCGCTACGTCGGCAGCGGCAGCCAGTGCAATGCGGTATTCGCCCGCCGCCGTGGCCCGGAAGAGCTTTTTGCCGTTCAGGTAGACGTCGCCCGGCGCATTGATCTGCACGTAGATTCCGTTGATCCCCGCCGGTGGCACCGGGTTGGCCGACGAGGGTTCGATCGCGTCGACGCGGAAGCCCCAGTTATAGTGACAACAGCCCGTGTCTACGATCTTTAACTTCACCACGCGCCCTGGCACCGGATCAGACCAGACGTTGGTGAGGTTGGTATCGTTGCCAAAGCTCTGCACGACAGTGTCATTGATATCCAGAACTTGCAGTGTATCCCGCCCCATCAGGATGCGGCTAAAGTGAATGCGACTTGTTTTGGCATTTACATTCGGGTTCGTAATCGTCCAGACTTTTGTGAAATCCGCATCCTGATACGGATGATTGGATTGGGCTAGACCCGGGTTCGGCACCGAGTTCACAAGGCGATCAACACGGAAGCCCCAATCATAGTGACAGCAGCCGGAGTCAACAATCCGCAGTTTTACCACACGTCCTGGCACATAATCTGACCAAACGTTGGTAAGGTTGGTATCGTTGCCAAAGCTCTGGATAATTGTATCGTTAACATCCAGAATTTGTAGCGTATCGCGCCCCATCAAGATGCGGCTGAAGTGTACTTTAGTCGATGCCGCAGATGAGTCTGGATTGGTGATTGTAAGAACCCGACTAAAGTCAGCGTCCTGATATGGATGATTAGATTGTGCTAGACCTGGGTTCAGTACTGAGGTCACAAGATCATCAACGCGGAAGCCCCAGTCATAATGGCAGCAGCCGGAGTCAACGATCCTCAGTTTCACCACACGCCCTGGCACTGGATCAGACCAGATATTGGTAAGATTGGTATCGTTGCCGAAGCTCTGTACGATAGTATCGTTGACATCCAGAATCTGCAGCGTGTCCCGCCCCATCAGGATGCGGCTGAAGTGTACTTTCGTTGACTTTGCCTGGGCATCAGGATTAGTGATCGTCCAGACTTTTGTGAAGTCTGCATCTTGATACGGGTGATTCGACTCCGCCAAGGTTGGCCCCCGCTGCGGCGGATCCTCCGGCGCGATCGGTGTGCCGTTCTCGACCGCGACCAGGTTGTAGCCCCAGGCGCGGCCCGAGCCGTCGCTGATCAGTTGCACCTTGATCCCTGCACCTGGCACGGCCTTGCTGGTCAGGCCGGTGGGGTGGCTGCCGGTGATCCACTGGTAGGGGTTGTTGTCGAGGTCGTAGATCACGATGTAGTCTACGCCGTCTTCGAGCTCTATGCGGTTGAAGCGCACGCGTGTACCTGCGGGGTTGGCGGCCTCGTTGACGAAGGTGCGCTCCAGTTTGGCGTTGTTGGGGTAGGGGTGCGGGCTATAGTGCAGGGTCGGATAGTTGATCGGCTCAAGCTGATCAATCGCGAAGCCCCAGAAGCGCCCCGAACCGTCGCTCTTGAGCGCTACCTTGATCGACGCACCGGGCACCGGGTCGCTCCAGAGCCCATCGGGCGCGCTGGAGCTAATCTCCTGGATCAGGGTGTCATTCGCATCATAGATGAAGATCTGGTCAACCCCCTCTTCAAGCTCGATGCGGCTAAAGCGGATGCGCGCCGCGTTGGCCCCACCGGTATTGGGGATCGTCCAGAACTTATCGGTGTTATTCTCGTAGGGGTGGTCGCTCTCAACGGTGGGAATACTTGCCGCTGGCCCAACACCCTCATCCTGGATGGCGGGACTGGCCTGAACACGCCATAATCCCCCTCCGGCAAGCAAAACGACCAATCCAAACACCAACATCAGCACCGGGCGCGGCATCCGCTTGATCATGGCAAGCTCCTTGGTATGCAGGTGATCATCCCCCATCAAACCACAAACCGCCCAGAGATGCTAAAATGTAGGTTGTTTTCGCCCCAGGGTGCGCCTATTCTTCCATATCAAGCAAGCACCTGTCACCCCGTAAACCCCGTATCGATGGTAGCGCTTTGGTGACCTTGGTTGTTGGTTGACAGCCAAAGGAGTCGCGCAATGGCTGATCCACACCGTTTGGTCTTGCTGGCTCGCCTGCGCACCGAAGCACGGGTCACGCTGGCCCAGATGGCACGGGTCTGTGGTCTGGCTGGCGCACGCGCCTATGAGTCGGCCAGTGCCTGGGAGCGCGGTGCAAGTGTGCCGCACCGCCGATTGCGCCCTGGCTTTATCAGCTATCTGGCCGATACGCTGGGCTTGGCCCGTGACCCAGACCAATTGGCTGCGGTCTGGGCGATCCTGGTTGAGCAGTGGGGCTGGGAACCGCTGACCACCGATGAGTGGCAGCGCATCACCACGACAAATACCGTCGACTCTCCCTTGGCGGCACCCCCAAGCCCTCGTCAAGATCCTCACGATCGCCAGCAATTGCCCTTGCCTGGACCACTGCCGCCCGGTTCATGGCTGCCCATCCCACCCAATCCGGCCTTTGTCGGGCGCGAGCGAGAACTCCAGATCCTGGCTCGCTTGTTTGAAGTGCCAGCCATGCCCCTGCCTGCACGCCGAGGTCAGGTGATCGTGACTGGTCCCGGTGGCATCGGCAAGACCCAACTGGTGGTCGAGTTTGCCCACCGCTATGGCAACTGCTTCCCGGGCGGGATCTTCTGGCTAAGTTTTGCCCATGCCGAGGCAATCCCCGCCGCTGTGGCCGCCTGTGGGCTGGGCCTGGGCCTCGGGCATACGTTCGAACGCATGCCGCTGCACGAACAGGTGGCCCTGGTGCAGGCCGCCTGGGATCAGCCGCAGCCACGCCTGTTGATCTTCGATAACTGCGAAACCGCGAGCCTGCTGCGCACCTGGCTCCCCCAACAGGGTGGTTGCCACATTCTGGTGACCAGTCGCCGTGCCACCTCGGATGCCGAACTCGGTTTGATCAGCCTGCCTTTGGGCCGCCTCAGCCGCAAGGCGAGTGTGGCCCTGCTCCGCCAGCTCTGCCCCCTTACCCAGTTGTACGAAGCTGATCTGATCGCGCTGGCTGCCGAACTCGACGATCTGCCCCTGGCCCTTTACCTGGCCGGTAGTCACCTGGCTCGTAGCGCGGGTCTGCTTACTCCAGGACAGTATCGGGCCGCCCTCAGCCAGACTCGTGCCGTAGGCGAAACCACGCCGCGCCTAGATAATCAACCGAACCAGTTTAGTCAAACCGTTGCCCTGAGTCTCGGTCAACTCAAGCCTCACGATCCGGATGATCAGACTGCCTATGCGTTGGTACTACGGGCAGCCTGGTTAGCCCCCGGCGAACCGATCCCACTCAGCTTGCTGGCAACAACCCTGCCTGAGCCAGCCGTGGCCCTCGTGTTGGCCCTGGAACGCCTGGAAACGTTAGGTCTGGTGCTGCCCGGCGCAACTGCACATGGCCAATTGCGCCTGCACCACCTCGTCTGTGCCCGCCTACGCAGTGAGGCGGGAGCCAGCGCCGCCCAACAGGCCACCGAAACCGCACTCCTGAGCCACATGCGAGCGCTCAACGCCTTGCTCGATCAACCGAGCCTCCTTGCGATACAAGTCCATCTGCGCGCCGTAACTGACCAGGCGCTCTTGCGTCATGACGCGCTGGCCGCCGATCTGAGCTACGAATTGAGCCGCCATCTGGGCGAGATCGAAGTGTATCCTGAAGCGCTGAGCTACTTGCAGCGCTCGCACCAGATCCGTGAGCAGCTATTTGGCCCCACCGCCTTATGCTGTGCTGAGAATCTGCACTATATGGGCGAGTTGCTCGAATGGATGGGCGAATATCCAGGTGCTCGTCCCTACCACGAGCATGGCCTGGCCATCAGATTGCACCACCTGGGCCGCGATCATCTCGCAACTGCGACAAGTATGTTGCACTGCGGCGAGATTGCCCATGCCCTGGTTGATTACTCCGCTGCCCATCAACACTACGAAGCAGCCCTAGCGATTCGGATCCAACACCTGGGGGCCGATAGTCCAGCTGCGGCTGAGTTGTACAACAATCTGGGACTGTTGCTCAATGCGTTAGGCGAATGGGAGACTGCTCTGCCTTATGCCAAACAGGCTGTTGCGATCTGGGAGGCCCAGGCCCAGCCGAATCGTTCACGCCAAGCCATGGCGATCAACAATCTGGGCTACCTGCGGCGCGTCAGAGGCGAATATAGTTTGGCCCTGGTCGAACTTCGGCGCGCCCTGGCGATCCGTGAACAGATTTATGGGCCGTACAATAGCTTTATTGGCGTTACGCGCAATCATCTGGGTCGGATCTATCACTACCAGGGTCAGTTTGCTCAGGCCGAGGCCGAGTTGCAAGCGACCCTCGCTCTGCTGATCAAAGCCATCGGCCTCGAACACCCGATCACGGCCTGCACGCTCAGCAATCTGGGCATGCTGATGCTTGATCTGGGTGATAGCGCAACCGCTCGCCATCAGGTTGAGCAAGCCCTGGAGATCCATCGGCGCTTGCTTGGTCCAACCCATCGTCATACCGCGCATGGCCTGAATCGGCTGGGCCTGATTTTATTGGCCCAGGGCGCGTTCACGGCGGCGGCCCATACACTCGAAGCAGCCCTAGTGATCCGGCGGCGACTGTTTGGGGACATGCATCCGGCTACAGCCAATATGCTTGGGCATCTTGGTCTGGTCTACCTGAAGCAAAGCCAACTAGACGCGGCCCGGCCTTTGCTCGCCCAGGCCCTGCATTGCCACCAAGCCCGTTTAGGCGAGCGCCACCCCTACACCGCCCGCAGCCTGCTGCGTATGGGTCAGGTCTGCGCTGCACTTGGGGAACAAGCGATCAGCGGTGACTATCTTAACCGAGCGCTTTCTGTGTACACTGCTGTGCTTGGCGCGGATCACCCGTACACGCTAGCAGCGTGGCAAGCCAAAGATGCAGCAGGCTGACGTTACCCTTCTCCCCTCACCCGCCTCACCTCCTCCCGCGCCCAGCTCCGGGCCTGTTTGCGGGTCAGGCCGCGAGGGGCGCCGATATTGCGCCAGTGGGAGTTGACGGTCGTCTCGGTGATGCCCAGCGCATGCGCGATCGCTTCGTTGTCGAGGCCCTGGGCGCTGAGCCAGATCACGTCGATCTCGCGGGGTGAGATTTCGAGCGCGGTGAAGTGGTCGACGATGGCCGGCGGAACTTCCGGCCGGCTATCGGTCTCGGTGACGATCGGCGGCGGAAAGAGTGGCGCCGGCTCGCCCAGGGCGATGGCGCTGAGGGTTGCAGCCAGGCGCTCGCTGAGGGCCGGGTCGTGGGCGAGCAGCACCGCCGTAACGCCCGTTCGAGGGGCGATCCGGGCCTGCGCTGAGTCAAAGGCGATCAGGAGCACGGGCACCTGGGAGGACTGGGCGAGGGGCAGTATTGCCCCTGCGGCGCTCACCTCGGCAATGATCGCCGTCCACGGGAGTTGCTCCAGGGCGAGGCGGAGCGCTGCGGGGTGACTGGCTTCCATGAGCTGGGCAACGCCGCGCAGGTGCTGCTTGAGGCCGCTCCGCAGCACGGGTGAGGTGCCGTAGATGATGACGTGCAGAGCCGTGCGCTGCAGGCGGCGCAGCTGTTCGAGTTCGTGGCTCTGGATGCGTGCGAGGTTGACGACCGCATCGTTGCGGAGGGCGGGCATGGGTTGCTGGAGCGCAGCGGCCAGCTGGTGCTGGAGGCTCAGATGATCGATGGGTTTGTAGATCGGCGGGAGGCAGCCCATCGCCGCCAGGGCGGCCACTGGGATGGGGTAGGCGGTGAAGGGCACGATCGGGAGATCGGCGCGCAGTTCCCGCAAGCGCAGGTAGACGCTGCCACCCTCCAGGTCGGGCAGGTGCAGGTCGAGGATGACCAGGTCCAGATCGCGGTGGCGTCGGCGCACGAGATCCACCCCGCTCAGGCCATCCTCGGCTTCGAGCAGGTTCCATGTCGGCGGTATGGCGGCGCGCACATCAGCACGGGCGGCTGGATCGTCGTCAATAAGCACAACGGTTGGCATAGATGTACTCCATGTTCTTCTTAGGCATATCTCAGGTTGCTGTACCGTTCAGGCGCACGCAGCGCGTGCTTCTGCGCTTGGGCTGATATCTGAAACCAGATACCTGAAACCTTGTGTTATGTCATCGGGTTATTGCGTGCGGGGCGGGCATAGCGCAGGCGAATCCAGCACACACTGCCCGTCGCCGGCGCACGGGTGCCGCCGGTGACGCCCCCCATCATGGTGGTCAGGTCATGGACGATGCCCAGGCCCAGCCCGAGCCGGAGGTCCGTCGGGCGGGGTGGTGCTTCAGGCAGGCCCGCACCCGTATCGCGGACGCTGATGGTGAGCCAGTCGGGATGCTGCTGGTCATCCCAGAGCTCAATCGCGACCTGACCGCCCGCACGGGTCGCGTCAAGTGCGTTGGTAACCAGGTTGTCGAGCACGCGCCGGAGCGCGGCCGCATCGCCAAGTACGGTTGCGCCTTCGCTGCTCATAACCCAGAAGATGTCAACCTTCGCAAGTTGGGCCCGCTCGGCGGCAGCGTCAATCACGGCGCGCATAATCGGCAGCACGTTGACGCGAACCGGCGGTCGTTTCGTCAAGGGCCGATTGCTCAGCGCAACTCGCAGCTGGCCGGCGAGGCTGAGCAAAAGGCCCAGGTGGTCACCGATGCGCCGCGCCATCCCGTGAATGCCCGCGCGCTCGATCTCGCGATAGATGCGGTCCAGCCCACTGAGCGGCGCGGCCTGGTCGTGCACCAGCCGCGCGAGCGCGGTGAGCTGCTCCTGCGCCGCAGCTCGCTCGGCCATACGCGCCTGGCGCTCGGTCTGAATCACATGCCACCACCGGCGCAGCTGGTGCTGTCGCCGCACCGCCTGAAGCGTCGCTCGGGTGGCTTCAAGAGCGAGGAGGCCGAGGAGCGGGGCAGGCTGCGTTGCAGGCGTAAGGATGCCACCAGCCAGGGCCAGCCCGCCAACGAGTGGCGGCAACGGCGATCCGGTCGCGCTGAAGAGCTGCTCCGTTGGGATCATCGTCGGGCGGTGGCCCAGCCAGCGGAGCACTGCCGGCCCGCTCAAACTGGCGCGCAGCGGTTCCACGAGGGAACCAAGGTCGTCGCCTACGAGGGTCGGTAGCCCGGTCAGGCTGAGGACGCGGAGGGCAACCATCAGCCAGAGGAACGCCAGAATCGCCCGCAGCGCCTGTGGGCTCAGGATAAGCAGCAGGACAACCAGGACGATGAGCGCCAGGTCGATGACCACGGCCGCGACGGTGCTGATCGGCACGTGGGCCGTGATCGCCAGGGTGGTCGCCAGCGTGGGCGGTGTGACGACCAGGCTCAGCAGCGTCATGCCGCAGAGGATCGCGAGCAGATCAACCGCCGCTTGCACCCCGCGGGTGAGCACCCACTCGTGACGGTCGATGTGCGTGGCCATGGTCACCACGATGAGCAGGCTGGTGAGGCTCGCACTGGTCAGTTGCACCAACGGGGGGTGGCGCAGCGGTATGCCTGTGAGCAGCAGGTGCTGGCTGAGGCTGCTGACCCACACGCCGAGGATCATCGCCCACCTCAGCCAGACCCCACGATCCAGGGCCGGAAGCCGAACCGCCACGCTGACGATCAGGCCGATCACACTCCAACCGACGCTCACCGTCAGGATCTCGATCCACGGGAAGCGCGTGGGGGGCCATGCAGGATAGGCAAGGGGAAGACTTGCCCGGAGCAGTGCGAACGCGACGAGCCCCCAGGCAACCCAGGGGTGCCACGCAGGCTGACGAGGTGCTTGGCTCAATCCACCAGTTTGCATCGTGCTGACATCAGTACCTCCGGTGCAAGATCGCCAGGCATGGTGCAGCAGTCATGCGTGGTGGGAGCAGGTACGCCTCCTCATCCACGCCTGGGCAGCCGAAGGGCTTCTGAGTATAGCAGGAAACGCATACTTGTTCTACTTCGCACATGACAGCTCAATGACAGGCATGTGCTGTAATCGCACGTTTGATCGTATTTTGATCGTTATTGCCTCTGGCACTGACCCACGTCTGCTCGCTATGCTTCTGCTACGACCAATGGCTGGAGAGCTCAGCCCTGCCATCCGTACCGTCCCGGACGTGCAGCGCTGTATGACCCAGTGGCGTTCGCTGGATCGTTGATGGCGAGCAATGCAGGCCTCGAAAGACGTCAGGAGAAGGAGGGCGTTTCGACGCTTGATACCACGAAGGAGGTCACGCGGCGCACCCCGCAGATACGGAAGCACGCAAAAGCCTCGGGCGCGCGCGGTAGCCACTCCTTCCGCACCCGAGGCTGGGACCCAGGAGACCCTGTAGCCCACGGTGCGCATTGTAGCATAGCCCACACGCACATCCTATTGAAGATCCCGTATAGCCGTGATTGCGTTGACGCTGGCGCACCCTGATGCCCAGCAGCGCAATCCACAATCCACAATCCGCATGGCCGTGATTGCGTTGGCGCTGGCGCATCCTGATGCTCAGCAGCACAATCCACAATCCACAATCCGCATGGCCGTGATTGCGTTGGCGCTGGCGCACCCTGATGCCTAGCAGCGCAATCTCCACGCCACCATTTGGACTGGCGCACCCCTGCGCGAAGGAGCACCTGATGGCGATTCTGGTTGGCTCTGATGTGCCTGGCCTGCTGAGTGCGCTCGAACAGGCGCTCGGCGGCTCACAACAACTGACGATTGTCCGTGATGCCGAGTCGATCACGGCGTTGATCAGCAATCCCGCGTTTCGGCTTGATGCGCTGATCGTGAGCGATACGATTACCCCGCCGCCGGGCAAAGATGCGGCAACCGCCCTCTGGGAGATCGCCTCGTACATGAGCCGCTACCGCGAGCCCCTGGTTCCGGTGGTGCTCACGCTGGCACGCGAGACACCAGCCCTGATTCAAGACGCGCTCCGCGCCGAAGTGCGCAAGACCGGGGGCGACCTCCAGCTGATGACCTCGCGCGCCCGCACCCCGGATCACCCGGAAGCCCGGCAGGTCGTGGCCTGGATCGTCGCGCACTGGCAGCTTCCTATAGAGGTCAACGCGCGACGACACGCGACCGCACACATAAAAAACCGCCAGATCACGAGACACGCCAGCGGCGTCAGGTGTATAGCGGTGTTGGGTGTCTAGTGAAATACGATCAAAATAAACGGCAATAAACAATAGTGAACGATGTACGAAATACATCCGCAACGTTAATATTTATACGTCTCTACAAGAAGAATTTCTGACTTTTACCATTATTGACGTTTAGACTACCCAGCCCAATCGCTCAACCCGCTTTCGGGTAACGGAGGACAAGAAACACGGGCAGGCTTGTTTGCACAAACCGGCCCGTAGGCGTACCCTTTCAGGTGAATCACCAACCC
>JBLWKA010000054.1:0-17596 GCA_048381555.1 Oscillochloridaceae bacterium umkhey_bin13
GAAGGCTCCTCCACCTGCCGAGCAGATTCGTCGCGCATTGCTCGCTTTTCCGCTTCCTGATGCCAAATGTGACAACGGACAACTTCCTTAACCTTTCACCATTACCACGCCGGGTCGCCCCTACCGATCCGCACCGTGTCCGCCACCATTCGCCAGCAGTATCTTGCAATGTCCGCCTTCGGTGGTAGGTCTGGATTGGCGGCTGCGCCGCCAATCCAGACCCAAACCTGGGACGTGCCTAACTCTGGTTAGCACAGGCCCAAGCGAGCAGCGTATTTAACGCCCCTGCTTCTGCTTCACCTCGGCGATCAGGCTCTGCACCGCCAGGAAGGATGGGCGCGGGCTCCAGTCGGGGTTGAGGATCCCGAACGAGCCCTGTTCGTGATTGGGATCGAGTCCGTTTTCGGCTTTGGTCACCGCAAAGTTCATATTCCAGAGGAAGGTATTGGTCACGAAGGGGTACTGCTCGTAGACCCGGCGCAGCGCCCCAGTGATATACTCAGCCTGCTGGTCGAGCGAAACAAAGTTGCCGAACTCGTAGCCGGGACTATTGTTGGGCGTAGCCCAGCCAAACTCAGTGATCCAGACGGGCTTATCGGCCATGCCGTACTCTTCCATCCAGCGCCGCACATTTTCGATATGGCGGAAGTAATGGGTCGGATGGTCATTCCAGCAGCGGTCAGGAGCCGGCTGACACCCCACAATGAAGCTCGGGTTGTCGGGCCAGAGCGTATCGGGCGGGTTCGCTGCGCCACCGGGGTGAACCGCCTGGATGTCGAAGTAGTTGCGCACCTCGCCACCGTTGTAGGTGAACATCGCCCGGTAGAACTCCTCGTCGGAGAGCGCAATCGAAGGGTTGGTCACGCCACTGGAGGACGAGGCTGCCGCGAGGATCAGGGCGTCGGGGTCAATCCCCCGAATGCGCGTCGAGGCCAACTTGAGCATTTCGACATAACGGCCAACGTCCGCCGTCGTGATCGTACCGCCGGTCTCGTGGGCCAGATTCGGCTCGTTCCAGATCTCGTAGGCGTGAATACGGCCCTTGTACCGTTCGGCCAGTACCGCCATAAAATTGGCAAAATCATTCGGATCGTCGGGCAGGCCGTTGGTGGCACTGTAGGGTGTAGGCGAGCGCACCACATTCACCAGCAGTTTGCGGCCCGAAGCATTGACCGCTTCGACAATCGGGTCAATCTCGTCCCAGGCCCAGATCCCATTGACCGGGTCTTCGATGTCACGCCAATAGATCTGCTGGCGCACCCAATCGAAGCCCGCATTCTGGGTCAACTGCATCACCCGGGCACGATCGGTATAGTACAGGTGAACCACTACCCCAAACTGCAACGGGTTCGGGTCGGGTTCCACCCCGGCAGGTGGCACGGGCTGATTCGGATTGCTGGGGGCGGTTGTCGGCGCGGGTTGATTCGGGTCGCTGGGAGCCGTGGTTGGCGCAGGCTGGGCGGGGGCGGTCGTTGGTGCTACCGGGGCCGTTGGGGACTGCTGGGCGCTGCCGCCGCCACAGGCCGCAAGCAGGGTCGCCAGCATCACCAGCGCGAGTAGACCGCCAAACTGGCGGGTCATCGTTTGCATCGAACACACTCCTTATCAACAATGAGCATCTGAAAGTCTAGCCCAAGAACTACAAGGCCACACGCAACGTTCGCGGACGCAGCACTGCGTCCCTACGCCTGTCATGCAGCATCCTTATTTAGAGTATAACAAATCTGAAGCGTGCCCTTGTTATGGTGAGTAGATGTGGGGCTGATAGCTCTCTGATACGCATCAAACAGCAAATGGTGAGTAGATGTGGGGCTGATAGCTCTCTGATACGCATCAAACAGCAAGATGCAGCCCACTCCGGGGGCTGCATCTTGCTGTTTGTAGCTACTAAAGGGTTTTTGGGAGGGCCAGCCGCTCCCAAATCCCTACCCACCTAGCGCTTGGGGAAGTTCTGGATGGCATTAAATGAAGGCCGCGGACTCCAGTCGGGATTGAGGACGCCAAAGGCGGCCTGTTCGTGGAGCGGATTGCCGTAGTAGTTCCAGGGGATGGCGAAGTTCAGGTTCCAGACGAACATGCCACCCACCCAGGGTGCCCAATCGTAGCGACCAATTTCGAGCGAACGGGCAATCCAGGCGGCCTGCGTTTCGGGCGAGATGCTATTGCCATACTCGTAGCCGGGGGTGTTGTTAGCCGTAGCCCAACCAAATTCGGTGATCCAGATCTGGCGGTCGGCCATCCCATTGTTGACCAGCACGGCACGCGTATCCTCGATCCGGCGGAAGTAGAACTCGTTGCTGGTGCGCCAGTTCGGGCCGGGACCGGGGTTCTGGGGCCAGCGGCTATCGGGCGGGTTGTAGTGACCACCGGGGTGCAGTCCGATCGCGTCCACGCTGCGGCGGAACTTGGGATTGGACGCCATCTGGCGCATATACTCCAGGTCACTAATCGCAATATCTACCCGATTGGTATCGGTGCTGGCCGGAGCACCACTGACCACAATTGCCATCGGGTCGTTGGCCTTGATCGCCCCATAAGCAACTTCAAGCAGGTCAACGAAATAGTCGGCACTCGCCACCCGGCCACCAATGCCACCAGCAGTCGCACAGTCACCGCCGTTTTCACAGGCGCGGTTCTGCTCGTTCCAGATCTGGTAAGCCTGGACGCGGCCACGATAACGGGCGGCCATCTGGCCCATAAAGTTCGCAAAGTCGCGGAAGTTCTCGCGGCGGGGCATGCCCGGCCCACCGGCCCACTCGGGCGCACTCACCACGCTCAGCATCAGGCTCACACCCTGGCGATTCGCGTCGGCGACAATATCATCCAGTTCGGCCCAGAAGATCTGCCCCGAGCGGTCGTGCAAGTCCATCCAGCGCACCTGCTGGCGGATCCAGGGTGCCCCGGCATTGCGGGCCAGGGTCAGGGCGCGATTGCGATCCTGCCAGGCCGTGCCCTGTCCATAGAGGTGGGCATTGAAACCGTAGACGAAGGGCCGGGGCAGCGAATCGGCTGCGCTACGCGGATTGAAGGCCGCATTGCCCTGGTGGAACCTGGCTCGATACTCGTTGCCGAGCAGGCCCAGCAGAATGCGGTAGCGCGGATCGGGCTGGTTGGGGTGCCACTCCATACGCTGGCGCTCGAAATACTGCACCCAGTAGGTCTGCCCGTCAGCCTGGTTGACCTCCTGGAACTGCTCGCTCAGCGGAAAACCAAAGACTTCGAGGCCACCATTGCGCTGCCAGAAGTCGCGGAAGGGGGCCGGACTGTTGCGCAGGGTGTGGCCGGTCTCGGCAAACCAGGTTCCATCACCAGGATTGCCAACCCGCCGGAAGGGGGCCTCGTTCTCGCGGCCGCGGGCCAACTGCTGGCCCATCAGGCGACCCTGAATGTAGAACCGGTTGCCCTGCTGCCCAAAGTTGTTTGGGTGCTCTTCGAGTACGGCCCGCTCGAAGTACTGAACCCGGTAAAACTGCCCAGGATTGGTGAAACTCTCTTCGATGAACGGGGCCGAGATCGGGTAGCCGAGTACGAAGAGCGCATTCGGGGTGTTCTTCCAGGTCTCGAGGAACCAGTTCACTGCGGCCTGTTGGGTCTCGGGGAAGTAGCGTACCTGATAGGGCGGGAACGTGTCGGCCACCTGCTGCTGGGCATTACTTGGGCGCGGGAGGGCCAGTAACGACGCCAACATCGTGATGAGCACCATGACAACCAGAATCCGTCGGGCCATGCGCATTTCTCCTCAGGCTGTGATTACGGATGCCGTAGGCACATAGGGGTTCTGCCACCGATTGTAGCAGGCCATGCTGATAGACGACTGATGGGACGCTGACTCGGCGGTTACGGCATGATTACCGGCCAGCCAGCGCAAAAGCGAGCGCAACCGCAGTTTCGGGATCGCCTGCGGTCGTGAGATGCGGTTCGCCCAGTGGCCAACTGTCAAGGCCAACCACGGGCCGCCCGACTTTGCGAGCGAGGGCGATTTCGCTCAGGGTACCGTACTCACCGCCAATCGCAATCACGGCAGCCGCACTCTGCACGATGATCGCGTTGCGGGCGTGACCAAGACCGGTCGCAACCGCTACCTGGACATGCGGATTGGCCGTGGTGGGATCGGCGCTTGGCAGAATCCCCACGGTCAAGCCGCCAGCCTGGCTAGCCCCACGACATGCCGCCGCCATCACCCCGCCCAGACCTCCGCAGATCAAGGTGGCCCCGCGCTGCGCGATCAAACGACCCACGGCCTCGGCCTGGGTGTTCAGGTGCGCATCCTCGGCACCACTGCCACACACCGCAATCACGGTGGCGCGTTCTTCAATTGGCTGCGGGGCCTGGGAAGCGTGTGGGGGCATCAGGACTGCAGGCGGACAGACGACGGCGTCTGGGCCAGCCATTACCAATAATCAGGGTGGTCGCCGCGATTATACGGGTGGCTTTCGTACGCGTCAAGTTGCCGCCAAGCGCTTAGAAACTGCGCATTGCGTCCTTTGGCATCGTACACTACTATGATAAAAGCCCAAACCAACTACGAATGAGCATATTCTTTATGAGTGGAGAGAAGACCGTACCGTCTGTAGATCAATCCGCACTTGGCCCGTCGGCTCCGGCAGTTCGTCGGTCTGATCAATTGATCGCCCTGGTAGGTGGCATTGCTAATGGGATTATTCTGCTCTTCCTGAATATCTCGATGGCGAGCCTGGTCTATCCAAGTGCGTTGGGCGAACTTCAGGCCCGTGGGGTTGGCCTGATGCTCTTCGGAGCCGCGATCCTGGCTCTGGTTACGGCCCTTACCAGCAAACTGGTAAGCACAATTGCCGCCCCGCAAGCCGCTACGGTGGTGATCGCCGGGACAATTGCGAGCGGGATCATTGCGGCAGCCCCAGCCGGTACGGCGGATCAGACCGTGCTGGTGACGATCATTGCGGCGATCATTGTCAGTTCGTTGGTGGCCGGATCAGTGCTCTACCTGCTCGGCGCAACCGGCCTCGGGCGCATCGTGCGCTTTCTGCCGTACCCGGTCGTGGGTGGCTTTATCGCCGGGGTGGGCTGGCTGTTTATTAGTGGGGCAATTGGGCTGAGTACCGGCCTGCCGCTGGCGTTTGATACGCTTGCCGCCCTGCTGACCCCGGCGAGTCTGGCACGCTGGATTCCTGCTGCAATCGTTGGCACGATTTTGGTAGGCGGGCGGCGCTGGTGGAACCCGCTGCTGCTCTTCCCGGTCACCCTGCTTGGGGCGCTGGCCCTGTTTCACCTGGTGCTCGCCGTAACTGGCACCTCATTGGCCGTCGCCGCAAGTGATGGCTGGGTGCTTGGGCCTTTTAGCTCCGGCGCACTCTTGCAACCGCTCAGTTTGGCCGAGTTAGAACTAGTGCAGTGGGAAGCTATTGCCGGCCAGTTCCTCAATCTGATCACCATGCCGCTGATCGCGGCAATTGTGATGATCCTCTACCTGAGTGGGATCGAGATCAGTATCAAACGTGATCTTGACCTTAACCGCGAGTTGCGGGCTGGTGGCTTGGGCACCCTCGCGGGTGGCCTGTTTGGCGGGGTCACGGGCTTCCATCTGCTGGCGCTCACGGTGCTGATGCATCGGATGGGGGTGCGCAGTCGACATCGAATCGGGGGCCGTCACCGCCCAGATCGAGCGCCCTGGCGCACCCGCGCTGCGCCTCCAGACCTCGGTTGGGGGAACGGTCGTGGGCGAGATTGGTTTCTACCTTCAGGCACCGCGTACCTCGGATGTGATTTGTGACGAGGCTTGTGTCGTTTATCGCCTGAGTGCGGCGGCCCTGGAGCGAATGCAGCAGGAGCAACCCAAACTGGCGAGTGCCTTCCACGAGCACCTGGCGCGCCGCATGGCCGAGCGGCTGAACCATACGGTTCAGGTGCTTGATGTAGCGCTTGATCGGTAACTGGTGCTTGCGGCACGTGAGCTAACGCTCACGTGCCGTAAGGTGATAATCTTGGGAGGACCAAGCCCTCCCAAACCCTCCAGCCAGACGTTCCGACAGAACCAACCACACGGCCTTTCATCCAAAGCAGGCGTGCTTCAGGCTGCCATCAGTACGCTACAAGTTGGGTGCTATCGCATACCACAGCCCCAAGGTGTACGATACGGGTACTGATTTTCCTTGGCCGTGTAGAAAGGATACGGTCATGCTACCCTTTCATCGTTCCAAAGCCACCACCGGTCGTGGGATACGCACGGATCGTCGCGTACAGATCCCCTCGCTGCACCTGAGCGGGCCACGCCTAGTGGCCCTGGCCTTGCTGCTCATCTTTGCGTTTCTGAACCTGGCCGCAACTCCGGCTGGCGCGGCGACCACGGCTAACCAGCGCTGTTTTGCCGAAACGGGCTACTGTATCAGTGGGCCAATATTGCGCTACTGGGAGCGTAATGGCGGTCTGGCGGTTTTTGGCTTTCCGATCACGCCCCAACGGCTCGAAACCGTCGAGGATCGTACGTTGCAGGTGCAGTGGTTCGAGCGTGACCGGCTCGAGATCCAGTCCGACGGTACGATTACGGCTGGTCGCCTCGGTGCCCGCATTCTGGAACTACAGGGTCGGCGCTGGGAGCAGCAGCCCCGGCTTGATCCGCCGCCCCCTGATGGGCCGAGCGAGTGCCAGTATTTTGCGCAGACCGGTCAACAGATCTGCGAGCCGTTCCTGGGCTACTGGCGGGCCAATGGTGGCGTGACCCGTTTTGGCTACCCGCTCAGCAGTGTGCGCCTCGAAGAACTCGAAGGACGCCCGTATACGCTTCAGTATTTCGAGCGCCGCCGGATCGAACACCATCCCGAGTTTGCCGGCACGCCTTACGAGTACCTGTATGGGCTGCTGGGGCGCGAAGTACTGGCGGCCCAGGCCATCCCTGGCTGTGCCGGGCCGCCCCGTGATGCGGCCTTTGGCCTCGAAGAGCGGATTAGTTATGTCGCCTTCCGACCGAGCCTGCTCTGCCCAAGCGAAAGCTACGCTGCCATTCCGGCCTCGTTCCAGCAATTTATGGGTGGGGTCATGCTGTGGGTAGATCTGGGCGCAGCCGGACGTTACATCTATGTCCATCGCTACCAGAGTGGCACCGGCCAGGGCAGCAGCTATGTCATCTACCCTGACACCTACCAAGAGGGTGAACCACCGATTGATGAAAAACCGCCCGAAGTGCCGCCGCGCCAACCGATTAAACCACAGATCCCGCAGCGTGGCTTCGGCAAAGTCTGGGCCGCAGGCGAACGTGAATACCTGGGCTATGCGATTGCGCCCGAATACCCGCAATTGGCCCATGTCCAACGCTTTGCCAATGGTGGCACCGTGATCTGGCTGCTGAGTGAGGGACGAATCTGGAGCTTTGGCCCCCTGCCGCAGCAGACCGTGTGGAATTGAGCGAAGGTTTGGCGGCGCAGCCGCCAAACCTTCGCTCTGCTTGCTCCTTCCCCTTAATAAACACTGACCCGCAAACTTGCCGCCCGTCGTTCGGCACGGTATAATCTATAGGTTGAAGATTGAAGTTCCCATGACCAGTTGCTGGGTTGTTTTTCGGTAACAAAATTCAATGCATAAAGCGGCCATAAGCAAGGTGGTGCCAACATGAGGGCGCGTGGGGCACTCCGTACGGTCTGCCTCGTCGCAGCCATTGGCCTCGTTGCCTATGGAATTATCCAGCCCGTTGAGGGCGAGGTGCGCTGGTTGATCGCGCTCTGGGCTGCCGCACCACTGCTTGGCCTGGTCGCTTGGCTCAGTGTGCCGAGCCCTTCCCAGGGTTTGCCGCGAAGTGTGTACCACCTGGGCCTGGTCGTGCTAGTGGGCTTTTGTCTGCTTAGTCTGCAACTGTTGCGGCAACAAGTCGTACAGGCCGAGGCGATCTACTACCATGTGGCCCAGGGTGCCGATGGCAGTACGACCAGCAATGTGCGCCCGGTGCTCGATTCGCAACGGGTGCTGCGGGGGCGCATCATCGATCGCAAGGGTCAGATCCTGGTGGATAGCGAGCCCGTGAATGATTTTGCGCGCCGAACTTATCCCCTAGCTGCACGCTACGATCCACGGGCCTTTGGGGGCGTGATTGGCTATTTTAGTACCCGTTATGGCCAGAGTGCGCTCGAAGCCTCGTTTGACCTTTATTTGACCGGCCAGCGTGGGAACGAGATCGAGCGGCTGCGCGAGCGCCTGGTGGGCGGGGCGACCCGGGGGAATGATCTGAACCTGACCCTGAATGCCGATTTGCAAGCGGCTGCGGCTGGACTGCTTGGCAATCGCACGGGCTCGGTGGTGGTGCTCGATCCTCGTACCGGCGCGATCCTGGCCCTCGCTGGGACGCCGGGCTTCGATCCCCAGGGCCTGAGTTTTAACCCTGGTGCCCCCGACTGGAGCACCGAAAACCGCCGGATTAGTGCCTACTGGGAAGATTTGAACCGTGATGCGGCGGGTCGCCCCCTGCTGCACCGCCCGACCCAGGGTGTCTATCCGCCCGGTTCCACCTATAAGGCGGTCACCGCAATTGGGGTGCTTGAGCATGCCAATCAGGGTCGGCCTGATGAGATTACCTGCCCCGAAAATTATACGCCCCAGCCCGGTGCCCCGCCGGTCGTCAATGCGGTGAGCAATCTGCAAAGTCTGACCGGCGAGCCGTCAAGCCTCGAACGGGTCTTTGCCTTTTCGTGCAATACCGCCTTCGCCCAATACTCCACCCGGCTTGGCCCCGATCTGACCACCGAGATCGCCCGGCGCTTCGATATTCTGCCGCCCCAACGCACCCTGGTGGCCTACGACGGTTTTCGTGAACTGCCCACCGCCCAGAGCCGTCTGTACGCTGATCCGGGCTTCCTGAACTATCCGCGCGCCCTCGCTGATACCGGCTACGGTCAGGGGCAGCTTCAGGTGACCCCGCTCCAGATGGCCATGATTACGGCGGCAATCGCAAATGATGGCGTGATGATGCGTCCCTATCTGGTGCAACAGATCACCCGTCCCGATGGGGGCATTATTCAGGCCCATACGCCCCAACCGATTCGGCGCACCATGACGGCGGCGACCGCACGGGCGATGCGGAGCCATATGGCGGCGGTGGCGGAGTATGGATTTGGGCGCAGTGTGGACGATTTTACCCCGCCTGGGATCGCCGTGGGTGGCAAATCGGGAACCGCTGAACATGTGCCGGGTGCCCCGCCCCACGCCTGGTTTATTGCGATTGCGCCGCTTGATGCGCCCCGTTTTGCGGTTGCGGTCATGGTTGAAGGGGGCGGCGAAGGCAGTAGTGTTGGGGCCGAATTGGCCGGACGAGTCCTTGCCGCCGCGTTCGCTACCGAGTGAGCCACCTGGGGATTGGTATTCCAGTCGTAAACGTAAGTTGAGCATCACCGATGTTTAGGGTTCCGCAGTTGATCAAACGTACCCTCGCTGCCACCCTCCTGGTTGGTCTGGTGGCCTGTACAGCGGTACCAGCCACGGTGGATGAACCTGAACCCGGCCCGCTGGTGGCGCTCAGCAGCAGTGCCGTGCCCGTCGCGACCCCAGCGGTCCTTGAACCAACCCGTGTCCCGACTGCGGCCGCCCCTGCGCCAACCCTGGCCCCGACCGCAACCACTGCGCCCACCAATGCTGGGCCGCCGACAACCCCAACCCCCATCAGTGCAACGACCCGCCAGCAGATTTTTAATGAAGTCTGGGCGATCGTAAATGAGCACTACCTCTATGATGATTTTGGGGGCGTGGATTGGGCGACGGTGCGGGACGATTTCGAGCCGCGCATCGCTGTGGCTGCTACTGATGCGGCGTTCTACGAACTGCTTGGCTTTATGGTTGGCCGCCTTGGTGATGATCACTCGCGGTTTTTGCCACCCCAGGCAGCCCAACGCGAAGATACGCTCAGTAGTGGGCGTGAGGAACAGGTGGGAATCGGGGTGATCGCCCTGCCAATGGGCGATGGCCTACTGATCCAACACGTCTTTCCCGATAGTCCGGCCCAACGCGCTGGCCTGTTGCCCCGTGATCGCATCGTGGCGATTGATGGGGTCTTCTATACCGCCAGCGATATTCAAGGACCTGAGGGTACTAGTGTGCGCTTGACGGTGGTGCGCCCCGGCGAGGGTAGCCTCGATATTGTGCTGACACGCCGTCGGGTCGAAGGCCGGATTACGCCCCTTGCCCGTCGCCTCCCCGGCGAAATTGGCTACCTCAGTGTGACCACGCTCTGGGTGAGTGATATGGATCGCCAGGTCGCCGAGGCCCTGCATGAACTGACTGCCAGTGGCCCGTTGCGTGGCATGGTGTTGGATCTGCGCAGCAACCCCGGCGGTTGGCGCAATGTGTTGACCGGGATCCTGAGCCATTTTGTGCGTGGCGAGGTTGGTAACTTCACTAGTCGTAAAGGCGATACCGCCCTGGTGATCAGTGCCCCAACGAGCCCCGATCTGCGTGGTCTCCCCCTGGTTGTGCTGATTGATAGTGGCACCGCTTCGTATGCCGAGTTGCTGGCTGCGATCCTGCAAAGCCACGCCGGTGCGGTGATTGTGGGTGCCCCAAGCCCTGGCAATACCGAAACGATCTATTCCTACGAAATTACTGGCGGTGGGCGGCTCTGGGTGGCCCAGGAAGGGTTTAGCCTCAAGAATGGGATCGAACTGGAAGGCATTGGCGTGCAACCCGATATTACCGTCCTTGATGATTGGACCCGTTTTAGTGAGCGTGATGATCCTGGCTTGACGACTGCGCTGCGGTTGCTGGCTCCCGGCGCTGGTGGCAAATAAACGAGGCAGGATCCTTGCTGGTAGCGATGTAGATGGCTTGCATCTTCATACACATATGGGAGGTGGGCGGATGACTGTCACAAGCTATGAGCTCGCCGCTGAGCTAATCGTCGGTGCCCACCGCATCGTTGCGCTGACTGGGGCTGGCTATAGTCGTCCTTCGGGGATTCCTGATTTTCGTAGCCCTGACGGGATCTGGGCGGCGCATGATCCGACCGAAGTGGCCTCGTTGCGGGCCTTCTGGCAGAATTCCGACCGTTTTTATGGCTGGCTGAATGGGTTGCTGGCCCCGATCACGACCGCCCGCCCCAACCCGGCCCACATGGCCCTGGCCGAACTCGAAGCCGCAGACCGCCTGACCGCAGTCGTAACCCAGAATATTGATAGTCTGCACCAATTGGCTGGTTCGCAGCGGGTCTACGAACTGCATGGCCACCTGCGTAGTGCAACCTGCCAGGGCTGTGGCCGCCAGGTGCCCCTGCCTCCGCTGCTGCCCACCATTCGGCGCAATCAGGCCCCGCGTTGCCACTGTAATGGCGTCTTCAAGCCTGATGTGGTGCTCTTCGACGAGGGTTTGCCGCAGGGTATCTTCTGGCTGGCCCGCAGTGTGATCGAGCAATGCGACCTGTTGCTGGTTGCTGGTACGGCCCTCGAAGTTGCCCCCGTCTGTGATCTGCCCCTGCTTGCTACCCGGCGCGGGGCTAAGGTGGTGATTGTCAATCTGGCCCCTACCTACCTTGACGCCCAGGCTGATGCGGTGCTGCGCGAGGATGTGGCAACGGCGATCCCTGCCTTGGCCCGGGCGGCCCTGGGCTAACGCAGACGCACCTAACCACACCCCATGGTATCCTGCTTCCAGACACCCGTTGATCTGGAAAGGATAGCTTGATGTTGCAACGCAGCCTGTTGCTGCTTTGGTTGGTTGTACTGGCGGGATGTGGTGCGGTCAGTCAGACCCCGCCGCCAGTTGCCCCGCTGGCGACTGCGCTCCCTGCGCCAACTGCGCTACCGCCTGCACCGTCGGCGGTTCCGAGTCCTGCACCTGCCGCGGAACTTGCCCCCACCACCCTGGCCCCGGCCCCAACCACCGCGCCGGTGCCGCTTGCTAGCCTGCGCCTTGGGATTACGCCTCTGATTGAGGGCTTCACCCGTCCGGTGCATGTGACCAGTGCGGGGGATGGAAGCGCACGCCTGTTTGTGGTTGAGCAGGCTGGACGGATCTGGATCGTGCGTGACGGCCAGCGGATCGAGCCCGTTTTTCTTGATCTGACCGACCGGGTTGGCTCCAGTGGCAATGAACAGGGTTTACTCAGTATTGCGTTCCATCCCCAGTTTGTCGCCAATGGGCGCTTCTTCGTCAACTATACGGATCGCAATGGCAATACCGTGGTCGCTCAGTATCGGGTTGATGCGGCCCAACCCGACCGCGCCGATCGAACCAGTGCCACAACCATTTTGACGATTGCCCAGCCTGCGTCCAACCATAATGGCGGCCTGCTCAAGTTTGGGCCAGATGGCATGCTTTACATTGGCACCGGCGATGGCGGGCGGGCGGGTGATCCCTGGAACAATGCCCAGAATCTTGATTCGCTGTTGGGCAAACTCCTGCGGATTGATGTGGACGGCGACCAACCGTATGCCGTGCCTGCCGATAATCCGCTCCGTGATCAAGCCGGAGCACGGCCCGAGATCTGGGCCTACGGCCTGCGCAACCCCTGGCGTTTTGCCTTTGATCGGCTGACCGGCGACCTGTATCTTGCCGACGTGGGCCAGAATGCGCTCGAAGAGGTTCACTTCCAGCCTGCGACCAGCCCGGGTGGCGAAAACTATGGCTGGAAAATCATGGAGGGTACCGCCTGTTACGAACCCCAGAACTGTGATCCCACTGGGCTTGAATTGCCCGTGGCGGTCTATGGGCGCGATGGCGGCTGCTCGATCACCGGCGGCTATGTCTATCGTGGTGAGCGCTATCCGCAGTTGAATGGGGTCTATCTCTACAGTGATTTTTGCACGGGCAACCTATGGGCCTTGCGTGCCGAGGCCGGGGCCTGGCAGAATGCCCTGGTCGGACGGGTAGCCATCCAGCCCAGTTCGTTTGGCGAAGACGAAGCGGGCGAACTCCTGATCGCTGATCGTGACGGCGGGGGCATCTATCGCCTTACCGTGAGCGAACCGGTCGGTTGGTTGCCCACGATCATGTGTTAGACTTTAATTCCCAATTCGGCTAACCGCTCGGGACTGGGATCGCCCTGGGCGTTCCAGCCATGACGCCGATAGTATTCGGCCAGCAACTCGCCAAGCGGCACCCGATGATCGGCGGCGGGGCCTTCGGTTAACGGCACGTCGCGCCAACGGGCCGGGAGATCATCCCGGCCCACATTATCGGCATACCGACGCGCAAACAGTCGCTCAACCGTAATAATCCGCTCCCCAATGCGTACCATCTCGGCAGCCGTAATCGTTGCGCCACTCGCCATCATCAAGGCCAGCAATTCGCCGGGCGAGACCTGGTAGGCCATTATGCCGAGGCGACGGCAGACTCCGGCGGTATCAAGCATGGCCGCAAACCGTTCGTGCCAGATCAGGCGCAACGCCTTACCCCGGGTCTCGTGGGGGCCACTCGCTTCGTCGGGCAGCCAACTCGGTGGGGTTGCCACGAGTTCTTCGTAGAACATCGCATACCGATGATCGGCCCCAATCGCAGCCGTCGCCAGCGCCAGCGCCAGCCCATTTAGCGCACGCGGATCGAGCGCCGGCATGGCTTGACCACGCGCCTGGGGCGCAAAGACCGCACTACCCCAGAAGATCTCTTGCATCTCGCCAACCCCAAGCGAGAGCACATCACGCTTTTCTTGGCGCATGCCCAGGCGTTCGATCGCCGCGAGGATCGCGTCGGCATCACCCCAGGCGATCTTGCCCGAATGGGTCAAACCGCGCTCCTGGCACTCCATCAAAAAGGCCAGGGCCGCACTGGTTGCAACCGGATCAAGCCCCAATCGCAAACAGCGGTCGGCCAGGGTTGCCAGCACCTCGGGATCACTAATCCCGCAGCGCGCCCCAAAACCGGCCAGCGTTTCAAGCTCTGGGCGCGGCAGATTGTTTCCATCCTCACGCTTCAGGTCGTGAAAACAGGGCATAGGGCAACCATTACATCCTCGGCTCACTACCGGCTGGTGGGCCAATTGTTCAAAGGCCTGCGCCAACGCGGGATCGGGTTGGCTCACCGATCCATTTTGGCCGGTCAGGGCACCCAGACCTGCCGCGTGGGCCAACAACGGGATCGTTCCCGCCTGCTTGATCGCTGTCGCAATCGGACTCGTTTCAACCCGACGGCGGATCACCTCTTGCGCGGCGGCCAAACGCCGTGGATCGGGAGCCTCTACGGGATTGCCGCCCCGAATCACAATCGCCTTCAGGTGCTTGGCGGCCATCACCGCCCCGGTGCCCGCTGGCTCGGCCATATACCGCCCCTCGGCGACCATGGTGGCGTAGGCCACATCGGCTTCACCGGCTGGGCCAAGACAGACCACACTGGCTCGTTCGCCCAATTCGGCTTGCAGCGCCGCATTGGTGGCGACCGTATCCAGACCGAGCAAGTGGCCGGCGGGGCGTAGGCGCACCTGGTCACCGTCAATCAGCAGATAGACCCAATCCGGGGCTTGACCGCGTACCACCAGCACATCGTAGCCCACTTGGCGTAGGCGCGCCCCCCAGTGACCCTGGGCCCAACTGTAGCCAATCGCTCCGGTGAGCGGTGAGCGGGTGCCCACCATAAAGCCCCCCGTCGCGAAGGCTGAGGTGCCAGCCAAGGGGCCAGACGCAAAAATGAGTAAATTGTCAGCCGCCAGGGGTGGCGTGTCGGGTGGCAAATAGTGCCAGAGCAACCAGGCGATGGCGCCACGTCCACCCAGATAGTCACGCTCGACCGTGGCGGGTAGTTGTTGGCGGGCGAGCCCACGTTCCAGATCAACGGTCAGGGTGCGCAGTGCCATAAAAAAAAGCCGTCGTTATTAGCGGGGGCTCAAGCAGGGCGCGCAGACGATGCCCCATCCGTCCGCTGGATTATTATACCTTGCCCCTGTGACCGTAGATCGCTGCCGGATTATTATACCTTGCCCCTGAACCGTATGCTAAAATCTATGGTATGGCCCCTAAGTTAACTACAGAACGTCAATCGTCGAGTGCAGCCGCCCGTGAAGCGGCTCAACGCAGCCAGCGTCAGGCTGCGCTTGATCTACTGGTCAGCCTGGATTGTTTACGGGGTGTGCCACCTGGCGAACTGGATCAATTGCGGGAACTGTGTATCTTCCGGGCCTTTCAGGCCGGGGCTGCGGTGCTTGGGCAACAGCGCCATAACCGCTTTTTGTTCCTGGTGATGCGTGGCACGCTCCAACTGCGGCTGCGCGATAAGGACGGGCGCGAAGCCTTGATGGGCGTGCTGGCCCGCGGTGACTGTTGTGGCGAGGGGCCACTGTTCGGTGATTATTTTCGCCGTATGAACGCCCTGGCCCAGAGCGATTGTCACTTGCTTCAGGTGAGCCTAGCCGATCTGCGGGAACTGATTGGACGCTTGCCAATGCTGGCGACGGCCTTGCGTCAGGTCTATAAACGGCGGCTGGTCGAAGCTACCTTGGCGCGGGTACCGTTACTGAGTCAGCTACTGCCGATTGAACGGCTGGCGCTGGCGAATCTGCTGGAGCCCGTCCATGCCGACCGGGGCGAACTGGTCTTGCGCCAGGGTTCCCAGGCCGGGGCACTCTATTTGATCGAGAGTGGCCAGGTTGCGGTTGAGCAGAGCGGCCAGATCCTTTCGACCCTCGGGGAAGGTGATTTTTTTGGCGAGATCGCGCTGCTAACCAGTGCGCCGCATCGGGCCGATGTGCGTGCGGTGACCCCGCTCGAACTGCTCGCCTTGCCCGGCGCAGCTTTTCACGATCTGATCGAGCAACGCCCCGATCTCGAAGCCCAACTCCGCCAGGTGGTCGAGCAACGGCTGCGCAGCAATGCGGCCATTTCGCGTGATGCCGCCCGCACCCACGAGCTTGAACTGGTCGTGCATAAGGGCATCTTGCGTGGCACCCATCTGCTGGTACGCACGCCAAGCCTCTGCCCCCCGGATTGCCGCATCTGCGAACAGGCTTGCGCCAATCGCCACGGCACTGCCCGCATGCGCCTGGGCGGCATGGTTCTTGATGGGTGCGAAGTCATTGATGCCTGTCGCCAATGTGGCGTTGGGGCCGAATGTGTCGAGGTCTGCCCCGAAGACGCCTTCGAGCGTACCGAAACCGGCACCCTGATCATCACGGATCGTTGTACTGGCTGTGGCCTGTGTGTCAAAGCCTGCCCCTATAATGCCGTAACCAGCGTACCGTTGTCGGGACATGGCGCGGCCAGCGACCCGCTGCGGGCCTGGCTGCACAAGGTTACCCAGCGGGTACGCCAAGCCCCTTTCATTCCGCTGACCCCGGTTCAGGTATCCCAACGCGCCGATAAATGTGATCTTTGCCACGGCCATGCTGATCTGGCCTGCGTCAGCCAGTGCCCAACCGGCTCGTTACGGCTCGTACCCGTTGAGGAAGTCTGTTCGTTATAATGCATACTGACCATTCGCTTGTTTGTTGAGGCGATTCATGAGAAGGTACAAACCGTGCAACTGATCGTGAAAGGTTTTCTGGTCGTCTTTGGTATGGCGATTATTGGGTTGGGCTACTTCATTGGTGTGCATTTAGCGAGTCAGGCCCGCACTCAGGCCGAATTGGCCGAGTCCCTGCCCGCCGTGGGGGCCGCCAGCCTTGCCGCAAGTACGCCCAATACGCCGATACTGGTCGAAGGGGTGATCAGCCCGAACAATCCGACCCCCTTCCGCGATTTTGTGGCCTATGTGCGCCAAGAATTTCGCGGCGCAGATCAGAATGGCGATGAGAAATGGGAAGAAGATGAACGGGTAACGCCCCGTTTATGGCTTGAGGCCGCCGGCCCAGTGCGGCTCGCTAATAGCGATTATGCAATCGAAGGGCCGCATCAGCGCTGGCAAGAAGAGGGCCTGAACTGGAATCGGCGCTCCCAGGAGGGTTCGAAACGCTATTTTGGCCTGGTCGCTGGTGAACCCGCGATTGCGCTTGGTGCGGTCAGTGCCGGCGCAGCGGGCAACGAGTTGCGTGCCGCCTTGGTGTATGGCGGAACCCGTGAACAATATATTGCGGCCCAGCGGGCCTCCCTTGGGTGGATGCAACCAGTGGGCCTGGCTGTAGCCCTCGCGGGTGGTGGCCTGATCCTCTTTGCGACCTGGGGCTTACGGCGTTGGCGCTAACGGGGCCTGCGTGCTCGACGCGGTACCCGCCGTTACCAGGGCTTGGTGGCCGCGCAGCCAATCACGGCGATTGGCACGGTGGTGCGCGACAGCACAGGCAACGCCCTCCAAGCCGAATTTGTCTTTGCGGGTGATCGGGCCAACTATATCGCAACCCAGCGCGAAACCGCCGCCTTCCTACCCTGGTTTGGCCTGATCTTTATTGTATTTGGGGTGATCGCGGGTGGTTTTGGCGTTGGGGCATTCCTGCGCGAACGCACCGCAATGAGCCACGGCGAACATCGTTTTCCCTAAGCAGGCCACCGCGAACCTGGTCCTCCCTGAACCCGGTCGTCACGAGTGATCGCCAGCGGGCCACCGCGAACCATGTTCTCCCTGAACCCGGTTGTCGCGAGTTTGCCGCAGCGGGCCACCGCGAACCATGTTCTCCCTGAACCTCGTCGTAGGGAACGAGCGTTAGCTCGGTTCCGACGACCCCCCACCCAAAAACTGCCCCAAACCCCCCCGGCTCTGGGGGCCCCGCGCGGGGCCCCCGGTGGGTTGGGGC
>JBLWKA010000054.1:17606-31607 GCA_048381555.1 Oscillochloridaceae bacterium umkhey_bin13
TTGGCCGCTGGGGGCCACGGCCAACCATGTTCTCCCTTACCCTGGTCGTAGGTAACCACCTACCCGTGTTACCATACGACCACTCACGAATCAAGTGCAACAACCACCCCTTCATAGGGGCGCAAAGCGAGGGCACCGAGTTGGATTGCGCCACTGCGATCCATGTGGCTACAGGCGGCCAGGTTGGCTTGGGTTCCAAACCGCGCAAGATCGAGCGTGGTTGGCATAGGGCCAAAGTTCAGTGCCACCAGCAAACGCTCCGGGCCATACTCGCGGGTATACACGAACACCTGCTCAATTGGGGTAGGTTGCGCATGGTAGTGGCCGAACTGGAGGGCGGGCGAAGCCTGGCGCAGTTCGAGCAGATGCTGGGTGAGGGCCAGCATTGTCTGGGGATCGTTGCGTTGTGCTGCCACATTGCGGGTCGCATAATCGGGAGCCAGCGGCAGCCACGGTTCACCGTCACTAAACCCTGCGCCGGGTTGCCCATCCCAGAGCATCGGACTCCGTGCCGGGTCGCGGCTCATCCCTGGGGTGCGCAACCCCTGGGGATCGACGACCCGTTCAGGTGGCACGGGCACATCCTCTAGCGCCAACTCATCGCCATAGTAGAGCGTCGGCGTACCACGGAGGGTCAGCAGCAGGATCTGGGCCAGGCGGGCCATGGGTTGACCGAGCCGTGACGCAACGCGGGACTGGTCATGATTACCGACTACCCAATTAGGCCAGGCCCCAGCCGGCAGGGCAGCCTCGTAGCGGGCAACCAGATCGCGCACCCGCGCCGCACTCCAACTCTCCATCGTGACCAGATTGAAGTTAAAGGGCAAGTGAACCTCGTCGAGTTTGGCCCCATAATAGGCCACCAGATCCTCGACCCGCATATAGATCTCACCGATCAACACCCGTTCAGGGAACTCGTCGCTGACCGCCCGCAGTTCACGAATCACCGCATGCACCTCGGGCTGATCCTGGTCATAGATTCGCTCGAACTGCCACTGATCGGGTTGGCCGGGCTGCCAGGTGGGATTGGGGGGATTATCGGGCAGGTCGGGATGTTTAATCAGCATCCAGATCACATCAATCCGAAAGCCATCCACCCCGCGCCGAAACCAGAACCGCATTGCCTCGTGGATTGCCGTGCGTACCGCCGGATTGCGCCAATTCAGGTCGGGCTGTTTGGGATCAAACAGGTGCAGATAATACTGGCCAGTGGTCGGATCGAAGGTCCAGGCCGGGCCACCAAAATTGCTCCGCCAATTGTTGGGCGGCCCGCCATCGGAAGCCGGGTCACGCCAGATATACCAATCGCGATACGGATTGTCGCGATCGGCCCGTGACTGCACAAACCAGGGATGCTCGTCGGAGCTATGGTTCGGAACGAGGTCAAGAATGACCCGCAAACCTCGCCCATGGGCGGCCGCAACCAGGCGGTCAAAATCGGCCAGACTACCGAAGATCGGATCAATCGCGGTGTAATCGGCGACATCATAGCCAAAATCGGCCATTGGCGACGGATAGATCGGCGAAAGCCAGATCGCATCCACACCTAGCCATTGCAGATAATCAAGGCGACTGATGATGCCGGGGAGATCGCCGATCCCGTCGCCATTGCTATCCTGAAAACTGCGGGGGTAGATCTGGTAGATCACCCCGGTCTGCCACCATGGATGGTGCATCATTGATCAAACACTCCTGCTTCGGCTTGCGGGGTAATCTGCTTGGTCAGCAACTCCTCGAAGGCAGCGGTCTGGCGTGGCGGCACCGCCCGTTGGGTGATCACCAGCAATTGACCATTGGTGAGCGCCAGTTCGTAGACCCCGACTACCTTGCGCCAGGCCCGAAAATCAGCCCAACTGAGTTCAGTACGACCCTGGCGCGAACTCAGTTCAATCCCCTTACGGGTTAACTCGTAACGAGTTGGCAGATAGAGCGGTAAATTTTTATCCCCACTTTGGCGCGTAATCGTAATCAGACCAACGATAGTATGCATCAACACCGGTAACCATGCCGCCAGATAGATGATATTGGGCGCATCATCAATCAGAAAGGCATAGGCGGTCAGCACTGCTGCCACAAACGCAAAAATATAAAAGGTAGGCCGTCGAAAATGGCGGGTCAGCGCGTGGCGAATAAACTCTTGCCGATTGAGAGTACTCTCGATGATCATGGCTGGCGTGCCTATAAGAGTTGGGGCTTGCAGAAAAAACGGGTGTACCGGGTATTATAACATTCAGCGAACAATGCGGATCCTTAGGGGCAGCCCGTGTGGCTGCCCCTACGGGGTATGGTGGCCGCCACGCCGGGCCGCGATGGTGGCACACCGGGCCGCCAGAACGCGGATCTCGAATTCGCCAGCGGTATCGATGTTACTTCCCACCCGTCCCTGGGTCTCAGGGCGAAGGCATAACTCGCGCCGCCCGCCATTATTCTGAATAGAGCGTAGCGCACCCATCTGCGTCTACTAAGGTAAGGAGGCCTCCCCCATGCACAATCTGGCGATCAGTTACGCTGACGTACGCGCAGCAGCGGCCCGCTTGCGTGGGATTGCCCACGTTACACCAGTACACACCAGCCGCACCTTGAACGATCTGACCGGACGCCAGATCTTCCTAAAGTGCGAAAACCTGCAACGCAGTGGCTCATTCAAGTTTCGTGGGGCCTACAACGCAATTAGCCAACTTGATGCCGAGGCGCGGCAACGCGGGGTGGTAGCCTTTAGCAGTGGCAACCATGCCCAGGGTGTAGCGCTGGCGGCCAAACTCCTGGGCGTACCAGCAGTGATCTGTATGCCCGATGACGCTCCGCCGGTCAAACTAGCAGCTACCCGTGGTTACGGGGCCGAGGTGCAGATCTTCGAGCGTGCCACCGTTGACCGCGATACATTCGCCCGCGTGATCGCCGAAGAGCGCGGCATGACCATGATTCCACCCTACGATCATCCCGCGATTATCGCAGGCCAGGGCACCGCAGCCCTCGAACTCCTCAGCCAGGTACCCGACCTGGATGCCCTTGTTATTCCGGTCGGCGGTGGCGGGCTCATTGGCGGATGCGCCATTGCGGCCAGAGGCTTACGTCCCGGCATTCGTATCTTTGGAGTCGAGACCGAGGGGGCTGACGATGTGCGTCAATCGGTCGAACAGGGCACACGGGTCACGATTGCCCCGCCCGCAACCGTCGCCGACGGGATTAGAACCACCTCACCGGGAGTTTTGACCTTCCCGATCATTCAGCGCCACGTCGAACAGATCCTGCTGGTGAATGACGTGGCGGTACTCGACGCTTTGCGCTTCTTACTCTTGCGGCTAAAGCTGGTGGCCGAACCAACTGGCGCGGTCGGCCCAGCAGCGATCTTGGGGGGCTTGATCCCGCATGAATGTCAACGGATCGGGGTTGTACTGTGCGGCGGCAACCTGGATCCGTCATTGTTGACCCAGCTTTGGAGCGCAGCCTAGCTAAAATAGGAACGGGACGTTACTGTATGTGGATCGCGCCAGACACTTCAGGCCATGTGCGGACGCTGATCAACCGCTATGGCTGGAATACGTTGGCCTGCCAGAGCCTGTTGCCGCAGATGGGCTATTGGTTTGCGCCTGATGGGGCGGCTACGGTTGGCTATGTCGCCTCGGCCCGGCGTTGGATTGCGGCGGGCGAACCGCTCTGTGCGCCGGAACGATTGGCAAGCAGTGCGCTCGCCTTTGCGGCCACAGCCCGCCAACAACGGCAGCGGGCCTGCTTCTTTGGGGCACAAGAACGGCTGCGGGCCGCACTGGCGGATCAACCCGGCTTTGCAAGCTTGCTGATTGGTGCGCAGCCGCTCTGGGATCCCCAACGTTGGCCGGAACTCCTTAAGCGCCAGGCTTCGTTACGGGCCCAGATCGCCCGTGCCCGCAACAAGGGGCTGCACGTCACCCCGCTGCCAGTTGAGTGCGCCGCCCACGACCCCGAACTACGTCAGTGTCTGGCCGATTGGCTGCATCGTCGTGGCTTGCCACCGCTCCATTTTTTGGTCGAACCCGACAGTCTGGCCTACCCTGGCGATCAGCGGGTGCTGGTCGCCCGCCGCGCTGGGCTGGTGGTGGGGTATCTGGTAGCCCTGCCCATCCCCCAGCGCCAGGGTTGGCTGGTTCAGCAGATCGTGCGGAGCCAGCACGCCCTTAACGGAACCGCCGAACTGCTGGTAGATGCGACTATGCGGGCAGCCGCTAACCAGGGGGCGACGCTCGTCACACTGGGCTTCACGCCACTCGCCCACCTGAACGCAGCCACAGCGCCAACCGCACCAGCGCTGGTACGCTTTGTGTTTACAGCGATGCGTAAGCACGGCCAGGCCTTCTATAACTTTGCCGGGCTCGAAGCCTTTCGCACCCGGCTCCATCCTGAAGCGTGGGAACCGATCTATGCGCTCTGCGACGAACCACACATCTCGGTGACAACGCTCTATGCGCTCGTGGCCGCCTTTGGGGGTTCCCCGCCGCCCCGTTTTCTCGGGCGGGCCGTGCTGCGGGCGGCGATGGTATACTGGCAAGAATGCGCGATGCGTGCTAGACGGAGAAGAGGATCATGAGTAATGAGACGATGACCAATGCCAGCAGCGAGCTTGACCAGCGCTGTGCGAATGCTATTCGTGCCCTGGCGATTGATGGTGTGCAACAAGCCAATAGTGGCCATCCTGGCTTGCCGCTTGGGGCGGCCGACATGGCCTATGTGCTCTGGACGCGTTTCCTGAAGCATTACCCCGAAGATCCTAGTTGGCCTGACCGCGACCGCTTTGTCTTATCGGCGGGCCATGGCTCGATGCTACTGTATGCCCTGTTGCACCTGACCGGCTATGCTCTCTCACTTGATGATTTGCGGAACTTCCGCCAATGGGGCAGCAAGACCCCCGGCCATCCCGAGTATCACGATACGCCCGGCGTCGAAACGACCACCGGCCCATTGGGGCAAGGGTTCGCCACGGCGGTGGGCATGGCCCTGGCCGAGCGTTGGCTAGCCGAACGCTTCAACCGACCCGGCTTTCCGGTGGTAGACCACCAAACCTATGTGCTCTGCTCTGATGGCGACCTGATGGAGGGCATCTCGCACGAGGCAGCGAGCCTGGCCGGGCATCTGGGCCTGGGCAAACTGATCATGCTCTACGATGCGAACGAGATCTCGCTCGACGGCCCCTTAGAGCTTTCGTTCTCGGAAGATGTCGCAACCCGCTTTGCAGCCTATGGCTGGCAAGTTTTGCCTGCCGACGGCCACAATATGGCCGAGGTTGCCGCCGCCTTGGCCGAAGCTAAAGAAGATCGCACCCGCCCGAGTTTGATCATCGCCCGCACCCAGATTGGGTTTGGCAGCCCCAACAAAGCCAGGTCGTCGGCAGCCCATGGCGAGCCGCTTGGGGTGGCCGAGGTAGCCCTGACCAAGCAGGCTCTGGGCTGGCCGACCGAGCCAAGCTTTGCGGTGCCCGACGAGATCTACGAGCATATGCAGTTGTCGATCGAAGTCGGATCCATCCGCCAGCGCGAATGGACGATGATGCTTGATCGTTACCGCGCCAACTATCCCGACCTGGCCGCGCAGTGGGATCAGATGCAGACGCGTGCCTTGCCAAGTGATTGGGCCGCGATCCTGCCCCAGTTCGATCCTGATCCTAAAGCCAAAGGCACGCGGGTTGCTTCGGGGGCAACGATCAACGCGCTGGCGGCGCACCTGCCCGGGTTGTTGGGTGGCTCAGCCGATCTGGCTGGCTCAAACAATACCCTGATCAGTGGAGCCGAGCGGCTTACGGCGACCAATTTTGGCGGGCGCAACATCTACTTTGGGGTGCGCGAACACGCCATGGGCGCGGCCTTAAATGGCATGGCGCTGCACGGCGGGATCATTCCCTACGGCGGCACCTTCCTGGTCTTTAGTGACTATATGCGTCCGGCGATCCGGTTGGCTGCGCTGATGGGCCTCCAGGTGATCTATGTCTTCACGCACGACAGCATTGGGCTGGGCGAAGACGGCCCAACCCACCAGGCCGTCGAACATGTGATGAGCCTGCGCCTGATTCCTAACCTGCATGTTGATCGCCCCGGCGACGCTAACGAGGTTGCCAACGCCTGGCGGGCCGCACTCGAACGCACCAGTGGCCCGACCGCGCTGATCCTGACCCGCCAGACTGTGCCGACCCTGGATCGCAGTGGCCCGGGAATGGCTTCGGCTGAAGGTGCGTTGCAGGGGGCCTACATCCTGCGCGAGGTGGCCGAACCCCAGGTTGCGTTGCTTGCCACAGGTTCAGAGGTGGCCCTGGCGCTGGCCGCTGCCGACCTTTTGGCGAGCCGTGGAATTGCCGCGCGGGTGGTCAGTATGCCCTGTTGGGAACGCTTCGAGCAGCAACCAGCAGCCTACCGCGAGCAGGTTTTGCCACCTGGGCTGACCGCCCGCGTCGCCGTCGAGGCCGGGCGCAGTTTGGGATGGGAGCGTTATGTTGGATCGGCAGGCAGCGTGATTGGGGTGGATCGGTTTGGGGCCTCGGCGCCCTACCCATTGATCTACGAACGGCTGGGCCTGACCGCCGAAGCGATTGCCAACGCAGCGGAGCGGCTGGTTAAGGGTTAGGGCCAGCATAGGATGGGGGGCGCAGCAGCGGTCGTAACTGTGGGGCCAACGAGGCTCCTCGCCGCTGCTGCGCCCCCGCCCCCCCGTTTACCACCCCGGCAATCCCGGCGATGCGGGGATCGGCAACCCTGTGCCGAGCGCCGCCAGGGCCGCATGAGCCCCGCACATGCCATGCACGCCCGGCCCCGGTGGCGTCGAAGAAGAGCAGAGATAGATGCCGGGGGTTGGGGTGCGATGCGGGTGCAGGCTGAGTGTTGGCCGGGTAAGCAACTGGCGCCAGTCGGGTAGCCCGCCGCTGATGTCGCCACCGATCAGATTGGTGTTCCAAGCTGCCATCGCGGCGCAGTTCATAGCGCTACGGGCAAGGATGCGGTTGCGAAAGCCGGGCGCAAAACGCTCGATCTGGGCCTCGATCGCGGCTGTCATCTCAATGGTGGAGCCAGCGGGGACATGACAGTAGGCCCAGAGGGTATGATGGCCGTCGGGGGAACGGCTGGGGTCGAAGTGGCTCGGTTGGGCCAGCAGCACATAGGGCTGGGGGGCATGCTCGCCCTGATGTGGTGCCCGCTCAGCTACGGCGATTTCGTTCAGCGTACCACCCAGGTGGAGCGTAGCGGCCCGCAGGCAGGCCGGGTTGGCCCAGGGCACCGGCCCATCAAGAGCGTAGTCCAGTTTGAAGACGCCAGGGCCGTGCCGAAAACGGGCGAGCTTGCGCTGATAGCTGGCAGGCAAGCGTTCACCGGCAAGCTGGATCAACTGGCGTGGGCTGACATCAAACAGGTAAGCCCGGGCGGGCGGTAATTCGTCGATCTGGCTCACCTGCCAGCCAGTCTGGATGACCCCACCGTGGGCGCGCAGGTAGGCTGCCAGGGCGTTGGCAATGGCTTGGGCACCACCACAAGGAATTGGCCAACCGACACTGTGGCCGAGGGCACCGAGCACCAGGGCAGGCGCGGCACTAAGTGGGGCCTCTAGGGGCAGAAACGAGTGACCGGCGAGTCCAGCCAGCAGGGCGCGGGCGGGTTCGTCGCGGAAGAGCCGCCGTGCAAGTAGGGATGCAGGCCAGAGCGCACGCAGCCCGAAACGGGCTGCTGCAACCGGGTGGGATGGGAAGCGTAACGGATCAAGCACGAGGGGCTGGATGCGCTCCCACCAGCGGGCGAGCGGTGCCATCAGGCGGACGTAGGCGGCTCCATCGCGTCCCAGACCCGCCGCCGTCGCACCTACCGAGCGCTCCAGGGTGACGACCCGCCCGCCATCAAGCGGGTGGGCCAGAGGAGTGGGTGGTTGGATCCAGCGTAGGCCGTAACGCTGAAGATTGAGGGTGCGAAAGATGGGCGAGGCGATGCCAAAAGGATGTACCGCCGAGCCAAGATCGTGGGTAAACCCGGGAAGCGTGAGTTCAGCCGACGAGATCCCGCCGCCGATCTGTTCACGGGCCTCGATCAGGAGCACCCGCCAGCCCGCCTGAGCCAGCAAACACGCCGCAGTCAAGCCATTTGGCCCGGCTCCCACAACTACCGCATCATAACGGCCCATCATCATCTCCGTACCAGCCAGAGCGTCGCTCCAGCTGGCTCCAACGTCTCCTGGATAGTGACGATCACATCAGCCGCAAGCGCGTCGAGGTCGGCCTCGTGCTGGGCGCGTTGGGCGAAGGCCGCGAGCACCTGATGGGCGTCGTAGCGTTTGCGAAAGAAGCGCCGATCAATCACGCGCTGCACGCGAGTACGCAGCGGCTGGAAGAGTGCAGCGATCGCCAGGGTGCTCGCAACCACGGCGAGGGTGCTTTCTTGTCCGGTCAGTTGCACAAACAAGGCCTGGAGGGTGACGATGCTAAGCAGATAGGTTGCACCGAGGGTAAGCGTGAGCGCAGTGTAGACCAGGGTGCGCCGGATGATGATGTCAATGTCGTAGAGGCGGTGGCGTAGGATGGCAACGCCAATCGCAAGCGGAATTGCCAGCACGGTGAGGTTGAAGAAAAAGCTGAAGATCTGGCCCCCCAGGCTGGCCTCGCCTCCGACACCAAGCAACCCACCCACAATATAGACACTCGCAAAGAGCACCCAGGCTGAGAGCAGCCACTTGATCTGGTCACGCTCGACCGGATCGGCGCACCGAAAGCGCAGCCCCAGCACAATCAGACTGAGCCCGGTCAGCAACAATAGGCCGGGGAACCAGACCACCCCGATCAGCAGTTCAAGCTGCTGCAACTCAAACATCCCGTAGGGATTCACCAGTTCTACCAGCGGTGGTTCGATCGTATTGTAGACCCGCGAGAACGTCCAAGCGACCACAAACAGTCCTGCCCAGCCGATGGTGGCGTAGGCAACCGTGCGCCAGCGCGGCGAGAGTGGCCTCCCGTTGGGAAAGAGTTGGATGATCAGTAGCAGGGGGAAGATGAGCCAGATCCAGCCCCAACCGTTGAGCCAAACCAGGAAAAGCAGCAACGGGGTGGCCTCTGGCGGATCAGGGGTAAACTGGGCCAGATACGGTTGGGTCAGGGTGATGAGCGCCAGCATCAACGCCGGGATCAGCAGCAGCAGGCCGATCCGGTTGGCAGGTCGGCGTGCAACGATCAGCGCCCCGACGCCGGCCAACGTGGGTATGATTACCAGGCTGAACCAGAGCGTGTTAAGCTGATCGAGCAGAGCGGTGGGCCCACGGGGTGGGGCGACCACGGGAGCGGTGATCGGCTGCTGCGCACTGAAGGCATCGGGCGGGAAGAGGGTAGCAATCAGGATCGCGCCGATCACATTGAGTTGACGGGGCGGGCTTGGTTCACCCACTGCGGGCTGGGCACGCAGGTAGGCCAGCAGGGCCAGTACGTCTTCATCACTCATGTTGCGGAAGGCAGCCGAGGGCATAATGATCAGCGAACGCCCGTTACGCCCAACGCCTTCACGGATAGCCCGAATGATCTCGCCGTCGCTCCATGTCCCCAGGTGGGCCGGGGTCAGATTCGGGGCCCAGAGTGTGCCGACCGGCGGCCCATCGCCCGCGGCCCCAAGGAAGTCTTGGCCGTTCATTGGCAGTTGGCCATTACTCGAATGGCAGCCGACGCACGAGCGACCAAAGCGTTCACCTTCGGCTACTAATTGCGGAGTGCTCTGGAGGGTCAGGGGCGAAGGTGGGTTGGGGTATACGGCGTTGAGCTTGTTGTAGCCTACCAGCGCCAGCCCAAATGCGGCGCTGAAGGCGAAGGCGAGCAGCGCCGCAGGCAGGCCGCCTAGCAGCCTCAGCCAGATCCGTCGGGCCGTGAAGGCACGGTAGGCCAGGAAGGTGAACAGCAGCGCAAGAGTGATCAGGATCGCCAGGCCGACGTAGTCCATAGGTGTGCTCCTCGTCATCAAGTGCGCCGGTCTCGATAAGGCCAGCATAGCGACTGGGCACGGCAGAAAGCGTTACGGCGGGCATTACGGCATGCATAGCAGCCACCCAGACCGCTGGCACGTGCATTGTGGGCACGCGACAATTGGGTTTGCCCAACGATACGACGTTGCACAAACCCTGCCTGCTCCGGCTCCGGGGTTTGACAGCTGCGCCGTACTTTCGCTACAATCTCGATACCAACATCATCTCCGAGCAACGAGGTTGTAATGCAACTCCTCGAACGAATTACGGTGAACCCGGATCAGTGCGGTGGCCGGCCGTGTGTGCGCGGCATGCGTATTCGGGTATCAGACGTTCTCGACCTCTTCGCGGCCGGGCTGTCGACGGATGAGGTGCTGGCCGAGTTACCCGATCTAGAGCCTGAAGATCTTCATGCTTGCTTCCAGTATGCTGCTCGCCGGGTCGATCATCCTATTCTGCGTGCCGCATGAACTTCTGGATTGATGCACAGATTTCCCCGCACTTTGCGGTATGGTTGAGCGCTACCTTTCGAGTGCAGGCATTTGCCGTGCGCGATCTGGGCCTGCGCGCCGCCGCCGATTATGCGATCTTCGTCTCAGCCCGAAGTGCCGCCGCTACCGTTGTAGTAGTCACGAAAGATCGTGATTTCAGCGAACTGGTTATCCGCCATGGTATTCCTCCGCAGGTACTCTGGGTCACGTGTGGGAATACTTCAAACGCACGCCTGCAAGAAATCTTCTCTAGCCTTTTCCCACAGGCACTTGAACTACTTAAAAGTGGTACACCGATTGTAGAGATCAGCGATTTATCATAGTTCTTTACGGTCGTCTGATCAGCCACAAGCGCACCTGGTCTGGCTCAAGCGTTTCCTGGATCGTAATGAGCACACGCGATCTCCTGCTCACCTTGCTTGGCGGCGCAGGAACCAGCGGCACCATAGGCCCTGACAAGGGCGTGCCGATCACCCGACGCTACTCCATCAGCAAGGGCTTGCTCAGCTAGCCGGGCGGCGTGCGCCGAATCGCCACAACGCTGGGCGGTCAAACTCCAGGCGGCCAAAACCAGCGCCCGCTCGGCCAAACTCGTCTCCTGCTTGGCAAGCACAAACGCAAACTGGGCCTCGGCTGCCTCCCAGTCACCCAGACGGTGGTGCAACTCGCCGATCTTCCGGGACACGGTGCAATTTGCGCCGCTCCTGGGCTGCGCGGCACGATATTGAGCCAGGGCCTCGGGGTAGTTGCCAGCCAGGGCAAGCAGATCGCCTAATGCCTCGTAGAGTATGGCAACGTCGGGATGGCCGGCTGCGAGTGCAGCTAGGTAGTGGGTCACCGCTTCGCTATTGGCAGCCAGTGTGCGGGCTTCGTCACCAGCCCGCTGATGATGCAGCGCCGCTAGCTGCGACTCACCGGCTGCAGTCGCCTGATAGGCCACCTGGGCGGCGAGACCAGCGCGTGAGGTTGCGGCCAATTGCTCGGCCAGGTAGCTCGCCACACGACGATGCAGCAGGATGCGGCGGGCATGGCTGAGCCGTTCATAGACCAGCGCCTGCAGACGCTCATGGCTGAACGCGAAGCGTAAGGGGCGCACACTAACCTCGACCAGCAAGCCGCGTCCCAAAAGCACGTCCAGACTGTCAATCGCCGCCGCCTCATCCAGCGTGGCAGCGGCGCACAGTGTCGGCAGATCAAAGGCCTGTCCAAGTACAGCAGCGGCAGAGAGAAGCGTCCGGGCTTGATCGTTAAGTACACGTAAGCGGGCTTCGAGCAGATCACGGGCGCGACTCGGCAAGGGCCAGTTGTGATCATCGGCTGGCAGGCCCTGTTCGCGCAGCATAGCCAGATACTCGACTACCAGCAGAGGCACCCCTGCACTTTCCTGGTGTAACCGGGTCGCAAGCGCAGCCGTCAGCGTCATCCCTTCTGCCTCAGCGAGGGTCGTTACGGCTCCCTGATCGAGTGGGGCCAAGGTCATCAATTCGGCCCGTCCTGTGCGACGCTGTTCGGCAAGCAAGGAACGAACCTGATGCTCGGGTGGTACCTCTTCGTCGCGCCAACTCAGCAAGAGCAGCACCGGGTGGCTATGAAGGCGTCTCGCAATGAACGTGATAATCCAAGCGCACGTTATCCCTGAACAAAAGGGAAGGGGACCGAAAGCAGGGTTATAGAGCATCAGAACGTTACAAGGACAGTGAAATTGTAGCACGTACCCAAAGAGGGGTGCAGCATAATCGGGATGGCAGTGTTCTAGCCCCAACCTACCCTAACGCAGAAACAGATCAAAGCCCCCAATCGTAGTCACTAACTCATAGCCATGATCGGGAAGAAAAGGATGGGTGCCGATTGGGCGCACATCACGGTAGGTAACAATCAGGCGTGGAGGTGCGGCAGCCAGGGTATCGAGCAGTTCGTAGCGAGCGTTCGGCAGGCGATCAACCGGGTAATCGTAGACGAAACGGCTGGCGGGGCGACGATCAGCCAGATAATAGAGTTGTGGCTCGGCCGCCCAGATGAAAATTGTTTCGTCGGGGGGACGTGGGCCGCAATAAAGGTGGCAACCTCGGCAGCAGGTGCAAAGAACTCGGGGCCGTCCCAATCGTAGAGGTAACTGATCTGTTCGGTGGGACTCAAGCCACGCAAGGGACGACTCTCGGCCAGGGCGGGCAGCACCAGCGCCACACTGGCGAGTAGAACCAGAATCGTGGCAGGCCAGGTCTGACCGGTCGGAGCGGTGAGCCACTGCGCCAGACGGGCTACGCCGGCCCCAACCCACAGACTGAACCAGGGCACGGCCGCCAGGTAGTAGTGCGGGAAGGAACGCAAACTGAGCAGCGCGGTCGCAAGCAGGGCCAACCCCCAGAGCGCCACCGTCGCATGGGCAGGCCACCAGCGTGCCGGTGGAACCCTGCCCCGTGCAAGGATGTGCCCCCCCGGGAGCGAGGCGATCAGCAACCCGACCAGGGCCGGTACCCCCAACGCCAGCATCGGCTCCCAGATTCGCCAGAGCCAACGCGGCGACCATCCCAGCGCCCAACCCTCGGCCGCATAGAGCCGATTATAGGCCCAGAGCGCCTCGGGGGCGGCAGCTAGCCCTGATATGATCAGCAGGGTCAGCAGCAGCAACAGGAGGGGCAGGCTTAGGCCAAGCAGGGCCAGCCCCAGGGCGGTAACAGCAACCCGGCGCGGCCAACGGGCGAGCAGCGGCACCAAAAACAGTGGCCCAACCAGGGCTAGCGCGACTGGCTTCGCCAAGACCGCCAGACCCACCGCACCCCCAGCCAGCCCCAGCATGGCGGGCCAGTGATGGATGATCGCACGCACGGCCATCAGACAACCGAGCATGGCCGGCAGAATCAAGACCGCCTCGGTATTAAACGTCAGGCCCTGAAAACTACGACTACTGCCATAGGCGATCAAGAGCGCGGCAGCGGACAGTCCCGCCAGCGTGCCATAGATCTGCCGCGCCAGCAGAAACGTAAGCAGCGTCGTTCCGAGCAGATAAACCGTTGCCAGCACCCGCACCGCCACCACGGGATCGCCAGGGCTGATTGCAGCCAGTGCAAAGACCAGATGGGCCAGGGGCGGTTTATGGTCAAACAGGTCACGGTAGAGCACATCGCCCGCCAGCAAACGGGCACCAATGATCGCATACGCGCCCTCGTCGCGTTCGAGGGGCATCGCGTGCATGGGCGCACGCAACCACCAGCCAAACCCGGCCAGCCCAAGCAGGGCCATAATCAGGAGCCAGGAGCGGCTCCTGTGATCTTGCTTCGTTGCCAACATATTCATGCGGTAAACTCTGCCATTAGTAACGCGCTTCGTGCTGCGTATGATACCAGCAAGCAAATGATCGTTTGAGGGTGGGGTGCGGCTGCGCCACACCCCACCCTCCCGTCGGAGGCAGACGGTGCACCAACCCTGGCTCACGCACACAGGGCTGGTGCACCGTCGTTGGGCGAGCCCATGGTTTTGCGTGGGCTGGGGGGGGGGGGCCGCGCCCCCCCCCCCCCAAACCTGGGGTGTGTCGGGGGGCGCGCCCCGCCCCCCCCCCCCCCGCGGGCCG
>JBLWKA010000054.1:31617-35157 GCA_048381555.1 Oscillochloridaceae bacterium umkhey_bin13
GAGCCCGCCCCACGCCCCCCGCCCCCCCCCCCGCGCCCGGGCGGGGCGGGGCGCGGGGGGGGCGGGGAGGGGGGGGGGGGGGGGGGGGCGCCCCCCCCCCCCCCCCCCCCCCCCCCCAAAACCGGTCTGGGATGGCGCAGCTACCCCGACCCCACCGCCGGAGGCAGACGGTGCACCAACCCTGGCTCACGCACAGCAATGAACCTGCCAAGCGCGATCAATGTGGTATAATGGCATCGTGATGCCGGGTTGTGTAATGGCAGCACGGCGGACTTTGAATCCGTCTGTCCAGGTTCGAGTCCTGGCCCGGCAGCCAACCATGTCTGAGGTAAGGTTCTTGGTTCGAGCGATGCCCCAGATCGCAGTGCAACGAACCGGGAACGTTGCCTACCCAGAGCCATGGCACGATATAGTTGTGATCAGACCCAATAAGCACACAACAGTGGAGCGGTGCTTCACTGTCTTTTTGTTTTGGGTCAGGCTAGAGACAGTCAATCCCTTTAGTTAGTATGTTTGAACTTCGGCCCGGACTTGGTGGGGCGACGTCTTTCTACAGGAGGTAAGGGGCCAGGTATGGATGGTCGGCTGCTGATCTTTAGCGGATCTGCCAACCCTGAACTCGCCAAAGAGATTGCGACCAGTTTGCGCATGTCGGTGGGTCGGGCTATGGTTGGCCAGTTCAAGAATGGCGAGACGCGGATCAAGATTCACGATAATGTACGCGGCTGCGACGTATTTGTCATTCAGCCGACCTGCACCCCGGTTGACCACCATTTGATGCAGTTGCTGATGCTGATTGATGCCCTGCGCCGGGCCTCGGCGCGTCGGGTCACGGCGGTTATCCCCTACTATGGGTATGCCAAGCAGGAGAAGAAGACCGCCGGGCGTGAGCCGATTTCGGCCAAACTGGTCGCTAACTTGATCCATACCGCCGGGGCTGACCGGGTCCTGACGATGGATCTGCATGCGCCTGCTATCGAGGGCTTCTTCGACATTCCCGTTGACCACCTGCAAGCCGCCCCACTGCTGGCGGATTATATTCACAGCCTGAATCTGCCCAACCCGGTGGTAGTTTCGCCTGATGCTGGCGGCGTCGGGCGGGCGAACCGCTTCCGCGAACGGATTGGCGCGACACTTGCAATTATTGCCAAACAACGCCCTGAACCCGATACCGCCGAGGTGCTCGAAATGGTCGGCGAAGTTGATGGCAAGACCGCGATCATTGTGGACGATATGATTTCGACCGGGGGCACGCTGGTCGAAGCGGCCCATGCCCTGATCGACCGGGGCGCACGCAAAGTCTATGCCTGTGCTACCCACGGTATTTTTGCTGCCAATGCGATCGAAATTATCGGGCGCTCTGATCTGGTCGAGACGATTATTACCAATACAATTCCGCAATCCCCCACGGCCACATCAGCGCGGGTACGCACAATCAGTGTGGCCCCTCTGTTTGCCGAAGCGATTATGCGCATCCACAAAGATCTCTCACTGAGTGCCCTGTTTTCATAGTTTCGCGAGGCCAGCCGGGCTAAAGGCAACGTTAATGGGCCAAAACAACCGGCTGTACCCTCATAGTGAAAGGACCTGTCCCGTTGGACGACCCTGAACCTGCGCTGCTGCTGATTGGTGTTGGCCTGAGCCTGCTCATCCTCGCCTTCACATCAGCGGTTGATGCCGCGTTCACCGCGATCAGCCGCCACCGCCTGCACGCCTTGCTCGATGAACAGAACCCGTGCACTGGCCAGGCTGTTACCCGGCTCCTCGCTGATCCGTATCGCTTCCGAGCGACGATTGTGGTGCTGAACCTGGTGATGTACCTAGTGGCAACCAGCCTGACCCTGGCCCTGGTCGCCCCTTTTGGCCCGCTCGTCATCCTGAGTGGCCTGGCTACTTTGCTGGTCGCCGCCCTGTTGATCGGCGAACTTATTCCGAAGGCCCTGGCAAGCCGCGATCCCGCCGCCGCTGCCATGCGGCTGGCCCGCCCGATGGAGCGTCTCGCGCTGCTGATCTGGCCGTTTGTGGCCTTGATTAGCTTGCCAATGCGCCCGCTCTACCGGCTCCTGAGTGGCAAGGAAGCCCCGAGCACGCCACTTGTGACCGAAGAAGAGTTGCGCATGCTCGTCAATGTGGGCGAAGAAGAGGGCCTGATCGAGCATGAAGAGCGGGCGATGATCGAAGGGGTGATCACCTTCGGTGATACAGTCGTGCGCGAATTGATGGTGCCCCGCGTAGATATTGTCTCCCTGCCCCAAGATGCAAGCCTGGAAGAGGCACTGGATCTGGTGAGTAGCAGTGGTTATTCGCGGATTCCTGTCTATGGCGAAACCGTAGACGAGATCGTCGGTCTGCTCTATGCCAAGGATCTGATCCCCAGCCTGCGGGGGGTCGCCCGCGCCAGTGGGATTAGTGAACTGCTGCGCCCAGCCCATTTTGTGCCCGAAACGATCAAGGTGAATGCGTTGCTCGAAGAGATGCAGCGGCGCAAGGTGCATCTGGTGATCGTGGTTGATGAGTACGGCGGCACAGCGGGCCTGGCAACAATCGAAGATCTGATTGAACAGATTGTGGGCGAAATTCAAGACGAGTACGATACTGATGATCCATCCATCCAACTCGTTGGCGAGGGCGTCTATCTGGTCGAGGGGCGCGTCTTGATCCACGACCTGAATGAACTGGCCGACCTCGATCTGCACAGCGAAACGGCCGAACGGCTTGGCGGGCTGGTCTACGAAGTGCTGGGACGTATGCCCCGCGTCGGTGACCGCATCCGTCTGGAAGAGGTCGAGATTACCGTGTTGGCGATGAAGGGGGTGCGTGCCGAAAAGCTACGGGTAGCGCGGCACCAACCCGAACTGGTAGCCGAAGTCCCAATGCGCGCCCCGGCGCTGGAGCACGTCCGTGGATCACACTGAACTGACTGGCCTGGTGCAGGCAGCCATTGAAGCCCGCACCCTGGCCTATGCACCCTATTCACGTTTTCTGGTCGGTGCCGCCGTACGCACTGCTTCGGGACGGATCTTTGCCGGGGGCAATATCGAAAATGCGGCCTACCCGATGTGTGTTTGTGCCGAACGGGTAGCGCTGTTTAGTGCCTATGCGGCAGGCGAACGCGAGATTACGGCCCTGGCGGTGGCTACCGATACAACTGAGGTTGCCAGCCCCTGCGGAGCCTGTCGCCAGGTCATGCTCGAACTGGCCCCCCAGGCCCAGATCATCCTGGTGAACCTACAAGGCCAACAACAGATAACGACGCCCCAGGGCCTGTTACCACACGGGTTTGGGGCGACGCAGTTGAGTGAGTAGGTGGTAGGAACGCAGCGTCCCGTGTGTGGCGTACGTTCTTGCCAGGAATGACCCATCCCGCGTACGGTATTCTGCTGGGTACCGGTGGGAAGCGGCGACCACCTTCCGTAATGGTGAAAGGTTAAGGAAGTTGTCCGTTGTCACATTTGGCATCAGGAAGCGGAAAAGCGAGCAATGCGCGACGAATCTGCTCGGCAGGTGGAGGAGCCTTCGTCGGACGGATTCGCTTGATGA
>JBLWKA010000055.1:0-3453 GCA_048381555.1 Oscillochloridaceae bacterium umkhey_bin13
CCACCACCCCACAGCCCCCCACCCCCCGCACCCTCGCGGGCAGGCCCCGCGGGATGTGTTTTATTGAAAACACGGAACCCGCCGTTAAGCGAATCCGGGGGGGGGGACCCGCCCCCAACGCGCGCGCCACCAGCCCAATCCTTTAGCGCCCCGCGACGATAATTCCTTCGAGTTGGGCCACTACCGGGCGCACGCCGGTATCAATCAGTTCGGTCAGGATGCCCGGGAAGATGCCGACCCCAACCAGGATCGCGGCCAGAATGATCGCCCCGCTATACTCTTGCCAGGTTAATTTGGGCAGTTTTAAGAATTCGGGGTTCTTGACCTCGCCATCGAAGACTTCCCAGACCGCCCGTAGAATGTAGGCCCCGGTAATCGGGATGGAGAGCGCGGCGATCACGGCGATCAGCGGATATTTTTCCCAAACCCCAATAAAAATCGTCAGTTCGGCCCAGAAGCCTGCCAACCCCGGCATGCCCATGGACGATAGGCCCGCCAGAATGAACATCCAGGCGGCGAAGGGCATCACTTTGCGCAGGCCACCCAGTTCGGGCAATTGGCGGGTATGGGCACGCTCGTAGATCATGCGCCCGACTACCGAGAAGAAGAGTGCGGTCATAATGCCGTGGGCGAACATCTGCAAGACCGCCCCGATCAGCGCGATCTGGGTCCCGGCCGCCAGGGCCATGATCACCAGGCCCATATGGCTGACCGAGGAATAGCCAATCATATACTTGGCGTCGCGCTGGGCCATGGCAATCGTTGCGCCGTAGACCACATTCAGCAGGGTCAACACGGCAATCACCGGCAGCCAGACATTTGCGCCCGCCGGCATCAACCACATTGCGGCCCGCAAGCAACCATAAGCCCCGAGTTTCATCAGCACCCCGGCGTGCAGCATACTGACCGCAGTAGGGGCCGCAACGTGGCCGGTTGGGCTCCAGGTATGGAACGGAAACATGCCGGCCAGGATGGCAAAGCCGACAAACAGCATCGGGAAGAAGATGCGTTGCAGATCGCCCGCCAGGGTCACATTCTGCGCGAGAACGATCATATCGAAGGTACGCAGGCCCGATCCGAAGTAGAGCGCAAGCATGGCGATGATCACCAGTGCGCTACCCGCCATCAGGAAGAGGGTCAACTTCATTGCGCCATACTCTTTGCGCGTGCTGCCCCAGATCCCGATCAACAGATACATCGGCAAAACGGCCAATTCGTAAAAGACAAAGAACAGGAACAGATCGAGGGACACAAATACGCCGTAGACCCCGGTCGTGAGCAGCAGCAGCAGCACCCAATACTCTTTGGTGCGCTCCGCGATGTTCCAACTCATCAAGGCCCCGGTGAAGATCACCACCCCATTCAGCACCAGCATGGGCAGGCTGATCCCATCCACACCGAGTTGGTAACTAATCCCGAGCTGCGGCATCCAGTCCAGTCGTTCGACGAACTGAAACCCAGCCCGCCCAGGATCGTAGGCGGCAAACACCAGCAACGAGAGCAACAGCGAGATGAAGGCAAAGATCGCGCCCGTCCAGCGCATCGCCTCAAGTTGGCGACTCGGAATGAAGGCAATGATCACCGCTGGCACAACCATACTCAGCCAGATCAGGCTCAGCCAGGGGATGCTCGGATCAAGTGTAAACAGGCCCATACGAACTTACTCCATCCCCTTAACTGAGCACGCGTTGGAAGACTGCCACCAACTGATTGGCCGTCGCATTGGCGAGATCCATCAAAGACGCGGGGTAGACGCCCAGGAAGAGCAGAAGGCCCAACAAGGGCAGCATGGTCCAGAGTTCGGCCGGACGCAGATCGGGCATGCTCTGCCAGCGTGGATTGAGTCGCCCCAGGAAGAGGCGCTGGAACATTAGCAAGAGGGCCAGGGCGGTAATGATCAGGCCGATTGTCGCCAGAGTAGTGAAGAGCGGCAGGGTCGCCCAGGCTCCCCGGAAGATGAAGAACTCGCCAACAAACCCGGCCAACCCCGGCAGGCCCAGATTGGCGAACATTGCCACGCCCATCACCCCGGCGAAGGTCGGGGCGACGACCCGCAGCCCACCGAAGTCCGTCAGCATCCAGGTGCCACTACGCGTATAGAGTGCCCCGGCCAGATAGAAGAGCGCCCCGGTGCTGAGGCCGTGGGCTACCATTTGCATCACCGCCCCATTGAGCGCAATCGTGCGGCTATCCTGGCTGGCAGCCCCGGGCAAGGCCGCGGCGGCCGCAATCGCCAGCATCACATAACCCATATGGTTGATCGACGTATAGGCGATCAAGCGTTTGACGTCGCCCCGCGTATGCGCCAGCGCCCCGAAGGCTCCGGCCACAATCCCCACCAGGGCCAGCGCCCCGAGCACCGGCGCAAAATACTGGCTCGCATCGGGCACAAACGGCAGCATAATCCGCAACATGCCATAGGCCCCCATCTTGCTCATCACCGCACTGAGCAGAATGCTGCCTGCGATCGGCGCTTCGGCATAGGCGTCGGGCAGCCAGGTATGGAAGGGCCAGACCGCCAACTTGATTGCGAAGGCAATGAAGATCGCCCAGAAGGCAATGCTGGTGTACAACAAGGGGAAGCGTCCGAGCGCATCCGCCACCCCAATCGCTTCCATGTAGGCGAACAGAATCTCGCGCAGATTGCCCTCGACGCCAGCCACCGGCAGACCCATGCCCAGGCGACCGAGTTCGATCAGGTTGAAGGTCGGAAAACCAGCCTGGCGTGTCGCCAAGTACAAGACCTGGAACAGCAGCAACATGCCAACCGAACCAGCCATGGTGTAGATGAAGAAAGTGAAGGCTGCCGGCCGCCGCCGCTCACGGCCCCAGTTCTGGATCAGGAAGAAGGCCGGAACCAGACTGAACTCCCAGAAGATGAAGAAGAAGAAGAAATCGAGGGCCACAAAATAGCCGAGCATGGCAGCCTGGAGCAACAGGAGCAGGGCGTAATGGGCCTTGACCCGGTCGGTAATATTCCAGGAAGCCAGCGCGGCAATCGGGCCCATCACCACCGTCAGCAAAACCAGCGGCAGGCTCAGGCCATCAACCCCCAGGAAATAGTCCACCCGAATGGCCGAAATCCAGGGCATCTTTTCGACCAGTTGCACCGTACCCTGGCCTGCGGCGGTCGCCAGCGGGTCAAAGCGCGACCAGACCACCAGGGCGATCACCAGCGGCACACCCAGCCAGGTCGTGACACCCAGGCGCACCAAGCGATCATCGAGGCGCAGCCAGGCCGCCAGCCCAACCAGCAGAATCCCCAACACCGGGGACAATACCAGCAGCGTCAGCCAGGGCACCCCATCGGGTGAAGCCAATAAATACGGGGGAAGAGGCATACAAGTTCACTCATCTATAAAAAATAAGGTATCCGATGTGCGTGTATGTGTTGGGGGGGGGGGGGGGGGGGCCCCGGCTCGCCCACCCCCACCCCAACAAAAACAAACAATG
>JBLWKA010000055.1:3463-34799 GCA_048381555.1 Oscillochloridaceae bacterium umkhey_bin13
ACCAAGCCCGCTGACAGCCACAACAACACTCACAACTCAACAACAAAATGTGACACCGTGGGGGTGGTGTGGTGTGGGCTAGGGGCGGCGGCCCAGACACCCCCCCCCCCCCAACACATACAAATACAACATTGCCAACGCCAACGCGCCACCAAACAGATAGATCAAATAGTCCTGGGCCTTGCCGGTCTGAATGCGTCGAGTTCGTTTGCCGGTCGCCACCGTGCCATCAGCCAGCGCGTCCGGGCCATCATTAAAGAGCGCATCGTCAACAATAAAGTTGATCCGCCCAATCCAGAGCGTGAACCGACCAATCCCGTTGATGATCGCACTCAGCACATAGCGATCCAGCCAGGCCCAGGTATCAGCCAGCATGCTCGTGGCCCGCCCAAAACTCGCTGCGTACAGTTCGTCTACGCGATACTTTTCGTGCAACAGTTGGAAGGCCGCAGGGGCGCGGGCCGCCACGGGATCGGTCGCATCAGCGGTTGCGAAGGCATCTTTGTAGGTGAACCAGCCGACGGCAATGCCACTCAGGGCAATCAAGACCGAGATAACCGCCACGAGCAGACTGAAACTGGCCGCCTCTTGGCCCCAAATGTCGCTAAGCCAATGGCCGAGTGGGCCACTAAAGGGCAGGTTAAAGGCCCCAGCCGTGACCGCGAACGTTGCCAGGATGACGAGCGGCGCAATCAGCAACGGGTCTTCGTGCCAGCGTGCCCCGGTATTCATGTGACCGTGACTAGTCTCGTGGGTCGCGTGATGCTCGTCGACGTGACCGTGATCATCCGCATGGTGATCATGGGGCGCGTGGTGGGGCGCTGGTTCAGGGTTGACAAACACAATTGGATTGTCGCCGCGATAGGTGCCGAAGAAGACCAGCCACCACTGGCGGGTCATATAGAACGCGGTCAGGAAGGCCGCGACGGCCAGCACGCTAAAGACCACCCAGTGGCCGTGCTTAAAGGCATCGGCCAGAATCTCGTCTTTGCTCCAGAACCCGGCAAAGGGCACAACCCCCGCCAGAGCCAGGTAGCCCATCGTATAGGTCCAGAAGGTCCAGGGAATGCGCGTACGCAGCCCCCCCATATTGCGAATATCCTGGGCGGTCTGCTGCGCGGCGTACTCATCCTCGTGGTGCAGTTTTGCGATTTTGGGGGTTGCTTCCATCGCGTGGATGACCGCGCCCGACCCGAGGAAGAGCAGCGCCTTGAAGAAGGCGTGGGTCAAGAGGTGGAACATACCCGCCACCCAGCCACCGATCCCCAGCGCTGCGACCATAAAGCCGAGTTGCGAGAGCGTCGAATAGGCCAGGATGCGTTTGATATCGTACTGCGCCACCGCAATCGTGGCCGCAAACAGGGCCGTGAAGGCCCCGATAAAGGCGACCACCCCGAGCGCCGTCCCGCCATCGGCCTCGAAGATCGGGAAGGTACGGGCAACCAGGAAGACTCCTGCCGAGACCATGGTGGCCGCGTGGATGAGCGCCGACACCGGGGTCGGGCCTTCCATCGCATCAGGCAGCCAGACGTGCAGCGGGAACTGCGCACTCTTGCCGACGGTACCGGCGAAGATCAGCAGCGCAATCCCCGTCGCGTGGGTTAACCCAAAGAAGCCGGTCTCGGTACCGATGCGCTCCAGAAACGCCGGATTGAAGATCTCGCCCTCTTCCATGCCAAAGGCCAAACTGCCAGCCTGGGTATACAGATAGACCAAACCGAGCAGCATCAGCACATCGCCAATCCGGGTGGTGATAAACGCTTTGACTGCGGCGCGGTAAGCCTGGGGCCGTTCATACAAAAAGCCAATCAACAGGTACGAACAGAGCCCCATCACCTCCCAGGCCATAAAAAAGAGCAACAGATTATCGGCCATGCTCATCAGCAGCATAGCGGCGGTAAAGAGCGAAATAAAGCTAAAGAAGCGGCTCTGGCGTGGATTGGACGCCATATAGCCCATGCTAAACAGGTGGATACAGAACGACGTAATTGTGACCATCGCCAGCAAGGCTGCGACGGGCGTATCCACATACAAGCCCATGGCAAAAGAGCTTTCGCCGGTGGGAGCCCAGGTAAAACGCTGGATCAGGTTCGCTTCGGGAAAGCGAAAGGCCGCATGGTCGCCGTGATCATCACCGTGGGCGGCTTCAAGGGTAACAACCTGCCCATCGCGCAGGGCCAAACCACTGGCACTCGCGGCCAACAGACCCACCGCCAGCACCGCCGCCAGACCCATCAACCCAATCGCCGTCCAACCACTCGCCGCCTTACTCTGGCGCAGCGGCGTGAAGGTGATCAAGGCACAGCCGAGCAAGGGAAGAACGGGAATGAGCCAGGCGTATTGCAGAAAAAATTCCATACGATGCTTACCTAATGTGCGATAAAGCCATGTTCATCACCCGTGCGGCGGGGGTAGGTGGGGGTTCCTGGAACCCCTGCTTACCCCTTCATTGAATCCACATGATCCACATTCGAGGTAGACCAGGTTCGATAGATCGCAATAATCATCGCCAAACCGACCGCCGCTTCAGCCGCCGCAACCGTAATAATGAAGATCGCGAAGGTCTGACCGGTAATAAAAGCCGGTTCGAGGTAGCGCCAGACCGCGATCAGGTTGATATTGACCGCATTCAACATCAGTTCAACGCCCATCAGGATGCTGACCATATTGCGGCGAGCCAAGGCCCCAAAGAGCCCAATGCAAAACAGGGCTGCCGCCAGCACCAGGGGCGCTTCGAGTGGGATCGCATTGGTCATAACGGGTCTTCCTCAATCCGCTGGGCCGTACCAAGTTGGCCGCTCGGCTGGCTCGGGGTCGCACGGCGCTGGTTGGACTGGCGCAGTTCATGCTCTTCGGCCAGGGTCAAGACCCGGCGGCGACGGGCGCGTTCCTCAAACGCAATCACGATCGCCCCAATCAGGGCGACGGTCAGCAGGACGCCGGCAATCTGGAACTGAAGCAGAAACTCGAAGACGAAGCCCCGTCCAAGTTCTGCCGGGCCGGTCAATTGCTCGGCGGGCGGGGTCACACCATCGGCAAAGACCGGCGGCGGCGGCACATTCCAGCGGTGGCTGAACAAGGTTGGTACCAGCACGACCGCGAACAGTGTCGCACACACGCCTGCGGTCACCCAGAGTCGCCAGCCACTGACCATGTGGCGGGCCGTATCCATCTGGCGGGTGAGCATAATCGCAAACAGCATCAGGATCGAGATTGCGCCCACATAGACCAGCACCTGGGCCACGGCAATAAATTCGGCTTCGAGCAACAGGTAGAGCGCACCCACCCCGAAGAAGCAGGCGATCAGCCAGAGGGCGGCATGAATCACGTTACGCACCGTGACCACCATCATCGCCGAACCGATGATCAAGGCTGAGAGCAAGCCAAAGATAAGCTGAATCAGTGTTGTCATAGCATCCTAACGGAGCAACCACGACTCGCGCAGTTCGTCCAGGTCGATCTGATTGCGCTCGGCCTGGGCACGGGCATAGATCCGGGCCATCACCAGATAGGCGGCGCTATTCAGGGCCAGCGTCACCACAAAGGCCACCACCCAACGCATAATCGGCGACCAGTTCTCGACAAAGCCGATGCCTTCGAGCGCCCCCCAACGGGTCAGCGCCACCCAGATCGCGGCACTAAAGATATTGACCAGGGTCAACGGGATCAGGAATTTCCAGCCAAAGTCCATCAGTTGATCAACCCGCAGGCGGGGATAGGCCCCACGCACCCAGACCATCACAAAGAAGAAGAGATAGGTCTTGAGCAAGAAGTAGAAGACTCCCAGGAATCCAGCCAGCAGATTGAAGATCCAGGCCCCATCGGGATTCGCCGCCGAGACCCCCTGGGCATAAAGCCAGCCGACGCCAGGGCCTTGCCAGCCACCAAAGAAGATGATCGCGGTAATCGCACAGAGCAAGAAGTTCAGCACATACTGGGCCAGATAAAACAGACCAAACTTCATGCCGCTATACTCGGTCATATAGCCAGCGACGATCTCGGAATCGGCTTCGGGAATATCAAACGGCGTGCGTTCGCCTTCGGCAAGGGCGGCGATAAAAAAGATCACGAAGGCCATAAAGCCAACTGGCGTAAAGACAAACCAACCCAAACCCAGGTCAGGGATAGGGATGCCCGGCAGATCAGCGCTGCGAATAAACAATCCGGCCTGAACTTCGATCAGTTGCACAATCGAAAGCGTGCCCGTGACCATCACAATCGCCAGCAGACTGAGCACCGCCGGAATCTCGTAACTGACCATCTGGGCGACGGCCCGCATGGCCCCCAAAAGCGCAAATTTATTATTCGAGGCCCAGCCAGCCATCATCAGGCCGACCGCACTAATTGACGAGATCGCAAAGAAGAAGAGCAGGCCAACATTCATATCTACCGGCACCATGCCTGGCCCCCAGGGCAGCACCGCAAACATAAACATTGTTGGCGCAACCACCACACAGGGCGCAATCAGGTGTACCCACTTATCAGCGGCGTCGGGCACAATATCTTCTTTGGTGAACATCTTGACGCCATCGGCCACCGGCTGGAACAGCCCCTCGGGGCCAACCCGGTTCGGGCCAATCCGATCCTGCATCCGGGCGATTGCCCGCCGCTCGTAATAGGTCAAAAAGAGCATCTGGAACGGCACAATCGCAAACAACAACCCGGCAACAATCAGATAACCAAGCAAGCTAATCAGCCAACTCGGCCAGCCCCAGCCGAAGGTGCTATTGATAAGTCCATTGAGGATATCGTACATCCGGGGCTCCTAACGTGCATAGCCGATAGCCGGCGCACTGTCTTAGCATTGGATCGGTAACGGTGGTGCATAACGAAACAATCCAAGTAGCGTAATCAAGCTTCGGTGCCGGGATCTTCGGCGGCTTTTTTAGCGGCATTGGCAGCGCGGATCGCGGCCAGTTTTGCCGCTTTAGCGTCGGCAGGATCGGCAGGGGACGCAACCGGGGCCGGAGCCTCGGCGGCGGGGGCGGGGTCGCCAGCCTGTTTAGCGGCATTGGCAGCGCGGATCGCGGCCAGTTTTGCCGCTTTGGCGTCGGCAGGGTCGGCGGGGGGCGCAACCGGGGCCGGAGCCTCGGCGGCAGGGGCCGTCCCTTCGGCGGCAGCTTTTTTGGCCGCGTTGGCGGCTTTGATCGCAGCAAGCTTGGCCGCCTTAGCCTCGGCTGGCGTCAGGGTTGGCTCCTCGGCGGGTGCAACAATTGGTTGGGCTTCGCCGGTAGCTTTGGCGGCATTGGCTGCCTTGATCGCAGCAAGCTTGGCGGCCTTCTCTTCCGGGGTAAGCTTGCGGGCTTCGGCGGGAGCGGCGGCGGGGGCCGCAGGCGGTGGGGGCGGGGCGGCGGCGGCCTGTTCAGCCAATTCACGGCGGCGGGCGGCGATCTTTTCGGTCAATTGGGGAGCCAGGCCAATCACATCAGGGCGACGTTTGATATTGCCCTGCAACTTCTTCATGGCCCCATCGCGCACCTCGGCCCACATGGTTGGCGCAATGCCCTCGTAATAGCTAATTGGACGATTAAGATCCTGCTTATACACCGTCAGACTGGGATGATCAGAGGTCGAAAGCTCGAACTCGTGATCCATCTTGATCGCATCAAAGGGGCAGACCTCGGCGCAGAAGCCGCAACTCATACAGGCGTCGTACTCAATAATAAACTCGGCTACTGCAGGCACAGCCTTGCCGGTCGTAGGATCCTTGGCCTGGGTCATATGGATGACCTGAGGCGGGCAGATCCGTTGGCACTGGAAACAGGAGGTACACAACTCGTGGCCGGTGGCCTCATCAAAGAGCAGGATGGGCATATTGCGATAGGCCTCGGGGAGCTTGGGGCGCTCCTCGGGATACTGCTCGGTGAACGTGCCGTGAATATCGCTAAAATCACGATTCTGGCGAAACGACTCACGCCAGTGCTTCCAGACCACACCCATACTATCGAGCAGGCCAATGCCGGGGATGGCACGCTGACGGCGACCACCACGTGCAACCTCGACCACCTTGCCGCGGGGGATTTCAATGCTCATTGGCGTCAATCCACTACGTGGCGATCAACTCCACCTACGGGCAATGCGCCCTACTTTGGCGGCTAGCGATCCACCTCGCCCATCACAATATCAATACTGCCAAGAATGACCACCACATCAGCGACCTTATAGCCCCGGCACATATCACCGAGCGGGGTCAGGTTGATGAAGGAGGGAGCGCGAACTTTATAGCGATAGGGTTTGCCACTGCCATCGCTAACCAGATAGAAGCCCAGTTCGCCTTTGGGCGATTCGACGCGGGCATAGACATCACCCACAGGCGGGCGCACATTCTGGCGCGCCTTGGGATTGATATGACTGCCCTGGGCATCGGGCAACTGTTCAACAATCTGCTCGATGATCCGCTTACTCTGGCGCATCTCCTCGATCCGCACCAGGAAGCGATCGTAGACATCCCCAACCGTCCCGACGGGCACATCAAAATCGAAGCGGTCGTAGATACTGTAGGGTTCGGCCTTGCGCACATCATAGCCAACGCCCGAGCCACGCAACACCGGGCCGGTGACACTATAGGCCAGGGCCAGATCACGCGGCAGGATGCCGATGCCCTCGGCCCGCTGCATCAGGATCTCGTTCTCGCGCAAGAGGCGTTCGAGCTCATCCACGAACCCAGGCATGGCCCGCAACAGATCATTGAGGCGGGGCAGAAAATCGGGCGGCAGATCGCGGGCGACCCCGCCGAAGCGGAAATAGTTACACATCAAGCGGGCACCCGAGGCCGACTCAAACAGATCGAGGATCTTCTCGCGCTCGCGCATGCCAAAGGCAAGCTGAGTCTGCCACATCCCCATATCGTTGATCAAGAAGCCCAGGGCCCCGGCGTGATTCAGGATGCGGGTCAACTCGACCATCAGCACCCGAATATACTCGGCGCGTTCGGGCACCTCAATCCCGGCCAACTTTTCGACGGCCAGCGCATAGGCGTGGTTATTCGCCATCGAATTAAAATAGTCAAGCCGGTCGGTATAGGGCATATTTTGCAGATAGGTGTTCTGCTCGGCGATCTGTTCGTGGTTCCGGTGCAGATAACCAAAGACCGGCTTCAGATCGGTGATCGTCTCGCCGTCTACCGTGACCAGCATCCGGAAGACCCCGTGGGTCGAAGGGTGCTGGGGGCCAATATTGATCTGAAGTTCTTCTGTCTTTAGCATGCTGCTCACACCAACTCAAGAGATGCCACGAGCGTACCGGCGGGAGGGTTACTCGTCGGCACCGATATACTTATCACCCTGTTTCGGAAAATCCTTACGCATCGGGAAGCCCTCAAACTCGTCCCACATATAGATCCGGCGCAAGAACGGATGGCCCGTAAACACGATCCCATAGAGGTCATAGGCTTCGCGTTCGTGGAAATTAGCCCCGGGCCAGTGCGGCGTCAACGACGGCACTGCGGGCTGATCACGCGGAATGCGGGTCTTGAGCGTCAGATCACCGCCGCCCTCGACATTGTAGAAGCGGTAGACTAACTCGAAGCAATCTTCGATCAGATAGTCCACAATCGCAATATCCGAGAGGAAGCCATAGCCAAGCGTATCACGCAGATAGAGGGCCGCCGCAACAATCTGGGCAGGGGGAACGAGGGTGTCGGTCGTCGTAAACAGGCCCGGCTGGGGGCCGTGGGCAGGCGGGGGCGTCACCCGCAGGGGAGCCGCCTCAAGCACACTCCCGGGCAGATCACGGGCCATGCGCTCACGGAACTCCTCGGCACTAAGCCTCGGCATTGCCAACCTCATCACGCTTCAGATCGTCGGCAGCAATTTCGGGGGCAATCCCCCGGGCCTTCATGGCGTGCGCCAACTCGACGGTAGGATCCATAATCGGGAAGTGGCGCACAATTTCGGGATGCTCGATCCGCCCACTCTTGGTTTCACCGGCCTCAGGCGAGGTATAGGGGCTGACCAGAGGCAAGCCACCAACCGGATCGATCAACCGGCCCTCAACTTCAAGCCCTTTGGACCCAAAGGTGGGAATGGGGAAATCGCTCGTCTGGGGCTTATCGCCCTCGCCATACCAGCGTACACGCCCGAGTTTCTGGCGATCAATCTGATCTTGCAGCGTCATCAAAGCGTGCAGCAGGGCCTCGGGACGGGGCGGACAGCCTGGCACATAGACATCCACGGGAACCAGCAGATCAACCCCGCGCAGCACATTGTAGCCATCGCGGAACGGGCCACCCGAGGTTGCACAGGCCCCCATCGAAATGACATAGCGTGGTTCGGCCATCTGGTTATAGAGCCGCACAACCTGAGGGGCCATCTTCTTGGTCACGGTACCAGCGACGATCATCAGATCGGCCTGGCGGGGCGAAGCACGGAACAGTTCGGCCCCAAACCGCGATACGTCATAACGGCTCAAGCCAAAGGCCATCATCTCGATCGCGCAACAAGCCAATCCAAAAGCCATCGGCCAGATCGACGAACGGCGGCCCCAATTGTAGAAGCGGTTGACCGTGGAGAACAACACACCCTGGCGCTCCAGATCAAGCTGAATCTCTTGCTCGCTCATACGTGTTTGGATTTTGGATCTTGGATCTTGGATTTTGGACGTTCAGCCAAAATCCAAAAGCTAAAACCTAAAATCGCTATACCCATTCTAGAGCGCCTTTGCGCCACTCATAGAGCAGGCCGGCGAACAGCATCAGCAGGAAGACCGCCGCCACCGTAAAGCCATACAGCCCCAGTTGATTGAAAGCCACGGCCCACGGATAGAGGAAGACCACCTCGATATCGAAGATTACGAACGCCAGAGCATAGAGGTAGTACTGCACCTTGAACTGCACCCGAATATCCCCAATTGCCTCCAGACCACACTCATAGGTGGACTGCTTGATCGGAGTCGGGCGCTTCGGACGGAGGAAAAAGGCGAGGACGAGCGGAGCGAGCGGGAAACTGACGGCGGCGACAAAGAACAGGCCGATAAACGCGTAGTTGGCGAGCATGGCGGTGCCCCTCTGAACTGCGGCCTGACCAAGGGGGTAAGAACGTGCGAAGTATAGCACATAATCTACGCCCGTCGCAATGTGGCTGGCGAGTCGGATAAGGCATTGTAACGCAGCAAACAAGGTCTCAACGATCTTAGACCTTGGAGGAATAAAATCATGATCTCTTAACGATAATTACGAGCGTTCAACTAGTTTGAGTTCGACCCGCCCAACGCGCACCAGATCACCATCGTGGACTTCGGTGGCCGCACGCACCTCGAACCCATTCAGGAACGTCCCGTTGGTACTCCCAAGATCTTCGAGCGCCCAGAGGCCATTACGCAGCGAGAGGCGGGCGTGCTCGGCTGAGAGGAAGCTATCGTTAAGTGAGACTTCGGCGTCGGTACTGCGTCCAATCACCGTGATCGGGCTGAGCGGAAAGATCTTGCCGACCGGAATCCCGGTTTGACCGGCGCTGACCACTACGAGCCGTCCATATGGTGTGGGTTGGCTCAGCGGCGGCTGACCGCCACTGGCAAGGTCGCGGGCGACCACGCGCAGCACCTGCCACAAAAAGAAATAGAGCAAAAAGACCACGGCGACCCGCAGTAGCAGCATTAAGACCCCAAGTGAAATGTTAGCAAGATCAAACATATCAGGCCTGCTCACGGAAGGTCAGTTCAAGCCCACCCAACGAGATCAGATCACCATCGCGCAGGGCACTCTCGGTAATCGGCTGCCCATTCAGAAAGGTTCCGTTGGTACTGCCAAGATCCGCGAGCCAGAAACGACGCTGACGATACCGCAATTGGGCATGGTGACGCGAAACGCGCGCATCTTCCAGAATAATATCGTTGCCCAGGCCGCGCCCAATGCTCACCGCCGTGCTTGCCAGCGTGATCGCCTGTGGCCCTTGGGGCGTCTGGAGCAAGAGCGAGGCCTGACTACGACGGGCGGGTGCGGCGGCGGACGCGGGCGTCGTCATCACCTTGGTAGTTTCGGCCGTACTGGTATTGGTCAGTTCGGCCACCACCTGAATACTCCGGCGAGCGACGGCCCCATCTTCGCCCAAGACAACCTGGGGATGTTCGAGCATCGCAAAGCCGCGCTCCTGGGCCAGTTCACTCAGATAGGTCGCCATCTCTTGTTCGAGTTGGGCACGCACTGGTTGAAAGGCCGTAAAATCAGCCGGGTTCAGAAAGGCCCGGTAGAAACTCGGCACAATCACCCGGTTCACACTGATCGACTGCTGGCTCTCCATCGCCCGTTCGAGGCGGCGCGCGATTTCGACGGGCTGCACGGGACTCCGGAAGAGTCGCGCAACCGACCCTTCGACCATCTGCTCCATGAACTGCTCGAAACGGCTAAGGGCTGACATAGGCGCTAAGGCGCTTTCACTGGTTCGCCGAGGTAGATCGGTTCGAGGGTAGTCAGATCGTCGTAGTCGCCGGCCATCAAGCGCTGCCAGGCCAACTCGGCCAGGAAACTCGGGCGGCGCAGGGCCGCAGCGGGGCCAGGCAGATGCACCAGGCCGCCGAGGGCGTCGTGGAGCGTGGCGGTGACCGTCGGGTCAAGGTCGCCACAGATCAGGGCTGGCCCCACCATACTGGCCGCCAACTCAGCCAGACTAAGATTTTGGTCGGGTTGGGTACGCACTGGGCCATGGGGGCCAGGCCGAAATATCGCCGTCGCAAAGCGATCCCGTCCCAGGCGGATGATCGGGTAGGTGGGCAGGCCGGGGCGAGCGTGCTGGTAGGCGAGCGTATCGAGCGTACCAATCCCAAGCAGGGTCAAGCCACCAGCCAGCGCCAGACCCTTCGCCAGACTCAACCCGACGCGCAGCCCGCTCCAACTGCCAGGCCCAAGCGCAACCGCCACCGCCTGGAGATCACTGCGGGCCACCCCAGCATGGCGCAACAACAGATCGAGTTGCGGCAAGAGTTGGGCCGTATGATTGCGCCCCGAATCCCAACTACACTCGGCCTGTGGGCCGTGCTGATTATAGAGGGCCAACCCAGTCAGGGTGGTGGAAGTATCAATCGCAACTAACATTTAGCTAAACGTATTCTCCCGAAAGGTATTGACCATTTCGGTATAACGACTCCCAGCCGGAACAAAACGGAAGCGGCGCTTGGTTTCGCTAAGGTGTTGCAAATAGATCGCCAGATGATCAGCCGGAAACAGATGCTGAGCACGCTCGGGCCACTCGATCAGACAGACCCCATCACCCTCCCAGAGTTCGTCGAGCCCAAGCGTTGGCAACTCGGCGGTGGTGGCGAGCCGATACAGATCAACGTGGTAGATCGGCATGGCCCGCAGGGTTGCACCAGCCTGATACTGATTGATCAGCACGAAACTCGGACTCGTGACCAGATCAGCCGAACCAAGACCACGGGCGATGCCACGCACCAATTGGGTTTTGCCCACCCCAAACGTACCGAGCAGCAGCAGCAGATCGCCGGGGCGCAACTGCTCGCCCAAACGCATCCCAATGCGCTCGGTCTGGGCCGGGCTATGGCTAATGAAATCAAGCTGATTGGCAGCCTTAGTCGCAGGCAGGCGCTGATCACTCATAGTGCCTATTGTAGCATGCCAGACGCGAACAGGCGGCTGGCAAGAGAGTATGCTACCATAAGCATGTGGTTCGAATTGCGTGCATCATCATTTATGCCCTCCCAAGGAGCCTCATACAATGAATACACTACTCCTGAGCTTAATCCTGATTGCCGGGGCCATGTTCCTCTGGATGATCGCCTGGGGCGTCTTCTGGTTTCTGGTGCAGACCGGGGTGATTGTGCAAAAAGCACTTGAGCCACCTGTCAGTGACCAGGGTACCTATTCGCTTGAACAAGGGCGCGAGGTCAAGAGTGAGCAACAAAAATAGTGTGGGCCGCTTTCTGGTGCGCTTCTACGTCGAGGCGCTGATTGTGGGGATTGTGATTGGCCTGGGGGCGCTGCTGGTCGAGCAGATCGCCGGGAGTGCAGGCTGGGGCGTGCGCCTCCTCACCCTGGCGCTGGTGGGCGGCGCACTGTGTGGATTTCAATACGCACTCAGGCGTTGGTGGCGCTGAGCGGTATCATCATAGCGGACGCAGCACGCTGCGGGCCTACGTCGGATAGTGGGCGACCTGCTGCCCCTGTTGGCGGGCGGTCAGGCGGGCGGCGCGTTGGCGCACTTCACGCAGGACGCGCCGCCGATCAATTGTGAGTAAGCGCCGCCGCCGCATCAAGACCCGTCCAGCCACAATCACGGTATCTACATCGCTGGAATGGGCACTGTAGAGCAGGCTGGCCGGAGCGTTGTGGACGGGCTGCATGTGGGGCGCGTCACGGCGCAACAGCACCAGATCGGCCTGCAACCCAACGCGCAAGGCTCCGGTCACATCTGCTAAGCCGAGGGCCGCCGCGCCTGCCGAAGTCGCCAGAGCCAGAGCCTCGCCGACGGGCAAGATCCGGGCATCACCACTGGTATGTTTGACCAAGAGGGCGAGCAGGCGGGCAGTTTCGAGGATCTCGTAGCTATTGTTGCTGGCCGCGCCATCGCTACCCAGGGCTACCGTAATGCCCTGTTCGCGCATTGTAATAACCGGGGCGACCCCAAGCGCCATCTTCATTTCGGTTTTGGGCGTCACCGCGACAGCTACGCCGTGCTCGGCCAGGATGGCAAGATCATCCGCAGTGGGATGGGCCACGTGGGCCGTCAAGGCGGGCACAGCAAACAGACCGGCGTCACGAGCGACCGCAATCGGGGTCTTGCCGGTTGCCGCGAGGCTCTGGGCAACCTGGTCGGCGGTTTCGGCCAGATGAATATGAATGCCGACCCCAAGCCGTTGCGCTGCCTGAGCGACCTGGGCCAAAAGCGCGGGGGTGCAGGTATAGTTGGAATGCGGCCCAAACCAGGCCGTGATCCGCCCGTCAGCCGCGCCGTGCCACTGCTCGACAAACTGGCTCGCCCGCGCCAGGGTGGCCTGTTCTTCCGGCCCACTAAAGACCGTCCAGGCCAGATTGGCGCGCAGCCCGGCTTCGGCGACGGCACGGGCGATCTGATCCATCGCAAAATAGTGGTCAGCGACACAGGTCACGCCGGCTTCGATCAGTTCGGCCAGACCCAAGAGCGCACCCCAATAGACATCCTCAGCGGTCAGGTTGGCCTCCATCGGCCAGATATAGTGATTGAACCAGGTTTCGACCGGCACATCTTCGGCGACCCCGCGAAACAGACCCATCGCCAGGTGGGCGTGAGCGTTGATCATGCCGGGCATGGCGAGCATGCCGCGGGCCATAATCCGTTCACGGGCCAGATCCGGGCTAATCTGCGGCGCAATCGCCGCAATCTGCCCATTCACAATCGCCAGATCATGGCGCGGCAACACCTCGGCCTGCCCACCCTCGCATAGAAGTAGGTCGGCCCCGGTGATCAATAAGTCATACATGGACAAGCGCCTTCGGACTGGTAGGCTTGGCAAGGTTGCGCTATTGTAGGGGACAAGCCAGAGCGCGTCAATCTTACGGGGTTACATGGAGTTGGTCATGAATCGTTTTGTGAAAGATCAAATTGCGCACCTGGCGTCGAGTTACCCGCAAACGCTCATTAAAGATCGCAGTGATCCTGGGGCGCTGGGCCTGGCTAGCAGCAAACTGTCGCAAGATGGCAATCCCCGTTGCAACCTGCGCCTGCGCCTGATCGGCCAGGGTCACATGGTAGTAGTGGTTGGTGATTGACTGTGCCACCTGCCCATTGGTAACCTCGCCAATTTGGGCACCTTGCAGATCAACCGCCGCCGCAGCAGCGGGGGGCAACGGTGGCGTGTGAGGGTTGGCTTGCACCGGATCGAGCATAAGGCTACACTTTGTTTTGGCACATGGGCTTCTGGTCAGGCTAATCAGCCAGCCTCGGTAAGCCGCGAGCAGATGCCTTGTTCTTGAGTCCAAACGGGATACCATTCACTATAGCATAGAAGTACCTGGTTTAGGCGGCGGGAACGATCTTTGCGGTAGCGTCGCCATCCACAGCGCACGCCACAACCAAGGCCGAATGAAACGGACTGCCCCAACGAGCAAGCTGGATCAGCAAAAGATGCCCCCGATGCGTGAACAGTTCAGTCCCGAGGAATGGGCCGATCTGTGTGCGGCTCCGTTTGCGGCGGCGATGTATGTGGCAACCGCCGAAGGCCATCAGATCGACTATACCCAAGAGATGACGGCGTTTTTGCAGGCGCTGCGCCTAAGTCGGCGTGACGGCGGAACCCTGGCCCGGGCGGTGCGGCGCGAGCTTGGCACCCGGCGCGGTAATCGGCTTGGCACCGGCCCTGGCGCGATCAGCCGTGATGACCGGGCGGCCATGCTGGCCCTGTTGCACCGCGCCGGGACGGCCCTGAACCGCGCTGCTGGGGACGAGGCCGCGCCGTTTGGGGCCTGGATCCTGGATCTGGCCCAGCAGACGGCCGCCGCCAGCCGTACCGGTGGGCTGTTAGGCCTGGGGGGCGTGGCGATCAGTCAGGCCGAAGCCAACGCCCTGGAGACGATCCGGCACACGTTGAACGGCACCTAATCCATACTACAGTTGGAACTTGCCAGATGATCCATTTCCGTGGGCGTAAACGCCTCGGCTATTGCTTGCGAAGGCCACCTTCGTGGCCTGTCCAGCCCGCGAAGGCGGGCTTTGCACCCCGTAGCCGAGGGCTTTTAGCCCGACGGGAAGCACATCTACAACTGGAGTAATCCACCTCTTGACAGTGGGTGTATTATGTGACTACCTAGTCATATGACTGGTCAGTCACATGAGCTTGCACCCATGCCAACCCAAACCTTTGCCAACTTACCCGCAGCCAAACGCGACGCCCTGCTCACGCTGGCGCTCGAAGAGTTTGCGGCTCATCCCTATCAGCAGGCTTCGCTGTCGCAGATCGTCGAGCGCGCTGGGATCGCCAAGGGCAGCATCTACCAGTATTTCGCCAACAAACAGGATCTCTACCTGTTCCTGATTGAGCACGCGGCCCAGAGCCAGCTCGATCTTCTGAGTGGGCTTGAGCCACCCGATCTGGCGCTGGATCTGTTTGCGCTGCTGCGCTGGCAAATGCGGGCCAGCCTGCAAGTGGGCCTGGCAACGCCCTTGCAGACCCAACTGCTCTATCGGGCGCATAACGATCCCTTGCCCTTCCGCGACGAGGTCACACACCGGTTGCAACAGGCCGGGGGCGGCCATCTGCACACCTTGCTGGCCCAGGCCCAGGCCCGGGGCGAACTGGCCCCCGACCTGGATCTCGACGTGGCCGCCTTCGTAGTGGGGCGGGTTCTTGGCGATCTGCGCGAACTGCTGTTACAGCGGCTTGGGGTGAGCCTGGACGAGGCTGCGGGTGATCTCCGGCTACTGGAGAGCCCGGTTGCCGAAGCGCTCTACGACCAGGTATTGCGGATCTTGCAATGTGGCCTGGCGGCGCGACCGGTGGTTGATCAAAGTGGGTAGCAATAGACGCTGATCGTTTGACGCAAAGTCGCAGAGACGCAGAGCTTTTTTGAGCACACATCTGGACGCTACCCATGCGATCAAAGGTTTATCGCATTGGAAAGGTATATTTGCCATCATGAAGATCACGATTTTGACGGTTGGCTCGCGGGGTGACGTGCAGCCGTACATCGCACTGGCGCGGGGCCTGTGCCGCGCCGGGCACCAGGTGACGCTCGCCACGCTCGAAGGGTTTGGGCCGAGTGTGCTCGCAGAGGGGCTGGCCTTTCACCCTTTGCGCGGCCAGTTCCTGGAACTGATGCAGACCCCCGAGGGCCAGGCCGTCTTGGCGGGCAAGGGTGGACGCATGAGCCTGTTGCGCAAAGTGATGCCGATGTACCGCCTGATGCTTGACGACGAATTGGAGGCCGCACGCGAAGCCGAGCTGATCATCTACCATCCTAAGGCACTGGGTGGGCCAAGTCTTGCCGAGTATCTTGGCGTCCCGTCAATCCTTGCGCTGCCCCTGCCGCTCTACTCACCCACTGCGGACTGGCCCAGCCCGATTGTGCCGCTGGACAGTCTTGGCCCGTTCAACCGGGTCAGTCACCGTATGCTGGTTTGGTTAGCGGTCGCCCCGGTGCGGGGGACGCTGAACCAGTGGCGCAAACAAAGCCTGGAGCTGGGTCCGGCGGGCAACGAGTTGCGGTCAGGGCCGGGTGGGCAAGCCTTGCTGCGATTGTATGGCTACAGTCCGACGGTGCTGCCCAGCCCCCCCGATTGGGATGCGCGGAGCGTTGCCACCGGTTACTGGTTTCTCGATCACGAGCCGACCTGGCAGCCCCCGGCCGATCTGGAAGTCTTTTTGCAAGCCGGCCCGCCCCCGGTCTATGTGGGCTTTGGCAGTATGACGTCCCAGGATGCCGCCGCCAAGACCCAACTGGTGGTAGCGGCCCTGGAGCGGGCCGGGCAGCGCGGGGTGCTGGCGAGTGGCTGGGGCGGCCTGGCAAAGCGCGAACTGCCCGCGAGCATCTACCAACTCGAGGCCGCGCCGCACGACTGGCTCTTCCCCCGTATGGCCGCCGTCGTGCATCACGGGGGCGCGGGCACCACGGCGGCGGGATTGCGCGCCGGGCGACCCACGGTGATCTGTCCCTTTTTCGGCGATCAACCGTTTTGGGGCAAGCGCGTCGCGGCCCTGGGGGCCGGGCCAGCGCCGCTTGCCCAGCGCCGGTTAACCATCGAAAACTTGACCGCAGCGATCAGCGCGGCCGTCAGCGACCCGGCCATGGCCAACGCTGCCGCCAGGGTTGGCGCTGCCATCCGCGCCGAGGATGGGATTGCACGGGCAGTGGAATTGATCGAAGCCGAGGTGGCAATGACAACGCCCTGAGTGGGTGGGTCGTTTGGCGGCAAAACTACCAAACGACCCACCCAAACCCGTGGGGTGCGACAAAGCCACTTCCCACCGCAAGCGGCCGACCTTGCCTAAACCAATAAATACTTGCAGGGATAGAACAAAACTGCTATCATGCAATGTAACTAAGGCCTCGTCGGCATGATCAAAAGGCAGCCTACAATGACTGCGCAGCCAAAACGACAGATCACAGAACAAGAATATCTTGAGTTGGAGCGGGCGAGTACCATCAAGCACGAATATTATGGCGGTGAAATATATGCCATGACGGGTGCATCGCGCATCCATAATCTTATTGCCGGCAACACCATCGCCTCACTCCACGGCCAGTTACGGCGAAAACCTTGCCAAGTCTTGCCAAGTGATATGCGCGTTAAAATCAAAAAAACTGGCTTGTATACATACCCCGATCTTGTCATCATTTGTGGTGAGCCTCAATTTACTGATGACGCACTTGATACGCTCACGAACCCTCTTGTTCTGGTTGAAATACTGTCACCATCAACAGAACGATATGACCGAGGCATGAAATTCCAAAACTATCGAGTGATTGAAACATTACGCGATTATATTCTTATTGCCCAAGATGATTATCACATTGAGCATTACTCAAGGCAAGATCATGGTCATTGGATCTTCCAAGAAGCACAGGGTATTGAAGCACAGATTACTATTCCATCAATTGAGAGCGTGCTTCTCCTAGAAGACGTGTACGAAAAAGTATCTTTGCCGTCAGAAAGTCCCCGTATTTCGCGGGAAATTCCTTCTGAGTAGCCAACGAACGGAAAGCAAGGACGAGGCCCATGCTGCGCCTGGTGATTATTGCGCTCACGCTGGGGACGGCCCTAACTCATATGTCGTTGCTCTTCCCCGATCTGGCTTTTATCCTGAACGGGTTGGGCTACCTGGGGCTGGTTGCAGCCCTGTATCTGCCCATTCCTGCACTAGAGCCGCACCGCCGCTTGATTCGCCGCGTCTTGATCGGCTATACCGCCTTGACGATTGGGCTCTGGCTGGCGTTTGGGCTGCGCACCCCACTCGGATTCATCAACAAGTTGAACGAAGTGTTGTTGATCGGGGCGCTGCTGCTAGAGGAAAAACAGGCCTGAGCGCAAACGTTGTTTGCGCTCAGGCCTGTTTTTCCTCTAGCGGATCTTAACGCTCGAACAGGTGCGCATACGCGCCGTAGCCTTCTTCGACCAGGCGTTCGGCGGGAATAAAGCGCAAGGCAGCCGAGTTCATGCAGTAGCGCAAACCGGTAGGCGCAGGGCCGTCATCAAAGACGTGGCCCAGATGCGAGTCGGCGTTGCACGAACGCACTTCGGTGCGCACCATCCAGAGTTTACGGTCGGTGCGGGTAAGCACATTCGCTGGTTCAATCGGACGGGTAAAGCTGGGCCAGCCCGAACCCGAGTCGTACTTGTCGAGCGAACTGAAGAGGGGTTCGCCCGAAACAACATCCACATAGATGCCAGGGGCTTTGTTGTCCCAGTACTCGTTATTGAAGGCCGGTTCGGTGCCTTCGTGCTGGGTCACCTTGTACTGCAACGGGGTGAGTTGCTGGCGCAACTCGGCGTCAGAGGGCTTATTAAAAGTCTTCATAGGTGTTTTTTGGTTAAGTCGCTTCGCATGCGCGAAGCGACTTATTGATGAGGGGGTTTTTCGGGGGCCAAGCCCCCGCACCCCGCAAGCAACGACAACATAGAGGGGGCTTTGCGGGGGCCAAGCCCCCGCACCCCACCAGACACAGCCATGCCTGACCGACTAGGCCTCGTCGTGATGCTTGGGACGGCGGGCGAACAGGAAGCCGAGCCCAAAGCCTGCTAAGAAACCAAAGAAGGTGGGCACGATCCAGGCCCGTGGTTCGGCGGGGGCGGCCTGATGGCTGATCGTCGCCAATTGATGGCTCCCCTCTTCGATGGTGCCACCCACCCGAGCCGCTAACTGGTTGGCGTCACGGCTAACCCGGGTACGGGTTTTGTCGAGCTCCTTGAGGGCCTCATCAACCTTGCGATTGGCCTTCTTGGTGGCCCGCTCTAGCTCTTTGCGGCGTTTGCGCATCGTATCACTCAGGTCAAGATCGTCAATCCGGCGAGCGAGTTGATCCAGATTTTCGGCAACCTGGCGGCTGGCATCGCCTTCAAAGCGATCACGGATGGTACTGGCAAGTTGACCTACCGCTTCCGAAGTGGCATGTTCGGCGGCGTCTAGCTGGCGTTCGATCTTGGTTTTGCGTTTCCACATATGGAGTATCCTCACTTCCAAAGGGCGTTCCAGAGATCCTGCAGGGTTGTCTGGACACCGGCGATTGTCTGGCGCACAGGGTCAGGCGAAAGGCGGGCATCGAGGCGGGTTCGGGCATCCTCGATCACTTCGGTCAAGAGTTTGTGCGAATGGGTGGCATAGAGTTGGGTCAGCAGATCGGCATAGGCGTCAATCACCTCGCTCCGGTCAGCTTTAGGCGTTTCGGCAAGCATATGGGCCAGAATCTGGCGCGCCCCATCACGAAATTCATCAGCGGACATGGTGACCTCCTGGTCGTATGGTATGCATTATACGACGGCGGCAGGCCAAATGTTGGGCTTATACCCAGGGCTGATGCAAAGATACTGCTGGCAAACGCTGGGATGCGCTTTCCCGGCGGCTCATGAGTTTTAAGCATATATTTGGGCAGACCCACTGCCATGGGGCTGATGAACTTTAAGGCATCGTTCAAAAACGGCCAATCCAGCTTGACAGTTGCGCCTCCCCTCTGTGCGTCGGGCTGATTAGTCTGTAAACGAAGTCTTTTTGTGCCAATAGGGGCTTCGACAGGCTCAGCCAACGGCGAGCAATTGGGCATTGTAACGTGACGTAGGCTGAGCGTGTCGAAGTCCGTGTTACTACCAGAAAACTTACTTTACAGACTACTGATGGTTTTTCAAAATTAAGTCCGGTATAGCCCGTGCCGTGGGGCTGAAAGCCCTCGGCTATGACAAGCGAAGCCCGCCTGCGCGGGCTGAACAGGCCACGTAGGTGGCCTTCGCTTGCCGTAGCCGAGGCGTTGACGCCCACGGCACGAGAGCGTGGAACAGATTCGTGCTGCACTGCCGCAAAAAGCTCCGCGTCAATCTGTCTGATCCGCGCAATCCGCGTTCTATTGCGGACGTTGCATCAGCCTGGGGCCATACCGACCACCACTCGAAGCGTACCACGTGCGTTAGGGTAGATCTGGCCCGCGCAAGACTTCGCGGGATCGCCCACCTTCGGCAGGGCCAACCACGCCTTGTTGTTCGAGCCGATCAATCAACTGGGCCGCTTTGCTATAGCCGATCCGCAAACGACGTTGCAATAATGATGCCGACGCACGCTGGTGCTGGCGTACCAGATCGAGAGCCTGGGGCAGCAGTTCGTCCTCTTCTTCGGCCGAAAGGAATTCACCGGGGGGTTGGAACTGCTCATCGGCGGGGATGGGGTTGGTGGTAGGATCAACTGGGCCAGCGGCTTCGGTTGTGGGCGCAGGTGTCGCCTTGCCGGGTTGGCTTGCCTGGGCAGCGGGATGCGCTTCGGCGGGGCGCGGGCCGGGCAGCATACCACTGAAGGGCGGCCCATTGACACCGAGCGAACCACCGGGTTTGGCTGCTACCTTATCACTGGTTTCGGGCGGGGCGGCAGTGCGCCAGAACTGCACCAGGCGCTCGACTTCACGATCCGAGACATAGGTACCCTGGATGCGGACCAGTTTGGCCGAGTCGGCCGCCATATAGAGCATATCGCCGCGGCCAAGCAGTTGATCAGCGCCGGGCACATCAAGAATAACTCGGCTATCCACCTGCGAGGTGACCGCAAAGGCGATGCGCGAGGGAAAGTTGGCCTTGATCAAGCCGGTAATCACATCAACCGAAGGGCGCTGGGTGGCGATAATCAGATGGATGCCGGTCGCACGGGCCATCTGAGCCAACCGACAGATATAGGTCTCGACCTCATCGGGGGCCATCATCATAAGATCGGCGAGCTCATCAATCACGATCAGGATGTAGGGCATGGGTTCGAGATCGGTGCGTTTGCGGGCCAGTTGTTTATAACTATCGAGGTTGCGCACACTATGGCGGGCAAAGATCTTATAGCGCCGTTCCATTTCGCGGGTGGCCCACTTCAGGGTGGGTACGACCCGTTCGAGTTCGGTCACCACCGGCGAAAGCAAATGGGGAATATGGTTGTAGACGGTCATTTCGACCATCTTGGGGTCAACCATAATCAGCTTAAGTTCGTCGGGAGTGTGGCGTAACAACAGGCCGCACAAAAAGGCGTTCACGGCAACTGACTTGCCTGAGCCGGTCGCCCCGGCGACGAGCAAGTGGGGCATGCGGGCCATATCGGCAATCACGGGACTGCCACTAATATCCTTGCCAAGCGGCAACTTCAGGCGACCCTTGCTCTGCTCAAACTCGTCGCTATCCACCACTTCGCGTAGCCCCACCACCGAGATGGACGAGTTCGGGATTTCGATGCCAACCGCCGATTTGCCCGGAATCGGGGCTTCGATGCGGATTGACGAAGCGGCCAGGGCCAGGGCCAGATCTTTTTCGAGCGAGGTGATTTTGCTGACCTTGACCCCCACGGCAGGCTGCACCTCGAACTGGGTCACCGCCGGACCAGGGTTGACATTCACAACCTGGGCTTCGACCTTGAAACTCGCCAGGGTATCTTCGATTGTGCGCGAGAGCTTGCGAATATCACTATCGCCCATACGCCCATCAGACGAAGTCTGTTCGAGCAGATCGAGCGACGGCAGGGGCCAGGCCCGATGGATCGCCGCAACCTCGAAACCCTCTAGCGCCTCTTGCACCAATTCACGGGCTTCGGGGGCGGGTTTGGGTTCGGGGGTCGGTGGCGGCGGGGCCGGCTTGACCTCGGGGGTGGCAAGCTTGCGTTCGGGGGCTGGTTTTGGTTCAGGGGGCGGCGCGACTTCGGGTACGCCAGGACGCTGAAACAGGCTGGCCCGGGTGGGACGAGCGGCAATCGGGGTCGGCACCAGATCATCATTGGCCTGTTGGGGCGGCGGGGTAAAGGGCAGATCGGCATCGGCGAGTGCCGGGCGGGCAGGTTCGCGTTCTGGGCGCGGCAAACGTGGCGCACTCCAGAGCAAGGCCCAGAAGGCGGCACTGCGCAGAGCCATGCCGCCAAGCAGTTCACGCAGGGTCAGATTAAAGGTCAACAGCACCCCGGCCAGACCCATAATCACCGTGACCAGCATGGCAGCCGGGCGACCAATCGCCTGATCGAACCCTTGCACGACCCAATAACCGAACCAGCCGCCGCCCTCATTCAGACGAGTTTCGAGTGGCACCGTATGGGCCGGAAACTCAAGCAGGGCCAGAATCGCCAGAATGATCAGGCCCGTCCCAAACAGGTTCGCCGCACTGAGCCGCGAATCGTTAAAACGTTCCTGGATCAGAATCGCCAGCCCAAGCAGGCCCAGCGTAATTGGCACCACAATCGCACCGCCACCAAAGGCGACCCGCACCGCTGCGACATACAGTTCGCCGATGCCACCGGCAATCCCAGTCGCAAAAAAGATGATCGTCACCAGGGCGATTGTAATCAGGGTGAGGGCAAACAGATCACGCTGGTGTTCGGGGCGCAACAGGTTCGGGCGCTGTTCGGTCTTGCGGGCACGTGAACGCGCGGCGGGCTTGCGCCGGACAGGGGTTTTATTGTTGCCACGAGCGGCCATAGGCAATCCTGCACGAGAAGCATGAACCCAAAGGTGCCCATCAGTATAGCACGGATGCGCGGACGAGATATAATCAAGCGTGGCATGGGGGGGGTGGCGTATGTTCTTGCATGGGTGGCTGCTGTCCGCCCCCCACCCCCTCGCAGGGGGGAGGGGGGAGTCCGTGCGCTGGTGTCCAAGCGGCGGGCGATCGCGCTGGTATCCTGGGCGAGCGATGGGATGGTGCTGACCGAGCGATCCGGGTGTGACGATCCGGCTCCCCTCCCCCCGCGTGAGGGGAAGGGGCTGGGGGAGGAGGGGCGGAACGGGGACGCCGCTTTCCACCGCGATGGAGCAGGGTACCGTACGCGGGATGTGCCATTCCCATGCAAGAGGTTACGCTGGGTGTAGCGTAACCTCTTGCATGGGTAATCACCAGTCCCCGGTGCCCATCCCATCCCCATAGGGATGACCCGCGTGGTCGCCCAGGGCAGCCACACGGGCTGCCCCTAGATCCGCAACATTACATCAGCCCTGTCGCGTGCGGTGCGCCGATGGGTTACACCCGAAGTTGGGGTATCCAGCGTATAATACACAACATTATGAGCACACCGATCACGATTTTGCGCCTACACGCCTATGCCGGGCCAAACATTTATGGGCCATCGCCGGGGGTTTGGCTGCGCCTTCAGTGCGACCGCGATTATACCCCTCGGCTGCGGGCGGCCCTGAAGGATGGAGCACAGACGATTGGCATGATCATTGCCAATTTGAATGTTGAGGCCCAGGCAGTAGACGAGGGCTATCAGCTTACGGCGCTGTTTGGCACCGATGCACCCAATCTCGGGGCGGCCCTTGTGACCTATGTGATCGAGGGGATCACGGCTGAAGTGCAGGGCGATCCTGATTGGGATGCCGATGAGCCGTTGTTGACGCTGCAAACCCGGCGGCGCAACGAGGCCCTGCCAGTAGCGGCGCTCCAACTGATTGCGGAAGCCCGCACCCGTGGCTTGCCGAGTTTCGTGCGTGCTGATGGGTGGGTGCAACTCGGGTATGGGGTGCATGGTTGGGGGTTCGATCCGACGCGGTTATGGGGCAATCAAACAACGCCACCAACCCCGCCCTGGAACCAGTTGGCCAGCATCCCGATTGTGGCCGTAACGGGCCAGACCCAGCGAACCGCCACCGTTGGACGGCTTGCCGACGAACTGGCCGCCCGCGGCCTACAGCCCTATGTGCTTGATGGGGTCGGGTTTGCCGCAACCAGGGTCGCGTTGGCTGATCCGGCCGCCGAAGCGCTGATCCTTGGGTTGGATAGCGGTGATATGCTGCGTCACGGGCTGGCCTTCGACCGCTGTGAACTCGCGGTGATTAGTGACCGCGAGGGGCCACGGCCCGCCGAAGCCGATGACGATGAAGCCTGGGTGCGAGCCCTGGGCATCCCAATGCTGCTCTCACCCGCACCCGTCCGGCTTAATCTGAGTGACCCCGGCCTGCAAGCGCTGATCCCGTATGCACCCAATGGGGTGATCGCGCTGTGAGGCGATGTTGGGCTTAAGGCAAGCTGAGGCGGCGTTCGGTGGCACGAGCCACGGCGGCTTCGTCAACCGCATAGCCTAAGCCTGGCCCGCTGGGCACCGGGATGGCCCCGCCTACGGCGCGGATCGGGGGGCTGACCAGATCGCTGTGGTAATACTTATCAGAGCCAGAAACATCGCCGGGCAGGCTAAAGCCAGGTAGACTGCTGAGCGCCAGATTGGCCGCCCGTCCGATCCCAAATTCGTGCATGCCACCACACCAGACCGGCACACCCCGCGTATGGCAGTAGTCGTGAATCCGCTTCGCCATCAGCAGACCACCCACCCGGCTCACTTTAAGATTGATAATCCGCCCGCTCCCTAATTGGAGCGCCTTGCGCACATCATCTACCGAAAGAATCGACTCGTCAAGGCAGATCGGGGTGCGCAACATCGCCTGCAGGGTGGCGTGATCAACAATGTCATCGTGGGCCAGGGGTTGCTCGATCATCATCAGATCGAACTGATCGAGTTCACGCAAGTGGGCGGCATCAGCCAGGGTGTAGGCCGAATTCGCATCAACCATGAGGGGCAGATCGGGGTAGCGCGCCCGCACCTGGGCCACCACCGCTACATCTTTGCCAGGGGCGATCTTCAGCTTGATGCGCCGGTAGCCCTCGCCAACATACTGATCAATCAGCGCAAACAGATCCTCGATCCGCTGCTCGACCCCGAGGCTTACCCCCGAGCGTACGGTCGTCTGGGTGCCACCGAGCAGTGACGCCAAGGAACGACCGTCGGCCTGGGCGAGCAGATCCCAGCACGCCATTTCGAGCCCGGCGCGGGCGAAGTTGTTGCGCTTGAGTTTGGCATAGCGGGCGGTCAGATCTTCGATCGTCGTCCAGGACTGACCGACCACGGCTGGCAACAGAAAATCGCGCAAGATATGCCAGCAGGTCTCGGTCGTCTCTTCACAGTAGAAGGGATCGCTCGGGCTGGCACATTCGCCCCAGCCCACCAACCCTTCGGCCTCGAGCCGCACCAGCAGATGGGCCTGGTGGGTTTTCTGGCTCGAACTGGTTGCAAAGGGCCGCACCATTGGGAGCCGTACCAATAAAAGTTCGGCGCACTCGATCCGCATAGGCAACTCCAGACTTTCGCGGTAGAATGCCCAGCAGTATACAATACACGGGACGCAGCACAGCGATGGAGCGTGCGGCACGTTAACCGAACAGGCAAAACCGCCCCAGGGAACCGCAGGCCCACAGCTTATGGGTTCGGTGGCCCAACGGCGATGCAGGAGGTTCATGAGTCGCTGGCAAATCCTCGATCCACAGGTCCCTGGCTGGACGCCCCAACTTGATCAACTCTGGACTCGGCTTGATCCAACCCTCGGCCCGCTGGTACCACTCCACTTCGTGAAGTCAACCTTTGTAAATATTGGCGGACGGATCGCGAGTGATGGCTCCGGTGGGATCGGGTTGCTCTTCCCACGCGGCCACAGTAGCGGACGCCGCAGCTACAGTTTACGGCTCCAGAGCCACTATGATCCGGCAGCATTACTGGCACTGCTGGCCCCCGACCGCGTCAGCATCTACCGCCCCGCCGAACTGGATCAACTTACCTTTCAGCCTGACCAGATGGGCCAGGGTGGGTTTGAGTTTGGCACACCAGCGCGTGACGAGCTTGCAGCGATGCGGGCCTTGCACCACACGATCTGGGGTGGCCCCGACGATGCGCGTTACCCTGATGATTTGCATAGTGCCGAATTAGGCCCGGCGACGTCGTTGGTAGCACGACGCGAGGGGCAATTGGTCGGTTTTTTATTAGGCTTTCACCGCTTCGAGTTGCCGGCCCTGGCGGGTCTGGGCTTGCCCTACCGCCTCGATCTAGGGGTTGAGTCACAAGTCCTCGCGGTTGATCCAGCGGCACGCCGCTTCGGATTGGCAGCGACCCTCAAGCGGGAACAGGCCCGCCGGGCCAGGGCCGCCGGCCTCGATCTGATCCACTGGACAACTGACCCCTTGCAGTTTGCGAATGCGGCCCTGAACTTTGGCCGCCTACGCGCCGTGGCGGGTCAACTCTACCGCAGCTATTACCCCTTCCAGAACAACCTGAACCGGGTCACGGCCTCGCGGCTGGGCATCGTCTGGTTATTGCGCTCGAGCCGTGGCCGCAGCGGCATGAGCGACAGTCCGCGCCCGGCAAGCCGCAGCCTGGCCCACTTTCCCGGGCTGGCCCGGCTGAACCGTGGCCCCGAAGCCTTGCCCGATCCTGGCCCTGCCCCGCACCTGGCCCTCGAAATCCCCGCCGACTGGAACGCCTTGCAACACGACGATCTCGCCCTGGCAAGCCGCTGGCGTGCCTTAGCCGACGACCTGCTCGAAGCGCGGCTCGGCTTTGGGCCGGGGCGCTATGTGGTGGGTGATGTCGCCAGCGAGGGCGATCAACGCTTTGTGATCGCCCATCGCTACGAGCCGGGATTATTGTTGTAGGTTTACCCTATACATGCCGCCAGCGCCAACGCAAAGCGTTCGACCGCTTCGTCGGCCTGTTCGATCGTCAGGGTCAGGGGCGGGCAGAAGCGAATCGTCGAGGCCCCACAGGTCAGCACCAGCAAGCCTTTGCGGAAGGATTCTTGCATCACCGCTTCGGCCAGGTCGTGGTCAGCGGCACCGGTGGCCGGGTTAATCAGTTCGACGCCGATCATCAGGCCGCGCCCACGCACCGCCCCAATCACGGGAAAGCGACTCGCCAGATCGTCAAGGCGGGCGTGCAGTTCGGCCCCGACCGTGGCCGCATTCGCCATCAATTCCTCTTCGACCATACAGAGCAGTTCGTAGGTCACGGCACAGGTCAGGCCATTGCCGCCATAGGTATTGCCGTGCGACCCGGGTTGCCAGCGCTCGGCATGTTCAGTGCGGGCGATCATCGCCCCGATCGGCAGACCGCCGCCCAGACCCTTGGCCGAAGCAACAATATCGGGCACAAGCTCATCGTGCTCGAAGGCCCACATCTTGCCGGTACGCCCGACGCCACTCTGCACCTCATCAGCAATCAACAGAATCCCGTGCCGATCACAAATTTCGCGCAGCTTGCGCATCGCCCCAGGCGGCGGGACGACATAGCCACCCTCGCCCTGGATTGGCTCGACCACAATCGCGGCCACCTCCGAGGGCGGGGTCGTGGTTGTGAACAGGGTCCGCTCGATCCAATCCAGACAGGCGATGCCACACTCGGGATGCTTCAGGTTAATCGGGCAGCGGTAACAGTTGGGGTAGAAGCTATGGAACGTCCCGGGCAGCAACGGGAAGAAGCCCTGGCGCTGACGCGGCTTCGAGGCGGTCAACGAGAGGCTGCCATATGAGCGGCCATGGAACGCGCCATAGAACCCAATCACATTCTGACGCCCGGTGACAAAACGGGCCAACTTGATACTGGCCTCGATCGCCTCGGTACCACTATTGGTAAAAAAGACCTGCCAGTTTTCACCGCTGGGCATCAGCGAAACCAGCTTTTCGGCCGCCTTAACCATCGGCTCGTTATAAAAATCGGTACCGGCCATATGGGTAAAGCGGGCGACCTGGGCCTGGGCCACCTTGACTAGCCGCGGGTGACTATGGCCCGCCGCCAGCACCGCAATCCCGGCATTCACATCCAGATAGCGGTGACCGTCCACATCCCAGACTTCGCAGCCCGTGGCGTGGTCAATCACCAGCGGGTAGACCCGCCCCATCGGAGCCATCACCTGATCATCGCGTTCTACAATCGCCCGCGCTTTCGGCCCAGGCACATCCTCGGGCATATAGCTAATCCCGTAGTTGGTCGTCGTCGTGGTCATGGTGGACTCCTTATCTGGTTGTCGGCGGCATTGGCGACATAGGGGCATGGCTTCCGATTGTAGCCGAGGGCGGATCGAGCGTCAAGGCGCGATGCGCGACGGGCCATCCGGGCGGGCGATACGATCGTCGGGGCGGACAGGATCGTGGGGGCAGGTGACAGAGATCGTGGTGGCCCCGCGTAGGGCCGAAGCATTCGCCACCGACGGATCGGTATGGATACACGGATCGCTTGGCGATCGCTTCGGCCTTACCTATCGCCACCCCCGATCCCATAGCGCGATGCGCGACGGGCCATCCGGGGCGCACGACACGATCGCCGGGGCGACCACGCGATTCCGGGGCGGGCGATACGATCGTCACCCCCGATCCCATGGCGCGAGCGCGACGGGATCGCCGGGGCGGGCCACAGGCCACAAGCACTCTGGTACAATTCCAGGGTACAACCTTGCCAGGTAGGAGTCCGTGTGAGCAGTCATATCTTGACCATCCACTCCGAAGGGGTCGAACTGGATTTTGGCAATGGGGCCGGGGTCTTTGATCAGCATTATCAGGTACCCGAAGGCACGATCATGGGCATGATCGGCCCGTCCGGCTGTGGCAAAACCACCACCTGCCGGATCGCGCTGGGCCTGCTGATCCCCCAAAAGGGCTCAATTACCACCTTAGGGCGGGTGCCCTCGCGTTTTACGTCCGATGACCGCGAGCGGATCGGCTATATCCCGCAACAGTTTGTGCTCTACCCACGGCTGAGCGTGGCCGAAAACGCCGAGTTTGTCGCCTCGCTTTATGGGATGCCGGCCCGCCGAGTGCGCGAACGGCTGAATGAACTGCTCGAATTTGTGGATCTGAGTGACGCCCGCAACCGCCTCGGTCAGAATCTGTCGGGGGGCATGCAGCGCCGCCTGATGCTGGTCGGAGCCTTGATGCACGATCCGGCGCTGCTCTTTGCTGATGAGCCGACTGCTGGGATCGACCCGGTGCTGCGCTCGCGCTTCTGGGAATATTTTCGCCAGTTGCGCGACCAGGGCCGCACCCTGGTTGTCACGACCCAGGTCGTGAGCGAGGCGATCTATTGTGATTATGTCGCAGTGATGCGCAAAGGCCGGATTCTGGCCATAGATACCCCGGCTAACCTGCGCCGCGCGGCCCTGGGCGGCGAAATTATTGACCTGACCCTCGACAATCCCGACGAGGTGCGCCGGGCGATCACGGTGCTGCAACGCTGGGAAGCCGTCGTGCGCGAGGTGCGCCGTGCCCCCAATGGGATCGAAGGCGATCTGCATGTGGTGGTCGAAGACGCCCGTGAATGGTTGCCCGAGGTGATTAAGCGGCTCGAAAATCAGCGCCCGCGGATTGTGGTTGCTAGTGCCGCCCCGCTCGAAGTGAGCTACGACGAGATCTTTATTAAACTGATGCAGCAAGATGAGCAGCGTCAGCAGGAGGCCACCAATGGCTGATCTGCCAGTCAGTGATCTCGCCTCACGGGCCCAGTCGGCGCGGGTCTATGTGCCGGGCTGGCAACGCTGGCTGATCCGCGTGCGGGCCTACTTCCTTAAAGAGGTCAACGAGATTCGGCGGCAGCCGATGCTGATTCTGAGCCTGATCGTCGGCCCGTTGATTGTGCTGATCCTGTTTGGGGCGACGTATGTCAACAGTACGCCCCGGGTGCGCACGGCGGTGGTGGTGCCTGCTGGTGGGATCGCCGGAATTGACGAGGAGCAGATCCGGGCCTTGATTGGGCTTAATTTCGACCTGCGCCTGATCACGACTGACCGCGCCGAAGCCGAGGCCCAACTTGCCGCCGGGAACCTGGATCTGATGCAGGTCTTGCCCGCTGATGCTACTGCCGTCTTACGTGGCGGCAGCGAAGCAACGATCGAGTTTACCTCGAATGCGATCAATCCGCTCACCGAAGGCTGGATCCAGTATCTGGCCTACGCCGAGATCAATGAGATCAACAAGGCGATTTTGCAAGCCGCTGCGACTCAGGCTCAGCAAGAAGCGTCCGGCATTCGCATCCGCATCACCGATGCCGACGGCCAGGTGGCGATGATCGAACAGCGTATGACCGCCGCCCGCCGCGAGGCGACCCAGGAACGGTTGCGTGAATTTGTGGCCCTGATTGATCGCTTCGAGGCGATTCTGCCCGCGCAAGAATTTCTGGTCGCCCAAAGCGAAGCCCTAGGTGAGTTACGGCCACGGCTGGCGCGGGTGCGCGAAGGGCTACGCGTGATTGACCAGGCGCTCGAAAACGACACCCTGGGCGAGATTATCAGTGAACTGACCGCCACGCGGGCCGATCTGAAACTGCTTGACGGCTCGCTGGAACTGTTCATCAACACCCCGGCCGACCAGCTGGTCTCGCCGGTGAGTCAGCGCTACCAGAATGTGCGCGGCGCAGCCTATCCGGCGGTGGTCTACTATTCGCCGGGGGTGCTGGCGCTGCTGATCCAGCATACCGCCGTGACCCTGGGGGCGCTGGCGCTGGTGCGTGAACGGCTCATGGGGGCCTTCGAGGTCTTCCGGGTCGCGCCGGTCACGCTCACCCAATTGATCATCGGCAAATATTTGGGCTATACCGTCTTTATTGGCTTGGCAGCCATGGTGCTGATTATCGCCATGACCCTGCTGGGCGTACCCCTGCTGGGGAACTGGCTCGCCTTTGCGGGCCTGATCCTGATGCTGATCCTGGCCTCGCTCGGGGTAGGTTTCTTGATTTCGGCGCTTTCGGGGTCGGATAGTCAAGCCATTCAGTTAGCCATGATCTCGCTCTTGCTCTCGATCTTCTTCAGCGGCTTCTTTATCGCCCTCGAAAGCTTTGCCTGGCCCGCGCTGCCGGTGGCCTACGCCATTCCGATGACCCACGGGCTGGCCGGGTTCCAACACCTGATGCTGATTGGCATCCCGGTAGGTCTGGGTAATTGGTTGGGCCTGGCCCTGATTGCCTTGATCTGTTTTGTGCTGGTCGTCGTGATCACCAACCGGCAATTGCGGCGAGCGTGAGATCGCGTGTGCGCATCGTGCCACCGGATCGATGGTGGCGACATGTCGGGCCGACGCGATCCCGGTGCGCATTGCGCCACACGATCCATGGTGGCGGCACGTAGGGCCGAAGCATTCGCCATCCGATCTGCGTGTGCTTACCGATGATCTGGTGGCGAATGCTTCGGCCTTACATTTCCCGACCATCAGATCGGTCGCCCGCCATCGCGATCCCGTCGCCCGCCCACGCCATCCTGTTGCCCGCCCACGCCATCCCGTTCGCGCATCGCGCCATGGATCCCATGGTGGCGACACGTAGGGGCTGCCCAATGTGGCAGCCCAGGGCGACCACGCCGGGTAATGGTGAAAGGTTAAGGAAGTTGTCCGTTGTCACATTTGGCATCAGGAAGCGGAAAAGCGAGCAATGCGCGACGAATCTGCTCGGCAGGTGGAGGAGCCTTCGT
>JBLWKA010000056.1:0-34713 GCA_048381555.1 Oscillochloridaceae bacterium umkhey_bin13
GGGCCGCCCGGGGGGGGGGGGGGTGGGCCAGGGGGGTTAGTCGGCCGCCGCGGGGGGGGGGGGGGCGGGGGCCCCCCCCGCCCCCCCGGGGGGGGGGGCGGGGGGGGGGGGGGGCCCCCCCCCCCCCCCCCACGCAAACCATGGGCTTGCCCAATGATGTAGGGACGCAGCACGCCGCGGCCCTACGGACCACGAAACGCCCACACTTCGCCCTGGGTTGTCGCCAAATAGAACCACCCGTCCACAAGGGCTGCTCCGCTGAGCGTCGCGCCAGCACGGCCAGGGATAATGGCCCAGAGCGGTGTTTCGGCACCGTCTGGGGTGTAACGCCCACAGTGCAGGGTGCGGTTGCGCTGCGATCCACAGACCAGCAGGTCGCCCGTGGGATCAGCCGCAACGACCCGCGAGTTCCGTTGCGGAAAGAAGGCCTCGCCGCGCACGCCGCCCTCGGGGCCAAGCCAGATCAAACGGGTATCGAAGAAGGGGCTGGCATACGTGACCCAGATGATCCCGTCGCGGCTGACCCCGGTATCGGCAGGCATGGCAAACAGATTGCTTGAACCCCAGGCAATCGCAGGCTGCAACGTCAGCCCGCCCTCGACCAGACGCCAGGGAATCAGGCGGTGTTCGCTGCGGTAGAAGGTGCGCCCATCAGCGCCAACAAGCTGTTGCGGCTCGACAGTGAAGGACTCGTCGGGTACGAGGGTCAAGACCAGGCGCGCGCCATCCTGGGCACTAAACACACTGCTCTTCAGAAACACCAACTCACCATCGGGACTCAGGCGGGGTGGGGCTTCGACGTAGGGCAAGCCAGGATCACGCCCGAGCCAACGGGCCTGGCCGTCCGGGGTGACCGCTTGCACCGCGTCAATCACGGTGTAGTAGATGGAGCCGTCAGCACCAACGACTGGCCCACCGGTGCCATCAGTGCGGTAGCTACTCTGAAAGCGCCAACTGGCAACCCCTGCCGGACTAATCGCACTGAGTCCGGCCCGCTGATCGACCACATAGATCGTGCCATCCGCGCCTAACGCTGGGCTACCCACGGCGGGCTGGCTCAGGCTGATCTGCCAGCGCAGCGGCCCATCAGGGTTGAGGGCATAGAGCGTGGCGTCGGCCCCGTTCAGGTAGAGCGTCCCATCGGGGGCGATGGCGGGGCCACCAACCAAGCCACCGGTGGCCTGAAAATCCCAGGCCAGAGCGGGTTCAGTGGTGGGCACGGTCGCATCCAGGGTGCCAAAGGGATCGCCGCGTTCGGCTGACCAGCCTGCGGGCCGCACCAGCGACGACGGAGGTAGCGTCGCGGTCGGTTGAGCGGTAGGCCACAAAAATAGGGCGGTCAGGCCGAGGCCAAGGGCAAGGAACAGCGCCGTTACAGGCAACGGGATCCATCCATTCCAGCGGCCCGCCCCGATCACTACCTGCTCCTCGATCCCGGTAAGCGCCAGTTGGATCCGCCCATAGCGAGGCTGCAACTGGCTCTGGCGGCGGTGCAAGCCTTCGCCAAGCAAGGTAAACCCCAGGATTGCAAAGGCCAGCACCAAGCCCGGGAAGAGCATTTCGTAGGGGAGTTGCAGACGAATGCCCCGATCAGCCGTCCCAACCAGTTGGCCCAACTCGGGCAGACCGGCCACCCGCGCTGCCTGCGGCAACAGGTCGCCGTCGGCGATGATCCAGACCCCACCCCCAATAAAATAGCCCAAAAAACCCAAACCGGCGGTCAGCATCAGGGTCGCACTGACCTCGAAGGCAAAGAGGATGGCGAGCAGCGGCGTCAGATGGCGGGTGATATGGCGCACCAGGATCTGCGGCCCATTGGCCCCCAGCGCACGGGCAGCCACAATATAGGGTTGGACGGCAATTTGGGTCGTGGCGGTACGCACACTCTGGGCAGTTTCGGCCCAGCCAGTCAGCGCCATGCCGATCACAAACGCGGGCAGACCCAATTCGGGGCCAAGCGCAGTGATTGCCGCCAGTGCCACCAACAAGACCGGAATCGTCAGGGCGGTATCAATCAGACTATTGAGGCCCCGGCCCAAGGGGCGCTGTGACCAGCCTGCGAGCGCCCCGATCAGCAGACCAAGGGCCAACCGTAGCGAAGCGACGATCAACACCAGCAGTAGGGTCGGACGCACGGCCCAAAGCAAACGACTAAACAGATCACGACCAAACCGATCCGAGCCAAGCGGAAAATCCCAGGACTGAAAGGGTGGAAAGGGCACGCCACGCATCCGCCCGCCAATTTCGGCGACCAGGGTGCGTTCGAGCGGATCACGCGGGGCCAGCGCCGGGCCAAACAAAGCCACCAAGACCAGCAGACCAACAATGCTCAGACCAAGGATCAGGGGTGGGTTACGCATAAGCTTATGACCGCAAACGCGGATCAGCCGCCCGGGTCAAGAGCCCAGCGACAAGGTTACTTAGCAGAAAAAGGGCTGCAAAAACGGCTAGGGTCGCACCAAGCACCGGCGGGTTGAGGAACAGCGCCCCTTCGGGGGTCAGCGAACTGTTGGTCGGAATGAGGGCCAGGCCAATCAAGCGACCGAGGCCAGGCCAACCAAAGAGGGTTTCGATAATGATCAGTTCGCCCGCCGTAAGCCGGAATGAACCAGCGATCACGGCGATAATGCCGGGCAGGGCATTGCGAAAAACGTGGTGGTAGGCGATCCGCCGCTCGCTGACCCCAAAACTGCGGGCGCTAGTCACGTATTGGCGGTTCAGTTCGGCGACCATCAGGCCCGCCGTAAGTTGAGCGATCTGAGCGGTCGGTCGCAGCATCAAGGCGATGGTGGGCAAGACCAGATGGCGCCCCCAGCCAAACCCCTGGATCGGGAGCAGCAAGACCTTGCCTGGCCCAAAGACCAGAAACAGGATGAGCAGACTAACCCCGAGAACGCCGAAGAAGAAGCTTGGCGTCGCCAGCCCCACCGTGGTCGTCGCCGTGAGCCAAGCGGCAATCCGGGGTGGGCGATCACGCACCGCCAGCAAACCCAACCCCAGACCGAAGATGATGCTCAGGCTCAGTGCGATGGCGAGTAAACCGAGACTGTTGAAGGTCGCGGTTGCGATCGCACCTGCTAAACTGGTTTCGGTCGGGCTACCCGGCAAGCGCCCCAGCCCCTCGCGTCCCAAGCCCGCCAGATAGGCCCCATAGACCTGGGGCAATGGCTCGCGACTGAAGGCCGTCGCGTAGAGCGGGTTGCGGGCGGCGTGGAGCGGCGCAATCAGATGGCCGTAGGCAAAGAAGCAGGTGCGCCAATCAGATTGCCGGAACGAACAGGGCCAACGAACGCAACACATAGACCAGCACAACACCTCACGTCTTGATCACCCTTCAAGCGGCCCTAGTATAGCGTAGGTGGCATGTTTGGATGTTCCCTGTCATCCGCCCCACGATCCCGTCGCGCATCGCGCCAGAGGATCCGTGGTGTCACCACGTAGGGCCGAAGCATTCGCCATCCGATCCACGTGTCCTTACCGATCATCCGGTGGCGAATGCTTCGGCCCTACCTTTCCCCACCATCGATCCCGTCCCCCGCCCCACCATCCCGTCCCCCGCCCCACCATCCCGTCGCACATCGCCCAAACCATGAACATTTGCGCCGCGCCCATGCTCGGTGCTATACTTTTCACAAGTTGCGCTTTCTAACGTCGTTACTTACGAGATCGTTCCATTCCTAGCTACGGGAAATATATAGAGGAGCACGCGTATGGTTGAGCGGATCTGTGCCGCCTGTCAGCACGGCAACCCGATTGAGAACCGCTTCTGCGGTGCCTGTGGGACCTCGCTTGATCCGCATGCGCTGGCCCAGCGCCCCGCCGAGACGTTGACGATTGCGGGCCAGGCCATTCCAATGGCTCAGGTGCGCCAGGTTGGGCAGGCCGTTGCCATGGGTCTGGTGGCCGTCGCGGCCGAAGCCGGCTTGGCCTGGTTGCGCCGCCGGGGCAATCTGCCCACCACTGCGATCACACCGCGCCCGCAACCGACCACGACGCTCCACGTTACCGATAGTCTTGGTGATGCGGTCACGATAGTGAGTCAACGGGTGGTCGAAATCTGGGATCATGGCACGCTGACCCGCCAGATTGTCGAAAAACATATCTGGAAGAAGCAGGGTTCGTAAGAACTGGGAACCCAAGCCGTACCGATGGCGTCATAACGATAGAAGTTGATGCGTGGGCCGGACGGCACGCCGCCCAGGAATGCCCCGGACGCCCTCGGACGTAGTCCTGTTGCCAAATCCGGACGCAGCACGCTGCGTCCCTACAGCACACAACACGCCGTTAGGCCGAAAGATAGATCATGGCCCAAACCCTTGGATCGTATGAATTGGTGCGCCGCCAACTCCGCCCGCTTGGCCTGCGCTTACGCCTCGCAGATCTGCTCTGGCTCGCCAGTCGCACGTTCTGGCTGGCCACAACTGCGAGTCTCTTAATCGCCCTGGTGGGGCGGCTGTTCCCCATCCCTGGCCTGCTGCTCTGGACGGCGCTACCGCTGCTGGTTTGGCTGGTGGGGGTGCTTGGGTATAGTTTGCTGCGCCCGATGTCACCGCGTCGGGTCGCCCAACGGATTGATCGCCAACTAGGGCTGCGTGAACGCCTGGCAACCGCGCTGGAGCTACACGAACGCGATGCGCACGATCTGCTGAGCGAGCGCCAGCAAGAGGACGCCAGTCAGATTGCGCGTGAACTGCGCAGTACCCAGATCCCGTTGCAGGTGGAACGGCACAGTCTACTCGCGGCGCTTGTACCATTAGCCCTGACCGCACTTTTGCTCTTCGTGCTGCCCAATCCCCAGGATCTTGTGCTGGCCGAACGGGCCGCCGTGGCCGAGGCCGTGGCCCAGAGCGAGGCCCGGCTGGATGAGTTGGCCCGCCAGATCAATGAAGATACGACCCTGACCGATGCGGATCGCGAGCAATTGTTGCGCGAAATTCAGGCCCTGCAAGAAGCCTTGCGCCAGAATCAGGGGGATCGCCAGGAAGCCTTAGCCGAGCTCTCGGCAAGCGAAGCCCGGCTGCAACAACAACTCGACCCCAACAGTGACTCACGGCGAGCGGCACTCGAACAGATGGCCCGCAACCTGGATCAATTGGCTGGACAGCCTGCCGCACAGCGCCCGAGCCTCGATCAGGCGGCGGCGGCGCTTGATCAACTGGCTGAGCAAATCGGCCAGTTGAGTGAGGCCGAACGGGCGGCACTGGCCGAACAGTTGGCGCAACAGGCAGCCCAGATGGCCGCCAGTGACCCGGCTACGGCCCAAAGTCTGCAAGAGGCAGCGAATGCGATCCAGCAGGGCAATCCGCAGGCTGCCGCTGAACAGTTGCGCGAGGCCGCCGAGAGTGTGCGCCAGGCCCAGGGCGATCTGGCCAATCAACAAAATACCCAGCAGGCCCTCGGCGAAGTCCAGCAGGCCCGTGAGCAGATCGCCCAGGCGGCAGCCCAGGGCCAGCAGGGCCAGCAAGGCCAGGCTGGGCAGCAAAGCCAACAGGGCCAACAGGGCCAACAGGGCCAGCAAGGCCAACAGGGCCAGCAAGGCCAACAAGGGCAGGGCCAGCAAGGCCAACAGGGCGAAGGCCAGCAGGGCCAACAGGGCGAAGGCCAGCAAGGCCAGGCCCAGGATGGTCAGCAGCAAGGCAGTGGCGGTGGCAGCACCGCGCCCAATCTTGGCGAAGGCCAGAGCAACAATAGTGGCAATGTTGATCCGAACCGCCCCGCCAATCAACAAGGCAGCGGCTCGGGCAGCAGCGATACGGTCTACCAGCCCTACCGCCCCGGTGCGCAACCCGGCGACCCCGATTTTATTCCAGGCCAACAAGGAACTGGGGGCAGTACCCAGAACCAGCAGGGCCAGAATACCATGCCGGGAGCGGCTGGCCCGGTCACGGTTCCCTACGAGCAGGTGCTGCCCCAGTACCGCGAAGCGGCGAGCGAAGCCCTGGATCGTACCAATATTCCACCCCACCTGAAGGATTTTGTGCGTGATTACTTTACCCGGCTGGAGCCGTAAGACAAGGTTTGAGGTGTCAGCGCGAGCGCACCAGGACGCGGTACGTAGCGTCAAACAGTAACGTAGCTACGAACCATGTCTAAGCAACAATCTGCATGGTCACGTCGAACAGAACACGCCCACCCCATATCATTTCGAACGAAATACCGCCCGCCCCCATGTCATTCCGAACGGAGCCGCAGGCGCAGTGAGGAATCTGTGCTGATCGGCATTGAAGACCCCTCACTACGTTCGGGGTGACAATGCGGGCGATGCAACCACACTGGTTTCTCGCCATCCTACTGGCCCACTGTCAGAAAGAACCCAACATATGACCGCAGCAACACCCATGCCCCAGGGCACTCCCCGGCTGGGCCCCGATGATTTTCGGCAGCGCGCCCAGTTGATCGAGGCCGAAATTGGCAATGTGATTGTGGGCCAGCGCGATCTCATCCGCCAGGTTGTGGTCACCCTGCTGGCTGGAGGCAATGCCCTGCTCGAAGGGGTGCCCGGGCTGGCCAAAACCACCCTCGTGCGAACCCTGGCTGATGTGATCGAATGCGGCTTCTCGCGGATTCAGTTTACGCCCGACCTGATGCCCGCCGATATTATCGGGACGACCCTGATTAGCGAAGATGAGCAGGGCCGCAAAAATTTTCGCTTCGAGCCGGGACCGATTTTCGCCAATCTGGTGCTGGCCGATGAGATCAATCGGGCCACCCCGAAGACCCAGTCGGCCTTGCTCGAAGCGATGCAAGAACGCACCGTCACCGTAGCCAAAACGATCCATAAGCTCGATGCGCCCTTCTTTGTGCTGGCCACCCAGAACCCCCTCGAGATGGAGGGCACCTATCCGCTGCCCGAGGCCCAGCTTGATCGCTTCTTCTTCAAGATCCATGTCACCTTCCCAACCGCTGCCGAACTGGTCGAGATTGCCCAGCGTACGACTGGCGCACGCCAACCCGTGACCCGCCACGTTGCCAATGCGGCGATGATCGTCGAGATGCAAGAGTTGGCACGTACCGTGCCGATCGCGAGCCATGTGCTGGCCTATGCGGCGCGCCTGATCACCGCTACCCACCCCGAGGGCCGTGAAGCCCCCAGTGTGACCAAACAATATGTGCGCTACGGTGCCTCGCCCCGTGGCATGCAAGCCCTGATCCTGGCGGGCAAAATTATAGCCCTGCTTGATGGTCGGTTTAATGTGGCCTTTGCCGACCTGAAAGCAGCGGCTTTGCCCACCCTGCGCCACCGCGTCGTCCTCAACTTCGAGGCTCAGGCCGAAGGCATTGCCGCCGACGAGGTGGTGAAGGGTGTGCTTGAGACGATTAAAGAAGACTAGCGGCCTATGAGTAGCCCTGAACCATTGCTTGATTCGGCCTTCCTGCGCAAACTGGATCGGCTTTCGCTCCAGACCCGCCGCGCTATGACCGGCGAAATTCAGGGCGAACGGCGTAGCCCCAAACGTGGGGCCTCGGTCGAGTTTGCCGACTTCCGGCCCTACACCCCCGGCGATGATATTCGCCAGATTGACTGGAACCTCTATGCGCGCATGGAGCGGGTCTTTCTGAAGTTGTTTGTGGCCGAAGAGGAGTTGAGCGTCCATCTGTTGGTGGATACCAGTGCTTCGATGGATTGGGGCGAGCCGAACAAGCTGCAGTATGCCCGCCAGGCGGCGGCGGCGTTTGGCTATATCGCGCTGACCAACCTGGATCGGGTCAGTGTGACCGCCTTTGCCGCCGGAAGCACGACGGCCCAATTGCCGGGCGTGCGCGGCAAACGCGGGGCCGTGCCGCTGTTCCAGTTTTTGCAACGCCTGCCCGCCAGTCAGGGCGGTAACCTGGTCAAATCGTGCCATCGTTACATCCAGACGGCCCGCACCCCCGGCCCGCTCCTGTTCTGCACGGATTTGCTTGATGCCAACTGGAAAGATGCCCTCAAGGTGCTTTCGTCGCGGCCCTTCGAGATTACCCTGCTGCATATTTTGGCCCCCCAGGAGATCGAACCGGCGCTTGATGGTGATTTCCGCCTGACCGATCTCGAGGGTGGACCACCGGTCGAGATCAGCGCCGACCTGGAATTATTGCGCCGTTATAAGGCCAATCTCGCCAACTGGCGCGCCGAAATCGAGAGTTTTTGTAGTGGGCGGGGCATGAGCTATCTGCCGGTTGATACCGCCCTGCCGATTGAGGAGTTCGTGCTGGGACGCATGCGACGGCGCGGGGTTTTACGCTAGATCGAGGTACCTATGGCAATCATGAGTCCAGTCATGCATGATGTGGTCTACCCTGATTCTGATGGAAAACCAATGGCTGAGAATACGCTGCAATTTCGCTGGATTGTGACCATCCAGGGCGGATTTGATGCGCTCTTCCGTGATCACCCCGAGGTGTTTGTGGCTGGTGATCTGCTCTGGTACCCGGTTGAGGGCCGACCTGACATCCGGCAAGCCTCCGATACGCTGGTGGTGTTTGGGCGGCCCAAAGGCTACCGTGGTTCGTATATTCAGCACCGCGAAGCCGGGATCGCGCCGCAGGTCGTCTTCGAGGTGCTTTCGCCCGGCAATACCCACCGCGAAATGGTGCGCAAATGGGGCTTCTACGACCGTTATGGGGTTGAAGAATATTATGTCTACGATCCTGATAACGGCACCCTTGATGGCTGGGTGCGCAGCAACGGCCAGTTCGAAGAAATTACCAGCATGGAAGGCTGGGTCAGTCCGCGTACCGGTGTCCGTTTTGGGCTCGAAGGCCCGGATCTGGTGTTAACCCGGCCTGATGGCACGCGCTTCAAGAGTTATCTGGAACTGGATCAGGAACGCGCCGAGGCCGAAGCCGCCCGCCAACAGGCCGAAGCCGCCCGCCAACAGGCCGAAGCGCACATCGCGCAACTCGAAGCCCAACTGCGGGCTGCGGGGCTTACACCTGAGTAGATGTAGATGCAGTGGGAGGTACGCATGTGCGCACCTCCCACTGCAGGATCCTGGGAGTACCATGTACTTCCCAGACCCACCTAAGCCCCACGCCCCTCCCATAACAACGCTGAAAGCCTGAGCATATGTCCCTGCTTACTCCGCTGGCCCTTTTAGGCGCAGCGATCATTGGCCCGCTGATTATCGCAATGTATCTGTTGAAGCTGCGCCGCGAAGATCGCGCCGTCTCTTCGACCTTCCTTTGGCAGCGCATGGTGCGTGATGTCGAGGCCAACGCGCCCTGGCAGAAACTGCGGCGCAGTCTGCTCTTGTTATTGCAATTGTTGCTTTTGTTGTTATTGGTCTTTGCGTTGGCGCGGCCCTTTTTTGCGGCTCCCGGGATCAGTGGCACCAATCTGATCGTGATCATTGACCGCTCGGCCAGCATGGCCGCCACCGACGAGCCGCCCAATCGCCTGGCCGCAGCGAAGGCCCGCGCGACCCAACTGATTGATCAACTCCCCGATGGGGGACGAGCGACGATCATTGCGGTTGGCGGCGAGATGGAAGTACCGGCGGCGGCAACCAGTGACCGGCGCGAGTTGCGGCGGGCCATCGAAACGATTGAACTTGCCAATGGCGGCGGTTCGGATCTCTCACAGGCCCTGACCCTCGCCGCCGCGCTGGCCGCCCGCGAAAGCGATAGCGAAGTAGCGATCATTTCGGATGGCAATGTCACGCTGCCCTCCGATCTGCGCATGCCTGCCCGGGTCAGTTACTTCCCGATTGGGCGTAGCAGCGAAAATGTGGCAATCAGTGCGCTGGCGCTCCAGCCCAACCTGGCGGGGCAAACCCTGTTTGTGCAGGCGACCAACTATGGTGGCAGCAGTGTCAACCGCCGCCTCGATCTGTTTCTGGATGGGGCTGCGTTTACGGCCTACAATCTGAATATCGAGCCAGGACGGGATCAGAGCATTGTGGTTGAGATTCCAGCCCAGGTGCAACTGGTCGAAGCCCGTTTAGCGGGCGAGGACGCGCTGCCGAGTGATGATCAGGCCTTTGTGGTCAGTCGCAGCGGCGAGGCAATCACGGTGCGGCTGGTCAGTGATGGCAACCGTTTCTTGCAAACTGGGTTGGCCCTACTACCTGGGGTGCAGGTGGTGACGGTGCCGGCCAGCACCACGGTGTTCACCGAAACTGTGGCCGAAATCCCGTTGACCATTTTTGATGGCGTGGTGCCCGCCGAACTACCGCCCGGTAACTTGCTCTTTATTGGCCCTGTCCGTTCGAGTCCCTATTTTTCGGTCACGGGCGAGTTAGAGTTTCCGGCGGTGCGGCCCCTGGGCGGCGATCAACCGATCTTGCGCAACGTCAGCCTGAGTGAAGTGAGTGTCTTGCGGGCGGCGCGGCTCGTGCCGGGCAGTTGGGCCAGGGTGATTGTCGATAGTGACGGCGGCCCGCTCTTGTTTGCGGGCGAGCGTGAAGGCCAGCGGATTGCAGCCCTGGCCTTCGACCTGCGCAACTCGGATCTACCGCTCCAGGTCGCCTTCCCACTCTTGCTCTCGAACCTGATTGGCTACCTGGCCCCCGGCCTCGGCACCGAAGCAGCCCAACTCCAACCGGGGCAACCATTGAGTGTCCCGGTGGATGCGACGATCAGCGAAGTGCGGGTGATCATGCCTGATGGCAGCCAACGCAGTAGTCGCAGCGGCGCGATCCAGATTCAGGGCGGGCAGGCGATCTTTGCCGAGACCAATGCGCTGGGGGTGTACACGATTGAAGAGTTGCGCGGCAACGAAGTCATCGGGCGTCAGCGCTATGCGGTGAACCTGTTCGCGCCTGCCGAATCGCGGATCACGCCCCAACGCGACCTGGCGATCCTCCAGGTCAGCGGTGCCCAAAGTACCCTCGCCCGTGAACGCGACGGACGCCAGGAGATTTGGCGCTGGATTGCGTTAGCAGCCCTGCTGGTCTTGATGATCGAATGGCTGGTCTACCAACGCAACGGCCTGGCTTACCTGCGGGAACGCTGGCGTGAACGCGGGGTACGCCGCGAGGCGTAAGCATCATACACACAGACCCGGTTGGTGCGTGTATAATAGAACTATCCAAGGCGGCTGATCAGCATAACCAGCGGCGCGAGCCAGGAGGGCCCGTGAGCGTCTATAATCCGATGGACTCCGACTTTGCCTTTACCCTGGGCATCGAAGAAGAGTATCAGATCATTGATCCCGAAACCCGCGAATTGCGCTCCTATATTACCCAGATCCTCGAGCCGGGACGCACGATCCTGCGTGAGCAGATCAAGCCCGAGATGCACCAAAGCATCGTCGAAGTTGGAACTCGACCCTGTCGCACGATTGCCGAGGCGCGGGCTGAAATCACCCACCTGCGCGGCACGATTGCGGGACTGGCAGCTCGCCATGGCCTGAAGATCGCGGCCGCCGGCACGCATCCCTTCTCGTCCTGGATGACCCAGGAGATCACGCCCCACGAACGCTACCACGAGGTGGTGGGCGAAATGCAGGATGCGGCGCTGCAATTGCTGATCTTCGGGATGCATTGCCATATCGGCATGCCAAATAACGAGGCTGCGATTGAGTTGATGAATGTGGCCCGCTACCTCGGCCCGCACCTGCTCGCGCTCTCGACCTCGTCGCCCTTCTGGATGGGTCGCAAGACCGGCTTCAAATCGTACCGCAGTGTGATCTTCAGTGGCTTCCCACGCACCGGTACCCCGCCGAGTTTCAATTCGGCAGGTGAGTTCGAGCGTTATGTCCAGTTGTTGATCAATACCGGCTGTATTGATAACGGCAAGAAGATCTACTGGGATCTGCGCCCGCACCCCTTCTTTGGTACGCTCGAGTTCCGGGTGTGCGATATTGCCACCCGCGTTGATGAGTGCCTGGCCCTAGCAGCAACCATGCAGGCCCTGATCGTCAAGTTCTATATGATGTTCGAGGACAATACCAGCTTCCGGGTCTATCGGCGCGCCCTGATTCAAGAAAATAAGTGGCGGGCCCAGCGCTGGGGGATCGAGGGCAAACTGATTGACTTCGGCAAACGCACCGAGGTTGATACCAAGGCTCTGGTTCATGAGATTGTGGCCCTGGTAGATGATGTGGTAGATATGCTTGGCTCGCGCAAAGAGGTAGAATACCTGCTGAAGATGGTCGAAAATGGTACCAGCGCGGATCGCCAACTGGCGGTCTTTGCCGAAACCAATGATCTGCGGGCAGTGGTGGATAACCTGATTGCCGAAACGATGGACGGGGTCGAGGTGCTGGAGCATGCGCTTTGAGACATGGTTCACATGAGCTTGACAGTTCGGGGTACTGTAAGGTTGTTGAGGTGTGGGGGTGTTGAGCAACAAATGCCTTTGTCACGTCAAACGCAGCGCAGTGCCCTCGCAGTCATTCCGAACGGAGCCAGAGGCGCAGAGAGGAATTCTCACTGATCTGCAGCGAAGACCCCTCGCTGCGCTCGGGGTGAAAATGTGGCGGCGCAACCGCACTGGTTGCGCTTGGCACCACTGGCCGACGGGCCATCGCATGGGGTGACAACCATGCTTGTGTGACTGTAGTAGGTTTATCGGTTTGTTAGTGCATACGAAGGAAGCAGCGATGTATTTTGTCCTCAGTGAAGAGCAAGAACTGATCCGGCGCACGGTGCGCGAATTTGCCGAGAAGGAGATCGCGCCCCGGGCGCGGCATGTGGACGAGACCGGCGAGTTTCCGACGGCGACGTTTGCCAAGATGGGGGAGCTTGGACTGTTGGGGTTGCCTTTCCCTGAAGCGTATGGCGGGGCCGGGGCCGATACGATCAGTACCGCGATTGCGATTGAAGAGGTCGCGCGGGCCTGTGGTTCGACCGCCCTGGCCTATGCTGCCCATATGGGCCTCGGCTCGGCTCCGATCTTTATGTTCGGCAGCGAAGAGCAGAAGCGCCGCTTTCTGATGCCAGCGGCCCAGGGCAAGCACCTGGGGGCGTTCGGCTTGACCGAGCCGCACGCCGGTTCGGATGCCGGGGCGACCCGCACGACCGCGGTGCTCGAAGGCGGCGAGTGGGTGATCAACGGCCAGAAGATGTGGATCACCAATGCGCCGATGGCGGGGCATCTGATTGTTACGGCGCTGACGGATCGAGATAAGGGCAAGAAGGGGATTAGTGCGATCATTGTGCCCGGTGGCACCAAAGGACTGAGCTTCGGCAAACACGAACCCAAAATGGGCCTGCGTGGCTCGGTCAGTACTGCCGTGCTGCTCGAAGATGTGCGCGTCCCCAAAGAGAACCTGCTCGGCGAACGGGGGCAGGGCTTCATCCAGTTTTTGCAGGTGCTTGACGGCGGTCGGGTCGGCATTGCCGCCATGGCCCTCGGCTTGGCGCAAGGAGCCTACGAGGCGTCGCTCCGCTATGCCCGCGAGCGCGAAGCCTTTGGCAAACCGATTGGATCGCATCAGTCGGTGGCGAACCTGATCGCCGATATGGACGTTGCAATTGAAACCGCTCGCCTGTATGTCTATAAGGCGGCCTGGCTCAAAGATCAGGGGCGACCCTTTAGCCGTGAAGCCGCCATCGCCAAACTGTACGCCTCCGAGATCTCCGAACAGGTTTGCCGTGATGCAATCCAGGTGTTTGGGGGCTATGGCTATAGCCAGGAGTTTCCGGTCGAGCGGATGTACCGCGATACCCGTTTGTTGACGATTGGCGAGGGCACCTCGGAGATTCTGCGGAGCGTGATCGCCCAGTCTGTGCTGGGGATCCGTTAAGCTGGTTGTTATGGCTGTTACCACGATGACCCTGCGCACCTGGTTGCGCCAGAGTGCGGCTTTGATTCACGAGCAGCGGAGCTATCTTACCGACCTCGATGCCGCTATTGGCGATGCTGACCACGGCTTCAACCTCGACCGGGGGTTTGCAGCCGTAGTTGGTGCGCTGCCGGCCAATCCTGAGGCCGATAGCGGAGCGATCCTTAAAACGGCGGGGATGCGTTTGATCTCGACGGTGGGCGGGGCGAGTGGACCGCTCTATGGCACGGCGTTCCGGCGCGCCGGCAAACTGTTCGAAGGGTACCAGCAATTAACACCCGACGAAGTACCGGCGCTGCTGCGGGCAATGCTTGATGGCATCACGGCCATGGGCAAGGCCGAACCGGGCGATAAAACCATTGTGGACGCGTTGCATCCCGCAGTCTTGAGCCTCGAAATGGCGTTGCAGGCCAACCAGAACCTTGATCTGGCCCTGGCCCAGGCCGCCGAGGCCGCCCACCAGGGTGCCCAGGCGACCATCCCAATGATCGCCCGGCGGGGACGGGCCTCGTACCTGGGTAAACGCTCGATCGGGCACCAGGATCCCGGCGCAACATCAATGGCACTGCTGATCCGTGCCCTAGCTGAGGTCGTTTAATTATGGCGCGTCACATCCTTCACGGCCTCGCCGCTGCCCCAGGTACGGTAAGCGGTGCAGCGTATCTGTACCACCTTGCCGATCCTGCCCCCACCACCCAGAGCCTGGATGCCACCACTGAACGACAACGCCTCGCGGCCGCGATCACTCAGGCGGATGCCGCGATTGCGGTTCACGAAGCTGCGTTACAAGCGGCAGGTCAGACCGATGAGGCCGAGATCTTCGCCGCGCATCGCATGTTGCTCACCGATCCGGCCCTGTACGAACTGGCCGAACAGTTGATCACGAGCGATCATTATGCCGCTGAGGTGGCGATGATGCAGGCCGCCGAGCAGCAGGCCCAGGAGCTCGAAGCGCTTGAAGATGAATATCTGAGTGCGCGTGCTACCGATCTGCGTGATGTTGCCCGCCAGGTGCGCCGAGCCTTAACCGGCGAGCGGACCCTCGGTGAAGGCTTGCATGCGCCGGCAATTGTGGTGGCCCACGACCTGGGGCCGTCCGATCTGATGAGTGTGCCCCGCGAACTGCTGCTTGGCTTCGCACTCGCCGCTGGGGGCATGACCGCCCATGCCTCGATCCTCGCCCGTGGGTTGGGTATTCCAGCCGTGGTTGGGCTGGGGGCCGATCTGCTGGCTCAGGTGCCAACGAACACCCCGGTGGTGCTTGATGGCAGCCGCGGCCAATTGCTGGTTGAGCCTTCGGCGGCAGAACTGGCCGAGGTGCAACTGCAACAGGCCGCCGCCGCCGCGCAAGAAGCGGCCCTGCGCACCGAGGTAGACCTGCCTGCGGTGACGCGTGATGGCCAGAAGGTGATGCTGGTGGCGAATGCGGCCACGGCGGCCGAAGCGGCGGCGGCCCGCAGTTGGGGAGCCGAAGGGATCGGTCTGCTGCGCACCGAACTGCTGTTCCTCGAACGGCCCGATCTGCCCGATGAGACCGAACAACTGGCCTTGTACCAGGCCGTGGCAGCCGAACTGCCGGGCCTGCCGATTACCGTACGCACGCTCGATGTGGGCGGTGATAAACATCTGCCCGCCTTCCCGCTGCCCCGCGAAGACAACCCGTTTCTGGGTTGGCGCGGAATCCGGATTGGGCTGAGCCAACCCGATCTGCTGCTGCCCCAACTGCGGGCCTTGCTCCGGGCTGCGGCCACGGCCCCGATTCGAGTTATGCTGCCCATGATCAGTACCGTGGGCGAGGTACGTCAGGCACGAGTCTTGCTCGAACAGGCTCAGAGCGAACTAGAAGCCGCAGCTCTGGCCCACGGGACGGTGGAACTGGGGATAATGATCGAAGTGCCTGCCGCCGCCCTGGCCGCCGAAAGCCTGGCCCGCGAAGCCGACTTCTTCTCGATTGGCACCAATGACCTGACCCAGTACACTCTGGCCTGCGACCGGGGCAACAGCCGGGTTGCCAACCTCTATCAGCCATTCCACCCGGCGGTGCTACAGCTGATTGCGCAGACCTGTCAGGCCGCCCACCGCCATGGTCGCCACGTCGCAGTGTGTGGCGAGCTCGGCGGCAATCCCCAGGCCGCCGCGCTCTTGATTGGGCTTGGCGTAGACGAACTGAGTTGCGCCCCACCCGCGTTGCCCTATGTACGGGCTGCCGTGCGCAAAACCACGGCCAGCACTGCCCGCGAACTCGCAAGCCAGGCCCTGGCCGCCGACGATGCCGAGGCAGTCGCGGCCCTCTTGGCGGCTTTCCACAGCGAAAAATAGAACAGCGGCGACGGTAAAAGCGTAGGGACACCACGCAGACCGAAGGGATATGCTAAAATGAAGCCGGTCAATCGCCCCGTCGCCTAAAGGAAGTGTTATGTCGCAACCGCAGCCTGAAGCCGTGCGTTCCGCAGTTGCCGTCAATCCGGCTGATCTGCAGGCGCTGATTGCCCAGGGCCGTCAGCGGGGCTTTGTCACCCTCGAGGAAGTCCAGGCCCTTGTCGCCCATCCTGAAGAACAAGTCGAAGCGATTGAGTCGATCTATACCGCCCTCAACGAAGCCGCGATTCCGCTCCGCGAGTCGGCTGATGAACCGCCCCTCGAAGAAGAGAGCCTGGCTCCGATTACGATTGACCTTGATGAAGGGCTTTCTGATGCGCTGCTTGGCGATAGCGTGCGGCTCTATCTGCGCGAAATCGGCCAGGTTCAACTGCTGACCGCCGACCAGGAAAAGCAACTCGCCCAGGCGATTGTCAATGGTCAACAGGCGGAACAGCGACTTAAGCAAGAAGAGCTTGACCCTAAAAGTGACGAGTATAAGAAACTCGAACAGATTCGCACCCGGGGTAACGACGCTCGTCAGCAGATGGCGGCTGCCAACCTGCGCCTGGTGGTTAGTATCGCCAAACGCTACCGGGATCGGGGCCTGCCGCTGCTTGACCTGATCCAGGAAGGTAGTCTGGGGCTGTTGCGGGCAATCGAAAAATTCGATCACGAGAAGGGCTTCAAGTTTAGTACCTACGCAACCTGGTGGATTAAGCAGGCCCTTTCGCGGGCCCTCGCCGACCAGTCGCGCCTGGTACGCCTGCCGGTACACCTTGGCGAGACCTTGAACCGCATTCAGGCCGCCCGTCGCCAACTCACCCAGAGCCTGGGGCGGGAACCCAATGATAGCGAACTGGCCCAGTTTCTGGGCATGAGTGAAGAGAAGTTGCGCGAACTGCGCCGCACCGCCCAGGATCCCGTTTCGCTTGCCACCCCCGTTGGCGAAGAGGCCGATAGTACGCTGGCCGATTTTATTCCCGACCCGCATGCGCTTGATGCCGATGATGCAGCCGCCAGTGGCATGTTGCGACAGCAGATTGCTACCGCGCTCGATCAACTGACCGAACGCGAACGGCGGGTACTCGAACTGCGTTATGGCCTCGCCGATGGGCAGCCGCGCACGCTCGAAGAGGTGGGACGAGCCTTTGGGGTCACGCGGGAACGGGTGCGCCAGATCGAGGTCAAGGCATTGCGCAAACTGCGCCACCCGCGACTGGGCAAGCTGCTTAAGGATTACCTGGATCAGATTTAGCAAAATTGCGTACCACCAGCAGCCAGCCTTCACGTACGGTGACCTGGGCCGGTGACTCCACGATGACATTGCTGACCCCCCGCGAACGCTCGAAGCGCAACTCAGCAGCATCGAGGGAATAACGCAAGCCACGGGTAGTGATGCCCCGAGCCGGGCCACCGATTGGCAGTAACGAAACGGTTTCACCGACCTGGCCCGCAATCAGGGTGGTGACCTGGGCCAGGTAGGCCTCCTGGTGCTCGTCGAGCAAACGCACCCGGCGGCCTGCTAACTCGGCCATGGTCAGCATCGCCACATTGGCCAGCCCTTGATCCCAGCGCCCGCCCAGCGCTCCTAGCAGATCAATCGTTGTAGCACCGCGTTCGACCGCCAATAGCAGCGCCAATTCCAGGTCCGTCTCATCCTTATCGGTGGGATAGCGTTGGATGGTGGCCCCGGCGGCGGCAAAGGCCGCCAGAGCCGCGGGATCGAGCGAATCGCAGTCACCGACCACCAGGTGCGGCGTGATCCCTGCAACATAGAGGGCGTTGCCGCCACCGTCAGCTGCAATCAGTAGATCAGCCTGGCGCAGCAGAGTCATAAACGGGGCCGCGACAAAGTCCGGGGCATTGGCAACAATTACAGTATGCATGGGGTCTAGTGTACCCGAATTGGTATTAATCAGATCTAAAGTTTTTGCCAGGCCACATTGGGATGCGATGATATCATATCGTGTGCAGCATCACAGATCATTCATGCATGGTTCAAGTGTGAACTCCGGCGAAAAGGAAGTGGGCCAGAGCCATAAACGCTCAGCCCTCAGCCCTCAGCTTTGAGCGTCCCGGTCACGGTGCGCCCGACCGCCCTGGGCGCAGGACTCACTTCGGCGCTCGTCGTCGCGTTATTGGGCCGTGAACAACGAGCCGCATGGGGCCTCGCTCAGCCGATCCTCGCAAATCCTTGTAACCTTTGACCGCAGCGCTGCATCTGGTAGGTAGTAAAGGAACCTCGGCCAGAAAGGCAAGCATAATGGGACTGATGCAGACCAAAGACCAGGACGTAGTGCGCGAAGCTTTCACCGGGATCGTACGCCCGATTCACTTGCTCCTTTTCACTTCTGTAACGAGCGGCGCACATAGCGATGTGGCCCGCGAGTTGCTGGCTGAGGTGGCGGCCCTGAACGCGCAGATCACGCTGGAGGTACTTGACCTTGAGGCAAATGCCGAGCGGGCGCTTGCGCTGGGCGTGGATAAGGCCCCGACCATTGTCTTTTTGGCCGGTTCCGAGCGCACCGACCACGGGATGCGCTTCGTCGGTCTGCCTAATGGCTACGAGTTTGCCTCACTGATCGAAGCCATCCGGCTGGCTGGTGGGGCCTCAGAACCAGCCTTGCAGCCCTCAACTTTGGCGTTCCTGGCGGCGCTGCAGGCCCCGATGAAACTTCAGGTCTTCGTCACTCCGACGTGCCCTTACTGCCCACGAGCGGTACTGCTTGCCTATAGGCTGGCCCTATCCAGCCCGCAAATCGTTGCTGAGGGTGTCGAGGTGAGCGAATTCCCGGAGTTGGGCGATCGCTTCGCTGTGATGGGCGTACCCAAGACCGTAATTGATGAACTGATCCACGTCGAGGGCGCAGTGCCCGAAAGTATTATGCTAGAGAAACTCGGTGAAGCCATGCTGGCCGAGATCGCTCGCTAACCGCATGCCGTTTGCGCCGTGGGTGGCAGTGCGTATGAGTCGCAGTGTTACCCACGGCGTTTTCTGATCAGTCAGGCATAGCTATGTCCTTGCCAAAACGCCCCGGCTTCCACCGTCGCCACTACCGCCACCCTGGCGAATTCTGGGGCGATCTACGTCAACTCCGATCCCTTCGTAGTCCGGTCAAACTTCACCAAACCATGATCGAGCGGCTTATGCTCGTGGTTACCTCAGTCAATCGTTGCCGCTACTGTGCCTCGTTTCATACCGAGGTAGCCCGGCTCAGTGGGCTTTCCACCGAAGAGATCACCTTGCTCTTAGAGGGATCGACGCAGGGGGCACCACCCGCCGAGATCCCGGCGCTGCTCTTTGCCCGGCACTGGGCCGAAGCCGGTGGTACTGCTGGGCCTGAATTGCGGGCTGAACTTATAGCCCATTATGGTACGGGCCAGGCGCTTGCGATTGAACGCACCCTACGCACAATCTGGATCGGCAATCTGCTTGGCAATAGCTGGGACGCCCTGCTCTTCTGGCTCTCTGGTGGTCGGTTGGGCCAGGGGCACATGGCCTAAGCACGCCAAAGGGAGTCTCATGCTTGACCATTTCGACCTTCTGGCCCCGCTCTACGACCGGGTGATCGGCCCGCCTGACCCAGCGCATCTGCGGGAACTGCTTGGCCTGCCCACCGCAGGGCGCTTGCTCGACGCGGGCGGCGGTACGGGACGGGTTACGGCCCAACTCTGTGGCCTTGCCCGCGAAATCGTGCTGCTCGATCATTCACTGCCGATGTTGCGCCAAGCCCAAGCCAAGGGCCTCGCTACATTAAAAGGGGATGTGGCACGGATGCCCTTTCCTGATGCCTGTTTTGACCGGGTCGTAGTTGTTGATGCCCTGCACCACTTTGTTGACGCCAGTGCGGCTATCGCTGATTTGTTGCGGGTACTGAAGCCCGGCGGACGGCTGGTGATCGAGGAACCTGACACCCAGCATCGCATAGTGAGGCTGCTCGCCTTAGCCGAACGGCTGGCCCTGATGGACAGTCACTTTTTCGCGGCGGCGGCGATCCGCGAGATGACTCTGGCCCACGGCGCACAAACGCGGATTGTGGCGGACGGGCGCTTCGCCGCCTGGCTGATCGCTGAGAAGCCGCTGTAGTCCTGGTCTTGGCACAGAGGCGCAAAGCGTAGGCTAACGAGACCCCGGCACATACGGTGTACCGGGGTCATCTGGTGGAATGCGCTAATGGCTGCGCGCAACCTGTGCTGCTGGAACAGCCGCGGGTGCCGGGCCAAAGATGCGATCGGTGAACTTGACATACCAAGCCGCCGCCTGCACCTGAATGATATAAGCCAGAGCAATGATCAGCGCAATCTCTGAACCAGCGCTACCGAAGGCCGTCATCGCGACGGCGAGGGCAATCGAGAGATTGCGCATTACACTGCCGTAAACGAGAGCAATCGCGTCGCCACGCCCAAAGAACCGCTTGCCCACGAGCGTGCTCAGCATAAAGTTCAGTCCATAGAGCAGGACGAGTGGCACGAACAGTCGCAGGAGTAGGACTGGGTTGCCAATGATCGTGGTGGCCTTCAGCGCCATAGCCGTAAAAACGATGCCAAGGACGCCGATCGTTGAGAGTGCCGGGAACTTCGTTTTTAGCTCACTCGTATAGCGTTGCTGACCATACATCTGGATCAAGACACGCTGGGTCAGGTAACCGGCTACCATCGGCAGGAACACGATCAATACAATTTGGCTAAAGATCTCGCTCAATGGCACATCAATGGCGGTGCCCATCAGCCACTTAAGATAGAGCGGGGTGGCAAGTGATGTACTAAGCCGGATGGGTATTAAGCTTAGCGCACGGCCCTGACGGGTGAGGGCTGATCCAAGGTTACAATGTGACCAAACATCGGTCACACTGTAACCCTGGAGGGATGGATAGCATCATACTCGCTAGAGATGCGACACAGCTATCCTACGGTTCTACGATCACAAGCTATCTCAAGGGAGTACGCCTATGCCAATGTACGAGTACGACTGCAAGGAGTGCGGGACGCGCTTCGAGAAACTGGTGCGGACGAGCGACGATCCTCAGGCGATTCGTTGCCCTGCCTGCGCGAGCGCAACCGTGGCACGGGCCTTTTCGACCTTCGCCACCGGGGGCGGTCAGCGCAGTGTAGCGGCGGCCCCGAGTTGCGGCCCGGTCGGCTGAGGGATAAGCCGCCCCCGGCCGTGAGCCGGTTCTCCTTATGTATCGGTGTTTCCACTCGCTTCCGGGCATTGCCGCTGATGTGATGCCCGGACGACCAGCCTGTGAACGCCTGCCAGACCGCGCCGCGCTCACTGCTCCCATCGTGCAGGAAGCTTGCGCATGCCACGATCCGTAGGATCTATCAGGCGCAGAAAGTGGTCTTCCTGATGAGAGATCAAGACGATGGGCTGTATCTCGTCGCCAGCGGCTAGTTAAAGGCGCTCAAGAGAGCTGCAAATAGGCTTGAGCAAACTATCGCCACCTTTGGCCCCGGCACGATCCTGAGCGGGGTCGCGGTGCTTGCCGGTGCGCCGACCCAGGCCACGGTTGTGGCACTTAAGGCCACGACGCTCTGGCGTATTCCACGTGTCCACGTGCTTGGCATAATCGCGCAGCATCCCACGCTCGCGACCGCCCTGATCAGTAGCCTGGCCTCACGCGTGATCCACCTAGCGAGCCTCCTGGCTATTTGGGCATAAGTGGTGCGCTGTTCTCCCCCCCCCAACGGGACGTACGTAACGCTCGCTGGCCCGATCCTCAACGCCACCCGCCATCCGACACCTGCTCACCATCGCTGCCATCTGTTGCGCGACCGCCGTGGCGCTCAGGCCGAGCACCCGTTCCCCAGATCCTTCAGAACAAGCTGAATGAACAGCCCATAGCCCGCCACTACCGGCCAATGACGCGCCCGCAGATAGTGGTAGAGTTCCATAAACTTCACCCCAGGGTATTTCCAGCGCGATCCGGATCGCAAAGCTATGGCATGAGCATAGCGCCGTTCTGTGCGCCGCGTAACCATTAGGTCACCGATCCGGAACTGGTTCGCAAGACCGAGGTGATGTAGTCTGGCAACAACCTACCCATCAACCTATCTGCAGATAGGCGACCCCCAACGCTCCTTGCGCTACGCTTTGGTGGTGGATCAAACAACGTGGGGAGGTCGGCAATGGGTTTGTATGCGTACCAGATTCGTGTCCATGGTCATCTCAACGCGCAACGCTTACCCACACTGGTCGCGCTGCACCTTGAGCATACACCCGAGGGCGAGACGCTGATCCGTACGGCACCCCTGGATCAGGCAGCCCTCCACGCCTTGCTCAGCAACATCCGTGACCTGGGTCTGACCTTGATCGCCCTGCAACGTGAGGAGAATCGGTAATCGGTCATAATGGTTTGCAGCGTCCCGCACGGCTGGCACTGCTGATCATGCTTGGGGTTGCGCTGCCTTGCTTGCTGTTCGCGTGTACGCCTGTGACGCAGCCAACGACCGAACAGCGTCTGGTGGCTGCGCTTGATCTGGCCGATGGCCCGTTTGACAACCTGGAATTGGCCCGTCTGCGCCTGGACGAACCTGCGGTGCTCCGGGTTCACTTGCACCTGGATGCGCTCGATACAGCCTGGTTCGACCTGCGTTTGCACATTGCGGCAGGGCAGGACTACCGCATTATGCAGGCGACTGACTATCGCACCGGGCGTGATGGCGGTGGACAGTGGGAACAGGCCTTGCCCGCTGGGGTGTATCAGGTTAGCTTGAGCGCCGCCCAGGGCGGCGGCAAGCTTGCACTACTGGTTGAGCCGACTCCAGTGCGCGAGGTCGTGACCGTACCGCTGGCGACCCCGGTTGGCAATCCGCTCTATGCCACCAGTGTCGCCGCCTTCTTTGATCAGGCCCTACCTGCGCAGCTTGCGACCTACGCGATTCCAGACGCAGCGGTAGCCGTGGTCAAAGATGGGGCATTGATCTTTAGCCACGGCTACGGGTTCGCCGATCTATACCAATTCCTTTTACGTATGCCGCAAACCTCACCTCCGCCGCTGCGCGGCTCCCTCCTCTCCGCAGCGGAGAGGAGGCTGGGGGAGAGGTCGGCAATGCGGCATGGCTAACGGTAATCGGTATAGTAACCCAACGCCCCGTCAGTGCCAGCCAGGCCCTCTTTCGCACCGGCTCGGTGGCGAAACTCTTTACCTGGATCGCAATCATGCAATTAGTCGAACAGGGACGCCTCGATCTGCACACGGATGTCAATCACTACCTTGATTTTGCCATCCCCAACACCTTTGCTGTGCCGATCACGCTGGCCCACCTGTTGACCCATACCGCTGGCTTCGAAGACCTTTCACGGGGGGAGCACTCCGTCCGAATCCGGCTGCGCTGGAGCCACTCGGCACCTATTTGGCTCAGCATATCCCGGCCCGGGGCTTTCCGCCCGGTCAGGTGACGGCTTATTCGAACTATGGGACGATCCTCGCGGGCTATCTCGTTGAACGGATCGCCGGGATGCCCTACGAAGCCTAGCTGCAGCAACAGATCTTTGCACCCTTAGCGATGCACCAGACCACGCTTGCTCAACCACCGCCGGAGGATCTGGCTGCTGCGCTGGCAAAGTGCTTTTCTGCTCGTTGGTTTTACCGCCTATTTAATGGATACGCTCAGCCCATTCTGGTACGCGATCTTCGGCCTACCTCTCATCCTCATTCCGCTGAGCCTGGGACTTGCCGTCCTGAGTCTGCAACCCGGGCCGATCAAGCAACTTGCCAAACGCGTGCCGTATGCACTGGCAGCCCTGGCCCTTGGCGGGTTGCTCATCTGGGCACAGTCCTGGCATGTGCTTGGGATCGGGATCCGCTGAAGGGATGCGGATCGTGAGGGCAGTCAACGTGGCTGCCCTCACGATCCGGTTCAGCCATCCAGGCCCAGAGCACGTGCCCGCGCAATTGCCTGGGGCCGGTTCTTGACCGCCAGTTTTTGCAGAATGTTATGCACGTGCCACTTGGCGGTGCCCACACTGATTACCAGGGTCTCAGCGATCTCGTGGTTGGATTGGCCTGCGACGATCAAACGCAAGACCCGGAGTTCCTGCTTGCTGAGCGGTTCGCTCAGTTCTGCCTGGGCGAGCGAGCTTCGGTCACGGTCGGGATGGGCCTGAGCCAGCAAGGTATCTACATAGACGGGTGCCACCTGGCGCACCTGGGGCAACAGCGCCAACAGGGTTGGTTCTTCCTCAAGCACGATCCGCACGTAGCCCTCTGGCTCAGCCAGACGGAGGGCCTGAGCCAGCCAGTCACAGGCGGTCGCCTGATCCTGCATTGCCTGGGCGGGACGACTGAGCAGCAGCAGCGCTTCGAGACAATGCTGGTAGCGTCCGGCGGCCCGGGCCTGATCGCGTACCTACGGCAGCAGCGTGAGCAGCGCTGCAGGTTGGTCGTGGGCCAGCCACCAACGCGCCAGGATCAGATCCTCGGCTTCTGAGGGCAGAGTCGTGCGCCGCGCCTGATAGGTCGTAGCCCAGGGATCAGCGACCGCCACCTGCCCAAGCTGGATCTGGAGACGGGCACGCGCAGCGGCGACCTGGTATTGCAGCCGTGGCACCCCGTGGCGCTCGCTGAGCAAGGCCGCTTCATCGAGCAGCCGTAGGGCCGCGCCCCCATCACCCTGGGCCAGCGCGAGACGACTGGCGAGCCGCAAGCCAACCACTGCATCGTTCCAGAGGCCACCCTGCTGGGCCAGCGTCAACCCTTCGTAGATCTGCTGACTCGCCAAGGTAAGCTGGTTGCGTTCCAGGGCAATCCCACCCAGCAAGGCCGTAAGTAGGCCCAGCGGTGCGATGCGTGCACCCGCTGCCCGCTGTCGCGCCGCCTGACAGCGCTCGGCGGCCAACCTGAGCCGCCCTTGTTGCACCTGGAGTTGGGCCGCCGCGCCCTGGGCGTGCAATTCCAGAAACAGCACGCCTGCCGCCTGGGCCGCCGCCGCCGTCTGCTCGTAATAGCTGATCGCCTGCGTCGTCTGGTCAAGCAGTTCTGCAGCGAGACCCAGACTGAAGTTGGCGCGGGCATGGGCAAGATGCTGATCATGCGGCAGATAGACCTGGGCGGCGGTAATCTGGCTGATTGCCTGCGCGGCTTCGCCGCGCAAAGCCGCCGAAGCACCCCGGTACACGGCTGCCAGGGCCAATAACGGCTCGCTGGCGAGGGTTGCCCCACGGGCTTGCACATATGTTTCGGCCGCGTGAATATGCAGATCGGCCTGTTCCAGGCGCCCGGTCAAGTAACAGACCCGCGCCGTATGCAGGCTCAAGTGGGGGCGGAGCGAGAAGACGCTGGCTGGTAGGGCATCAATCCAACTCGCGAGCATGGTTAGATTGCCACTTGACCAACTGCTCGGCCCGCTCAAGGCCTGCTCGATCACGTCCGCAACCAGGTCGGAGTCCGCTGTTGCCAACGCATACTGTACCGCATCCACCCAGAGCGCCTGAGCGCTCAGCCATGCCACCGCCCGCCGATAGCCTTCGCGATGCTGCTCAGCCGGAAGCAACGAACGCAAGTAATCAGCAAACAGGTGATGGTAGCGATACCAGGTGCGCACATCATCGAGCGGCACCAGAAAGAGGTTCGCCTGTTCGAGTTGGAGGAGCAAGGCCTGGCTATCGTTCCGTGCGGTGACCGCCGTACAGAGTTCCGCATTGAACCGATCGAAGGATGGCGGTCTGCTGCAAAAACGCCTGGACTGTAGGACTCTGGCGAGCCAACACTTCTTCAGCCAGATAGTCAAACACATAGCGATGACTGCCACCAAAACGCTGGATGAAGGCTGCGGTTTGCGCGGCATCACGCCCTCGCAGCGATAAGGCCACCAGGTGTAGACTGGCAATCCAGCCTTCGGTACGTGCCGCCAGAGTTGCAATCCCCTCGGTGCTCAGATCCAACGCCATGGCCTGATTAAAGAAGGTGGTGGCTTCGGTCGCATCAAAGCGCAGATCCTGGGCGCGGATCTCGGTCAAAGCACCCCGCGCCCGCAGCCGGGCCAGCGGCAAGGGCGGATCTTCGCGGGTGAGCAGCAACAGATGGCACGCCGGGGGCAGATGCTCGATCAGCAAGCTCAGCAAGGCATGGATCGGCGCTGCCGTGATCCGGTGGTAATCATAGTGGTAGGTTGGGATCAGCGTGGTACCGGCAAATCGTACCCTGCGCTCGAACCGAGCGAGGCCGTAACGCTCGAACAAGCCATCACCGATACGCTCGCCGTAAGCGAATACCTCCGTGAACGGTTTGGTGTCGCCAGGATCTATCTGATGGGCGAATCGTGGGGCAGCACCCTCGGTGTCCTGGCCGTCCAGCGGCGTCCCGATCTCTACTACGCCTGGATCGGCAGCGGCCAGATGGTTAGTCAGCGCGTAACCGACCGCCTGCTCTATCACGAGGTGCTGGCCCTGGCCGAACGCACGGGCAATGCAACCCTACGGGCGCAGATGCTCGCCTTTGGTGCCCCCCCCTACGCCGATATCCCGTATCCCAATGCGATCATCATGGGGCCGTACCCCCAACTCGAACCGCCCTACACCCCGCCCCAGGCCTACATCGAGCGGGGCACAGCCGCCAGGCTGGGGCCATACGGTATCTTCGCCAGCGAATACAACCTTGTTGAGAAGGTCAATGTACTGCGTGGCCTGATCGATATGTTCAGCCTGATGTACCCTCAACTCCAGACCATCGACTTCCGGCATGACGTACCAAAACTCGATGTACCAGTCTACATCCTGGATGGAGCCGCTGAACTACCAGCGCGTCGCGACCTAGCCCTGGAATGGTACACGGCACTCGAAGCCCCTCTCAAACGGATCTACAGCTTCCCCAATGCTGGCCACTCGGTCGCGTTTGAACAATTCGAGGCGCTGCATCAGGTGATTGTGCCGACGATCCTGGCCGAAACTCAGCCATGACCGAGTACCAACGCCGTGAACAGGGTAAACCCAACCGGGCGCGGAATGCTTACCGGCACATCAGCCTCAGCGTAGTCACAGAGAGGCGCAAAGCGGACGTAGCGCTCCAGGGACGCACCAGCCTACCACTTCGTCGGCGTAGGCCCGCAGGTCGTCACCGGTCAGGGCATGGATACAACCGATGTCAATCGTCAGATCATCCGACTCGCTAAGGAAGGGCCTAGCGGTTCTGCAGGTTCCGCATGGTCAACCGGAACGGAAACAGAAGCAACTGCCCAGTTTGTTGCTTAAATAGTATCGGCTTATGCTATAATTCTATAAGCCGATACTATTTCTAAGCTGCTAACCATGACTCAGCTCCGGATGGATCCCCGCTTGGCGCTGCGCATCACCGAAAAGCGTGCCCTACTTGATGCGCGACGACCATTACCCCCGGCTGTGCTGCGGGTATTACATGCGGATCTGCAAATTCGCCTGACCTTTCACTCAAATGCCATCGAGGGCAATACCCTGAGTCTGCGCGAAACCCAATTGGTAATCGAGCAGGGGATCACGATTGGAGGTCACTCGCTTAAAGAGCACCTGGAGGCCACTAATCACGCGGCGGCCTATGCGCTGATGAGCAAGCTTGCTGCTACGCAGACACCGCTCACGATCACGACCGTGCTGGAACTGCACCGCCTGGTGACTGACCGCCTCCTTGACGAGCCAGGGCAATTCCGCCATGGGGCCGTGAGCATTCGTGGGGCGCAATTGATCCCGCCGCCGGCCAGCGAGGTACCCAGGTTGATGGACACATGGCTGGCCTGGCTCAGCGGTGAAGGGCGTCAGTACGAGCCGATCACTCGCACGACACTGGCTCATCATGGCTTTCTGGCAGTTCACCCCTTTCTTGACGGTAACGGTCGTACCGCACGTCTGCTCCTCAACCTGATGCTCCTCCGCGACGGCTATCCTCCCGCCCTACTGTTGCGCGAATGGCGGTTGGGCTACCTCGAAGCCCTGGCCCAGGCTGACCGGGGACGCTACAACCCTCTCTTGAACCTTATCGGTCGTGCGGTCGAGAGCGGACTCGATCTGTATCTTGAGGCCTGCGCGGCCACCCCTAACGAGGAATGGTTGCCACTTGCCGAACTGGCAATTGGCACCACCCATAGCGCTGAATACCTCGCCCTACTGATTCGCAAGGGGCGTCTGGCTGGCACAAAACGGGATGGGCGTTGGCATAGCACCCGTGCAGCACTTGCTCGTTATGAGGCCGAAGTCGCTGCGGGCATCGTACCGCGTGGTCGGCCGGGACGTCAGCAAGAGCAATAGTAGGCCCTATACTCTGCGCGGCCCTGATTTGCTATACTTCCGGCAACGTTATCTCTGCTCAACCACCCGTGATCACCATGCCCCTGCTCACCAATCGGATCACTCGAGCAGACCCTGAAGCCCATTCACCATAAAAAAGACCCCAAACACCAGGGCCACGGTGATCGAAATCGGGCGATTGTAGGTATTGAGCCAGTCCATGGCCCGCGCAAGGATCGCCTGCGAGCGTTTGGGAATCAGGACGGCCACCAGAATGGCAAGAATGAGCACAATTTGGGCCATCACAATATAGAACGCGAAGGCGATGGAACTGGCAGTCAGGCCCAGATCGGCGTCGCTGATCACCGCAAGCGCCGAAAGCGTAAAGACCCAGAGTTTTGGGCCGATCCCAACCAGTAAGGCCCCCATCCCAAACGCCTTCAGGGCGGTGATCTCGTTCATGGACTGCATCCATTTGGGCGGCGGCTCGTCGGGATCGTCTTCCTTGCGCCATTTGCGTACCCCGGCCACTAGTAACAAAATTCCCATCAGCAGCAAGAGGGTCGAAACAATCGGCTTGCCGCTGCTTTCATCGGCCTGAGTGGCGGCCCCAAAAACAAAACCGAACAGAAGCCCCTGAACCACACGAGTGAAGCTCATCCCCAAAACAAAGGCCGTAGCCTTGAGCACCCCGCCGGGACTGGTCAGCATCAGCAATACGATAATCACCCAGAGCGGCGAGAGCACGGCCCCAAGGATCAAGGGAATGAGTTGGGTGAACAGCGAGTCCATCGATTACTCCTACGTAGATCGGGAAATGTCCTGATTGGAACCACAGAGACACAGAGAACACAGAGGATGTTGGTGTAGGGCCGCAGCACGCTGCGGCCCTACACTCCCTTGCCCGCCTGCCAATGCAGCGTAACGGTCGTACCAACGCCGGGTCGGCTATGTAAATCAAGGTAGGCACCAAGCTCATTGGCCCGTTCATGCAGAATGCCTAAGCCCAGCCCGCCCCGTGCCACCTGGGTGGGATCGAAGCCGCAACCATTGTCATGAATTTCGAGCAGAACTTCGGCGGGCGTGCAGGCGACTCGGACAGTCACTTCGCTGGCGGCAGCATGTTTCATGGCATTGTTTAGAGCCTCCTGGGTAATGCGGTAACACGCCAATTGGACGACTGGGGGCAAAGTACAATCGCGTTCCACGATCACATTGATCGGAATTGCGGTGCGATTACGCCAGGTCGCGGCCAGCAATTGGACCAGGCGACCAAGCGAGACTTCGGTCAAGGCTTTGGGCCGCAGTTCGATCAGCAGGGCGCGCATCTCGGCGAGCGCATCGGCGGTCAAGCGGCGCAACTCGTGGGCACCCTGGGCTGCCCGCTCCAAGTCACGTTCGAGCGCATCGGGCATCGCTTCGGCAATCAGGCTGGCCGAGAAGAGGGTCTGGGTTACGGCATCATGCAATTCACGCGCCACCCGTGAACGTTCTTCGAGGATCGCGGCGCGCTGGGCCTGCTGGCGCAAACGGTCGTTTTCGAGGGCCAGGGCCACCGGGCTGACGAATGGCTCTACCTGCGCGGTTTCTTGCTCACCATAACACTCACGCTGCGCATGCGCCAGCACCAACAGCCCGATCACCCGCTCTTGCACTCGCAGCGGCACGAGCAACCAGGCTTGGGCCATGATTGGCTGGCCGAGCATGGTGCCGATGTAGTTCAGCACGTTACGGTCAATTTCGACGGTTCTGAGGGTCTGGGTCGTGCCGGAGGCCAGGACGGAATGCAGCGTCACGATCTGGCTCAGGTCGAGTTGCAGCGGAGTAGTTGGGGGCACAAACAGGTGGCTACGCAAGGCCCGTAGCGTGAGCGTCTGCGCTTCGAGGGTGAAGATCGCCCCGGTACTGAAGGGCACCACCTCGTCGATCTGATCGAGAATACCACCGAGCAGGGTATCAAGATCGAGGCTCATAATCAGGATGCGCTCCAGTTGCACCTGGCGCTCCAGGCTCGCATTTGCCGCTGCCAGCGCTGCTGTCCGGGTGGCGACTTCGGCTTCGAGTTGCCGCCGCTGATGTTTATCTGAACGCAAACGCCAACCGACCATGCCCGCAACACTGCCAATCAGTGCGGTAGCAGTCAGCAGCATAAACCACCAGGTCTGCCACCAGGGCGGCACCACGGTGATCGGTAAACGGCGGATGGCGGTGCTCCAGACGCCCTCGCCATTGGCGGCTTGCACTTCAAAAGTGTAGTTGCCAGGATTGAGATTGGTATAGGTAACCAGGCGACGAGTACTATCAACCTCGACCCATTGGGAATCAAAACCGAGCAAGCGATAGCGGTAACGCGCCGCCTCGGGGGCACGATAATCCAGCACCGTAAACTCCAGGCTCAGCACCTGATCATCATAGGCGAGGGTCAGCCCGTTGGCCGCATTGATCGTCGTAGTCAGAGTAGTCGCGGAACCGGGGATCAGGGCTTGATTGGCCAGTTGCACCGCCGTAAATACAACCGGCCCGACCACGGCCTGGGGGTGAACATCACTCGGAAAGAAGGTCACCAGACTGTCAAACCCACCCAGGATGATCTCGCCGCTGCGGGTTTGGCTCGAACCATTGAGCGCGAAGCCGCCAAGCGGCAGGCCCGCCGAAGCAGCAGTATAGCCTACACTCTGGCCGGTGCGCGGGTCAAAACGGATCAGGCCCTGGTTCGAGGTCAACCAGAGAAAACCCGCAGCGTCAGGCTGGATGCCATTAAGCTTGCTACTGAGCAGACCATTAGCAGGCGGATAGCGCGTAACCAGGCCGGTGGTCGGGTCAATCCGATTCAGCCCGCCGCTCCAGGTGGCGGCCCAGATCACACCGTCAGGATCACCATAGAGAGCCAGGACACTATTCGAACCGGGGGTTTGCGGATCATCAGGGTCGTGGCGGTAGTTGGTAAAGCGCCCAGTCGCCGGATCGAGGCGACTCAGGCCCGTACTCTCGTGACCAAGCCAGACGTAACCGGCCTGATCTTCGACAATCGAACCGACATAATCCGAACTGGTACTCGTTGGCTCAGTGGGATCATGGCGGTAGTGGGTAAAGCGCCCCGTCGCTGGATCAAGCCGGTTCAGGCCACCGCCCCGGGTCGCAATCCAGATCATGCCATCACGGCTCTCGTACAGATCAAAAATATCACCATGGCTAAGAGCAAAGGGATTACCAGGCTCAATCGGATAGTGGACGAACTGCTCGGTGGTGCGATCAAACCAATCAAGGCCGTTGTTGTGGCCAATCCACAGCCCGCCGCGCTGATCAAGCAGCATGGCCTGGGGCCGATTGCTCACCGGACTGGAGGGATCGGCAGGATCGTGGGCGTAATGAGTCATCACGCCCTGGGTACGGTCGAAGCGGATCAGCCCTGAATTCGCCACCCCAAGCCAGAGCGCCCCGTCCAGGTCTTGGAGGGTCGCCCTGATCGGGCCAGGCCAGAGCGCATCAGGCAGGGTATGAGCATCACTGCGGGCCGTATAGATCGTAAATGGCCCGGGCTGGAGATCAATCAGCCCAACCCCACGATCCTCGGTACCAACCAGCAATAAGCCATCAGGATGCAGCAAAAGGCTTTCGAGATGGTTGGTAGCCAGACCATTCCCGGCAGCCGCAAGGCGATTGAAATCAGTAAACTGTTCGCGTGCGACCTCGAAATGGTAGAGCCCGCCACCATAGGTTGCCACCCAGATCTGACCCGGACTGCTTTCGACCAGCGCGATCACATTGCCACTACGCAACCCCGCCGGATCGCTGCGGTAGCCCTGGAACTGGTTACGGGCTGCGTCGTACCGAAAAAGTCCGACATCTCTGATACCCAACCAGAGCACGCCAGCATGATCACGCAATAGGGTCGTCACCTGATCGCCACCCAACGAGGTGGGGTCATTCGGATCATGGCGATAGACCGTAAAACGCCCGGTAGTTGGATCAAAATGGTTAAGGCCGCCCATCGTGGCGAGCCATAGGCCACCGCGTCCATCATCGAGGATCGCAGCCACATGATCGTCACTCAGACTATAGGGCTCGTTGGGATTGTGGCGGTAGTGCGTGAAACGTCCGGTCGCCGGATCAAACTGATTCAGGCCCCCACCGAGGGTGCCGATCCAGAATCGCCCAGTGGCATCTTCGTGGATGGCCCGCACGGCGTTGCTGCTCAGACTGGTTGGGTCATTGGGATTATGGCGATAGTGGGTAAACTGCTCCTGGTAGGGATCGTAGCGATTAAGGCCACTGGCCAACGTACCAATCCAAAGCATGCCGGCTCGGTCGGTGTAGAGCGTATCGATCTGCGAACTCGCCAGCCCCTGCGGATTGGCTGGATCAGCCTGATAGACCACAAAGCTGTGACCGTCATAGCGAGCTAACCCTTCGAGCGTGCCGAACCAGAGGAAGCCAAAGGGATCGCGGGCGATGCTATACACCGCCGGGTGGGGCAAGCCCACCCGAAGATCAAGCATCTTGATCGGCAAGGCATGCGACACCGCCTGAACAGGAGCCGCCGCCCCGACCTGGGCTGGGGCCAACAGCAGCAGGCACACCACCAGCACCATCGCCAGCCGACGACAGTGCCACACAATCAGGGGTGAGCGCCCACGCACCAGGCAAGCAGCCATAGGCAGATAGTATCACGGCATGCAAGCCATGATTGGGCTAACCATAAGGCTAGGTCGTGATCATCCACATGGATCATTAGCCCATCATCCAATGTATCCACCCAGAAACTACCCCCTAGCGGCGTGTGCAGGCAAGGACAATCACCTATAACCAGACTATATCCCTATCGAAAGGAACGAACAATGCGACGACAGGCACGACGCGAAGAGCGGGAAACCTTTGGGCGGCGTGGCGATGCCGTACGCTACCAGGTACGCCAGCGCATGGTGGCGATTGGCGATGACTTTTGGATCGAGGACAGCGATGGGCGGCGGGCCTACAAGGTTGATGGCAAGGCGCTGCGCATTCGCAAAACCCTCGTGATCGAAGACATGCAGGGGCAGGTACAGTGTCGCATCCAGGAACGGATGCTGCGCGTACGCGATGCGATGGAGATCGAAGGGCCGAATGGCGAACGCATGGCGCTGGTGCGCAAAGCGATGATCACACCGCTACGTGACCGCTGGACGGTCAAGGTTGGCGATGGCCCCGACCTTGAGGTGCAGGGCAATGTGTTGCACCACGAATATACGATTGGCGCTGGCGACCGCAAGATCGCCGAGGTCTCGAAGAAGTGGTTCCGCCTGCGTGATATGTACGGCGTCGCGGTCGAACCAGGCCAGGACGAAGGGCTGATCCTTGGGGTGGCAATTGTGATTGACATGATGGCCCACGGCGGACGCTGAGGTGAACGTAGAACGCTTGCGCTCGATCTGCTTGCTACTTTCTATTTTCTACGTTCTTCTTTTCTCGTCCTCAGAGTGGTGATCGGCGCTCCCACCTAACATTCAAGGATATAGCCATGTGCAAATTGCCCCATTTCCATCCCAAAGGCAAACTGCCTTCGCCACAGACGATTGAACTGCTTGACGAACAGCGCAAGCTGTTGCCCTTTGATGACACCCGGGATTTTGAAGAAGCCAAACGCGGCTTTATTGCAGCCCCCGCCTACCGCAAAATCATGAATGACAAGGGTGGGGTCGCCTGGAACATGGACAACTGGGACTTCTTGTTGCAGGGCAAGGATTACGACAGCATCCATCCGTCACTCCAGCGTCAGGCCCTGCTCAATATGGAGTTTGGCCTGTACGAGGTTGTGCCGGGGATCTATCAGGTGCGCGGTTTCGACCTCGCGAATATCTCGTTCATCAAAGGTCAGACCGGCTGGATCATTATCGATCCGCTCACCGTACGCGAAACCGCCCGCGCCGCGCTCAAGTTCGTGAACGAGACCCTGGGCGAGCGTCCCGTCGTCGCGGTGATCATCTCGCACTCGCACGGCGATCACTTTGGCGGCATCCGTGGGGTCGTTGACGATACTGCGCTATTGACCGGCAAGGTTCAGATTATCGCGCCACACGGCTTTATGCAAGCGGCGATTTCGGAGAACCTCTTTGCGGGCAATGCGATGACCCGCCGCAAGTCGTACACCTATGCCGATATTGTGCCGACCAACCCCTACGGGCATGTGGACATGGCAATTGGTAAGGCGGTCGCGAGTGGTGATGTGGGCATCTTGCCGCCGACGATCTCGATCACGCAGCCGATTGAGGAACTCACGATTGACGGGGTCAGGATGGTGTTTCAGAATACGCCGGGTACCGAAGCGCCCGCCGAGATGAACACCTGGTTCCCCGACTTCAAGACCTTCTGGGCCGCCGAGAATATGGTCGGCAGTCTGCATAATATTCTGACCCTGCGCGGGGCCGAGGTGCGTGATGCGGCACGCTGGTCCACATATATCAGCGAAACG